>DASUZY010000030.1:0-66790 GCA_036376635.1 Sphingomicrobium sp.
GCTTCCGCCTTGATCAGCGGCACCGCCTGGCGCTGCATGTTCGAACCCATCAGCGCGCGGTTGGCGTCGTCGTTCTCGAGGAACGGAATGAGCGAGGCCGCGACCGACACCAGCTGCTTCGGCGACACGTCCATCAGCGTGATCTGGTCGCGCGGAGCGATCAGGAACTCGCCGTTGCGGCGGGCCGAGATGATCTCCTCGGCGAAGGTGCCGTCCTTGTTGATCTCGGCATTGGCCTGGGCGATCGTGTGCTTCGCCTCTTCCATCGCCGACAGATAGACGACCTCATTGGTCACCTTGTTGTCGACGACCTTGCGATATGGCGTCTCGATGAAGCCGTACTTGTTCACCCGGCTGAAGCTGGCGAGCGAGTTGATGAGGCCGATGTTCGGACCTTCGGGAGTCTCGATCGGGCAGATGCGACCGTAGTGCGTCGGGTGCACGTCGCGGACCTCGAAGCCCGCACGTTCGCGGGTGAGACCGCCCGGCCCGAGCGCCGAAACGCGGCGCTTGTGGGTGACTTCCGACAGCGGGTTGGTCTGGTCCATGAACTGCGAAAGCTGCGACGAGCCGAAGAATTCGCGAACCGCGGCAACGGCCGGCTTGGCGTTGATGAGGTCATTCGGCATGACGGTCGACACGTCGACGCTGCTCATGCGCTCCTTCACCGCACGCTCCATGCGGAGCAGACCGACGCGATACTGGTTTTCGAGCAGTTCGCCGACCGAGCGGACACGCCGGTTGGCGAGGTTGTCGATGTCGTCGATTTCGCCCTTGCCGTCCTTGAGGTTCACCAGCTCCTGCACGACCGCGAGGATGTCTTCCTTGCGAAGCGTCGTGACGGTGTCCTCGGCATCGAGGCCAAGACGCATGTTGAGCTTCACGCGGCCGACCGCGGAAAGATCATAGCGCTCAGGATCGAAGAACAGACCGTAGAAAAGCGCGTCTGCAGTCTCGCGCGTCGGCGGCTCGCCAGGACGCATGACACGGTAGATGTCGGCCAGCGCGCTGTCGCCGTCCTCGCTCTTGTCTGCCTTCAGCGTGTTGCGGATCCATGGACCCGTGTTCACGAAATCGATGTCGAGCAGTTCGAGCGACTTGACGCCCGCGTTGTCGAGCTTCTCGAGGTTCTCCGGGGTCACCTCGTCGCCGGCTTCGATATAGATCTCGCCGGTCTTCTCGTTGATGAGGTCGTGGGCCGAGTAGCGGCCGAAGATTTCCTCGGTCGGGATAATCAGGTTCTTGAGACCGTCCTTGGCCGCCTGGTTGGCGCGGCGCGGAGTGATCTTCTCATTGGCCTTGAACACCACCTCGCCAGTGTCGGCGTCGGCGACGTCGTGCGTCGGCTTCTGGCCGCGCCATGCTTCGGCGGAGTAGGGGATCTGCCAGCCGTTCTTGCCACGGCCGTAGGTCACCGTCTTGTAGAAGGTATTGAGGATCTCCTCGCTCGACATGCCGAGGGCATGGAGAAGGGCGGTCACCGGCAGCTTGCGCTTGCGGTCGATACGGACGTTGACGATGTCCTTGGCGTCGAACTCGAAGTCGAGCCAGCTGCCACGATACGGGATGACCCGCGCGGCGAACAGGAACTTGCCGCTGGCGTGGGTCTTGCCGCGGTCATGGTCGAACAGCACGCCCGGCGAACGGTGCATTTGGGAAACGATGACGCGCTCGGTGCCGTTGATGATGAAGGTGCCGTTCATGGTCATGAGCGGCATGTCGCCCATGTAGACGTCCTGCTCCTTGATATCGATCACCGACTTGGCCTCGGTCTCCGGATCGATCTCAAAGGTGGTCAGGCGCAAAGTTACGCGCATGGGCGCGGCGTAGGTAAGCCCGCGCTGACGGCACTCGTCGGTGTCGTACTTCGGTTCCTCGAGCTCATAATGGTCGAAGTCGAGGTGCGCCGTGCCGGCGAAGTCGACGATCGGGAACACCGAGCGGAGCGTCTTCTCGAGGCCCGAGACGTAGCCCGTCTTCGGGTCCGAGCGGAGGAATTGCTCGTAGCTCTCGCGCTGAACCTCGATAAGGTTCGGCATTTCGGAGATTTCGTGGATGTTGCCGAAAATCTTGCGGATTCGCCGCGAGTTGGTCTTGAGCCCGCTCGTGGTCTTCCGCGGTGCGTCGATCGCTTTGGTGGCCATGTGCTTCCCTGCGCTATGCGAAGACGCACGAGAGGCGCCCCCGCTAAGTTTCCCGGCCCGGATGCCGGTCATTTGTGGAGCGCTGCCCCGCTACCCTCTCCAATGCTTGCGGTCCGTGCGCTGTTCGGACCCTGTCCCGGAGAGGACGGGAAAAGCCCCGGGGCGCACGTCACCGTGCGGCGGAGCCGTCTATTTGTCGGATGAAGCCGATATAGTCCTATTCCTGCAGCCTGCAAGGGGTCGGGAGGGCAAAAAGAAGGGGCGCCATCCCTGGCGCCCCTGGGGTCTGCAGAAATCCGCTTCGCGGTTTAGAAATTGACCGCCGCCGACAGGAAAATCTGCCTGGGATTCCCGTAATAGCCAGTAAGCACTCCGGTCAGGCCGAGCGTCGAGCTGATCCCTGGCGCACCCGTCTTCGTATTGATGAATGCGCCGGTGTAGGGGTCCTGACCCAGGAAGTTGTACCCCGACACCAGGTACTTTTTATTTGCCAGGTTCTTGCCGTGAATCCCGAATTCGTAGCGGTTGCCCGGCGAGCGCCAGACAAGATTTGCATCCCAAAGTGCAAATCCGCCCTGGTCGAGATCAGGAATGGCGAGCTCGAACTGCTGGCTCGCACTGCGGTAGGCAACGGTCGTGTTGACATCGAGGTGCCCCCCCCAAGCCGGCGTCGTGTAATCAAGCGTACCGCTCAACGTCCACTTCGGCGTGTTCTGGATCTTGCGGAAGCCGGAGAGGTCGAGGGTGATCGGCTTCGCCAGCGGCAGGTGCGTTATCGGGTCGAACGACACGACTGTCACATAATTCAGATATTTCGCGTCGAGGTAGCCGACCGTGCCGGCAAAGCTCAGGCGATCTCCCGCGGCGGCCATGTCCTGAGCAAGGCGCCAGTTCGTCTCGAGCTCAACGCCGCGGAACCGCGCCTTGCCGGCGTTAGTGGTCACGCCAACGAAGTTCGGAACGCCGTTGATCACGGCGCCGAACGAACCCGGGATCTGCACATCCTTGTAGTTCGCCTGGAAGACGGCGAGGGCAAACTGCAGGCGCCGCTTGAAGAGCGATGCTTTCCACCCGGCCTCATAACTGTCGACCTTCTCCGGATCGAAGGCCATGAAATCATAAAGCTGCTGGGAATTACACGCTCCACCCGTGGGCGCGATGCAGGCGGTGCTCTGACCTCGCGGATCGAACCCACCGCCCTTGAAGCCTCGCGAGTAGCTCAAATACAGGTTGTTGTTGGGGTTTGGCTTGAAGTTGATGGAAGCGCGCGGCGTGAACGCCTTGTCGGTGCGCTTGCCGTCGAAGTTCGACGTAATCGCGGCTGCACCTGCGGGAATGCCAACCCCGAATCCATCCGAACCGCCAAGTTCTGGCGATCCGCCACGGAAAAGCGTCTCACGGAACACGGTCGCGTGACGCTGGTCGTTCGTATAGCGCGCGCCGAGCGAGACTGCCCATTGGGGGGAGAAGTTGTAGGTCACATCCGTGAACGCGGCCCACGTTTTGGTGTCGACATTGCCGCGAGTAGCAGCGGTTAAGCCTGGCAGCCCGAGAAGCGCGCCCGTCGTGTAGAGACGCACGTCGAACACGTCGAAGGCGTTGGCGTTCAGATAATACAGGCCGGCGACGCCCTGAAGCGGGCCCTTGTCCGCAACCAGCTGAAATTCCTGGCTGAACTGCCGGTTCCGATAGATGGCCGGAACATCGACATCGACAGCCGGCGTCGCGTCGAAGTCGATCGGAGTGAAGCTCTTGTCCTTCCGATAGGCGGTGATCGACCGGAACTTCAGCCAGTCGTTCAGGCCGAACTCACCCCATAGCGAAACACCGCCAGCGCGTACCCTTTGCAGCGGATCGTTCAGTCCACCGGCGGTATCGAAGACATTCGAAGGCCCGGTAGCCGAGCTCAGCCCGCACAGTGTCGTGCAAAGGCTGTTGATCAACCGGTGGCCACCGCGCGGATTGCTATCATCCCAAGTGTAATCGCCCGACAGTCGCACGAACACGTTGTCGTTGGGCGCGAACTCCAAGGTACCGCGAGTTGCGAAGACGTCCTTGTTGTAGTTGCGCTGACCAGTCGTGACATTCTTGCCAAAGCCGCCATTGCTCAATCTGGCCGCCGCGACCCCAAGCGCCAACCCCTGGGCGAGCGGCGTAGACGCCGAAACGATGAGATCGGCCTGCCGGTAGGTTCCGAGATTTGTCCGGATGCTCATGTGCGCGGCGTCAGTCGGGATGCGGCGAGTCACATATTTGATCGCGCCGCCGATGGTGTTCCGACCGTAAAGCGTCCCTTGAGGGCCACGCAGCACTTCGATCCGCTCGACGTCATAAATGTCGAGTACCGCGGCCTGCGGGCGGTTCAGATAGACGTCGTCAAGGTAGATGCCGACACCCTGCTCGAAGCCCGCGACGGGATCCTGCTGGCCGATGCCGCGAATGAAGGGCGACAGGGTTGAGTTGGTGCCGCGGCTCACCTCCAACGTCACGTTCGGCGTCGTGGCGGCCACATCGGTGATGTCGAGCGCGCCGCGCCGGTCGAGTTGCTCACCGGAATAAGCGGTAACGGCGACTGGGACATCGAGCAGAAGCTCGTTGCGGCGCCTGGCAGTCACCACGATACCCTCATCGCTGCCTGTTGCGGGAGCGGCCTGTGTCTGGGCGTTGCTTGCGGCCGCCGGCGTGCTCGCCGGATTTTCCTGAGCAACAGCTGCAGTAGGAATCGTGAAAAGCGCCGCGGCGGCAACACTGCCGAGCAAAGCGGCGCGTTCGAAGGTGACGCGCATAACTGGTTTCTCCCCCTTCCAGCGCGAGGTTGCGCCGGTCGTTGGATTCGGCGATAGTGAAAGTTGAACCGTGTTTCAACTTGCGATTGCAGACTGGCGCGGTAGGGGAATTCAATGGGGGGCAAGTTGGAAGAGGAGGCGCTGCCGAGAGCCGCGAGCGCGGCCAGCGACGGCAAGGCGCCGCGGACCGCTCGTGGCGAGCGAACCCTTCGCAAAATTCTGGACGCTGCCCGGGAAGAGTTCGGCGAACGCGGGTTTGCCGAGAGTTCCATCGTCGGCATTACTCAGCGAGCGGGTGTCGCACTCGGCACCTTCTACACTTACTTCGATTCGAAGGAGGCGCTGTTCCAGGCGCTGGTGCGCGACATGTCGGCTCAGGTACGGGACACTGTGGGACCCGTCTTGGGCCATGCCGCCGACGCCCTGGACGGTGAGCGATTGGCGCTAGAGGCCTTTCTGCGCTTCGCCCACGAACATCGTGACATCTATCGGATCATCGATGAGTCGGAGTTCGTGGAGCCGAGCGTTTATCGTGAGCATTATGAGACTACCGCCACGCGTATCGCCGCCCGATTGAAGTTTGCGCGCGAAAAGGGCGAGATCGATGTAAGTTACAACGACAAGGATCTCGATGTGCTGGCCTGGGCAATGATGGGTGCAAACGTTTTCCTGGGCCTGCGCTTCGCAGTCTGGGATGATGCTGACGAAGTCCACGTGGCGAATGCGATGAGCAGGGTTTGGCGGCGGGGGTTCAACCAGTGAGTTTCGAGGATCGCTACTTCACCGTCTCCGACGGACTTCGGCTTCACTATCGCGATTATGCCGGTGCGCCGGACAAACCGCCGTTGCTTTGCCTCCATGGACTGACGCGCAACACGCGCGACTTTGCCGAATTCGCCGAACGTTATTCCCCTCGATTTCGGGTGATCGCACTCGATTTCCGCGGCCGAGGGGACAGCGACTTCGATCCGAACCCGTTGCGCTACAATCCGCTCATCTATGCCGGGGACGTTCGCCAGTTGCTCGACCAGCTCGAGATCGAGCATGCGATCTTCGTGGGGACGTCGCTCGGTGGACTGGTGACGATGACGATCGCTGCGACGACGCCTCAATATATAGCGGCATCGGTCATCAACGATGTTGGTCCGGACGTGAATCCGGACGGCATCAACCGGATCTTGTCCTATGTCGGGACCGACCGACGCTTTGCGAACTGGGATGAAGCCGCGGAGGTCATCAAGGCCAATCAGAAGTCGGCGTTCGATCCTTATACCCACGAAGACTGGGTCCGGATGGCCAAACGCAACTGCCGCGAAGAAAACGGCGAAATCCGGTTCGATTACGACATGGCGATCGCCGAACCGTTCAAGACGAGCGGTCCAACACCGCACGTCGATCTGTGGCCCATTTTCGCGGCACTGGCCGAAAAGCCGCTGCTCGTCATTCGGGGGGGCAAGAGCGATCTTCTT
Organism: Sphingomicrobium sp.; assembly: GCA_036376635.1. Taxonomy (GTDB): domain Bacteria; phylum Pseudomonadota; class Alphaproteobacteria; order Sphingomonadales; family Sphingomonadaceae; genus Sphingomicrobium. The sequence goes on from DASUZY010000030.1 coordinate 6,400, forward strand.
ACCGCTGAGACCACCGAAAAGATGCAGCAAGTGGCGCCGGCCATGCGGTTGGCTGTCGTGCCGAACATTGGCCATGCTCCCGAACTCAACGAGCCCGACGCACTCGCGGCGATCGACGAGTTTCTGGGTAACTTCTGACATTTAGAAATTTCGGAATAGGCGTTCGACGTGCGCCTCATGGCTCGGAAGAGTTGATGTAGTGGCCTGTTCAGGTTCGCACGACGACTCGCAGCAGCCATAGGACGAACGCCGGGCCGCAAGAGGGTCCCGGGCGTTTTATCCGTCAGGAAGTTCAGTTCATCTGACGGAGGTTAGTCATGCTTATGACGAAGAAACTGCTTGGCCTGGGTGCCGGTGTTGCTGCGATTGCAGCCGCCGCTCCCGCCAGCGCGCAATATTACGGTTACGGCCAGAACTACGGATATAACCAGAACTACGGCTACAACCAGAATTACGGCTACAACTACAACCGCGGCTATGCTCAGCCCTACGGCTATGCCGCGAACACCAGCATGGCGTCGCAGCAGTGCAGTGCCGCGGTCCAGAACCGGCTCTACAACCGGACGAGCATTGGCGGCATCCTGGGCGCGGTGCTTGGCGCCAATACCACCGGTCGGGTCCTGTCGGTCACGCAGGCGGTGCCGCGTGGCAACGGAACGGTCCGCGTCCGCGGCCTCGCCACCAGTGGTCGCTACGCCTACAATAATGGTTACGGCCCCTACGGTGTCGGCGCCTACGGGGCGACAGGCTACGGTTACGCAGCCGGTGCCGATCTCAGCTTCCGCTGCGACGTTGGCATGAATGGCCAGGTCTACAACGTGAGCATCAATCGACGCTAAACGATTGAGAACACGGATAAGGGAGGAGCGCCGTTGATCGGCGCTCCTTTCTTTTTGGCGGTTCAGGAACGGGTCAGCGCTTCCCCTTTTAAGACCCTTCCGGCATTCGTGCGTTGAGGCGGTTGCGCCGTCCAGTCGCGAACCAGGGATGAAGGACCAAAATGGGTAAGCTCTTTGGCGGAATGGCTCCGCTCAACAGGATCTTTGCAGCCGGCTGTCTCCTCGGCACTGGCTTGACGGCAATGCCGCTGGTCATTGGCACTCCGGCCGTCGCGCGCTCCCAGGCACCGGCAGCTTTCGACTCCGATATCGCTGATTTCTACCGCTCGCGCGGCGGGGCGCCGCTGTGGCTCGCTCCCGGCGCCGGCGCCGCCGCTCAGCAACTGATCCAGCTCCTCGCGACTGCACAGGCCGATCATGTGAACCCGAAGCGATACAATGTGCGCGCGCTCCAGGGAGCGCTGGCCGATGCCCGTGGAGGCAGCCCGGGAGCCGTGCAACGCGCCGAAGCGATGCTGAGCCAGGCTTTCGTGACCTACGCCCGGGATATCAAGCGCGATCCGGGCGTGGGGATTATCTATGTGGACAAGGAACTGAAACCTCAGGCTCCGTCCGCCGGGGAGTTGTTGAATGCCGCCGCTCATGCGTCGTCGCTCAGCGACTATGTGGCGCAGATGGGTTGGATGAACCCGATCTATGCCAAGCTCCGACAGGCGATCGCGAGCCGCCTTTACAGCAATGCCTACCAGGAGCGTCTCCTGTCGCTGAACCTGGAGCGGGCGCGAGCTTTGCCTTCCGGCAATGGCCGATTCGTGATCGTCAATCCGCCCGCGGCGCGGCTTTACATGTACGAGAATGGCCAGGTGGTGGACTCAATGCGGGTCGTGGCCGGTCGCAGCGATCCGGTTGCGCAAACGCCGATGATGAACGCCTACATCCGCTACGTCGCGCTCAATCCCTATTGGAATTCACCGCCCGACATCACCTCGCGCAAGCTCGCTCCGACCATTCTCAAGGAGGGGCGCGCCTATTTTACGAAGAGGGGCTATGACCTGGTCGATCAGTTCGGGCCGAACGCGCGCGTCCTGGATCCGATGTCAGTCGATTGGCATGCCGTCGCTGCAGGTCGCGTGCAGGTCAAGTTGCGCCAGCGGCCGGGCCCCGCAAACTCGATGGGAAAGATGAAGTTCATGTTCCCTAACAGCGAGGGAATCTGGCTTCACGACACGCCCGAAAAGGAGAAGATCGAGGACGCCGCGAGACTCGAAAGCAACGGCTGCGTTCGACTCGAGGACGCAGCCCGTTTCGAACGCTGGCTGTTCAACGGTCGAGCACCAAGCCCGAAGGGTGCACACCCGGAGCAGAAAGTCGACCTGCCCCAGCCGGTGCCGCTCTACATCACCTATTTAACGGCGGTGCCGAGCGGGACGTCGATCGTCTATTTCGATGATTTTTATGGGAAGGATCGAGCGGACGGACGGCGGTTCGCCGGCCTATAGGATTGCTCCGATTTCGACACATGGTCGAGATAACTAGGCCGCATCATGTTGACGTGGCTTGGCGCTTCCCGCTTGGGCGCCAGCCGGGCGAGGTCGAACTGTCCTTCGAACTGAAGGCCGAACTGGCCCGACTGCGACCAGCGAACCACGCCTCGAACGGGTCCGACGCCGACGATGTCGATGGCAATCTCGGTCCCTGGCGCGACCGAAGCCTGGCACTCCGCCAGCGCACCCATCGACGAGATGTTGCGGAGCTTCAATTCGACCGTCTCGCCATTGATCGAAGCCACGGCGCGGCGCATCAACCGATGGCGCGGCTCGCGAACGCAGGCAAAACCTGCGGCCATTAAAGTGGTGGGCGTGTTGGCAATCTCGCGTGCCGCTTGCGCCGCACAGGGTTTCCCAAAAATGTAGCCCTGGATCATGCTGACCCCGAGTTCGCGGATCAGCTGAAGGTCGTCGTGGGTCTCGACGCCCTCGGCGCAGCTGTCCATCCCCAAAGTCTCGGCCAGAGTGACGATGGCCCTGATGATGGCGGAGTTCCGGTTCGTCGAGGAAGATGCGCCGCGAACGAAGCTCTGATCGATCTTGATCTTGTCGAACGGCGCTTTCTTCAGATAGCCCAGCGAGCTGTAGCCCGTGCCGAAATCGTCCAGAGCCAGGCGTACGCCGAGCTTCTTGAGCTTGGTGAAAGTCTCATCGGTCGACGCGCCCTCCGCGAGGAACACGCCTTCAGTAATTTCGAGCTCAAGCCGGTCCGGCCGAACACCCGTGTCTTCGAGGTGCCGTCGGACCATGTCGACGACGCTTGGATCGTTGAATTGCAGCGGCGACAGATTGACCGCGACGCGAACATGCTCGGGCCAGTGGACGGCTTCCTCGAGTGCGGTACGCAGCACCCACTCGCCGATCTTGCCGATCAGCCCAGCCTCTTCGGCCAGCGGGATGAACTTGGACGGCGAGATCGCGCCACGGACAGGGTGGGTCCAGCGCACCAGCGATTCGAAGCCGGAGATTTCCTCTTCAGCGGCTCTGACGATTGGCTGGTAATAGACTGCCAACTCGCCGCGCTCGATCGCCTGGCTGAGATCGTTCTCGAGCAGCTGACGTTCCGCCGCCTCACTGTGCATCGAAGGCTCGTAAAGCCGATGCTTGCCGCGGCCGTCGGCCTTGGCGGCATAGAGTGCCAGGTCAGCATTGCGAACCAGCGCATCGGCACTCGCGCGGCCCGGATCGCCAATAGCGATTCCCACCGATGCGCCGATTGCGACACGATGACCCTCGATGACGTACGGACGCGAGACCTGCTCGATCAAAGTACGCGCGAGGGACTCGAGCAGCCCGAACTCGGCCGCGCCAGGGAGTACGGCCTGGAACTCGTCGCCGCCCAGACGGCCAACCTGGCCATGATTGCCCATCACCGACTTCAGGCGATCTGCCACCTGCCGGAGCAGGGCATCGCCGACAGGATGTCCGAGCGTATCATTGACGTTCTTGAATCGATCCAGATCGATCATGAATAGTGCGCAGCCCTTTTGCCGATGGGCGGCGTTGCGCAATGCCTCTTCCAGCGTTTGACGCATCATCGCCCGGTTGGGGAGGCCGGTGAGCGAGTCGAAGCGCGCTAGACGCGAGATCTCCCGCTCCGAACGACGTTGCTCGGTGAGGTCCGTACCGATTCCTCGGAAGCCCAGAAAGCGCCCTCGCTCGTCGAAGATTGGGTTGCCAGAAAGCGACCAGTGAACGTCCTGCTCGCTTGCCGGGCGCACGACCACGTCGGAGAAGGGGAAGCGGGCCGACAGATGGAAGCCGAGGGTCTTTCGTTCTTCGAGGGAGTCGATTCCCGAATCGACCGACAGCAAATCGGTGAATTGACGGCCGAGCAGGGCCTCAGGCTCGCATTCGAAATCGTCCGCCAACTGGCGCGAAACATACGAGAGCGTGCCCTTTGAATCGGTCTCCCAAAACCAGCCGCGGCCGCTGTTTTCGAATTCTTCGACGAAGTTGAGGGACTTCTTGGCCTGGAACTCAAGACCCAGGCGCCGGCGTCCACCGTACAGCGTCTTTTGGGTGACCAGAATGCTGTATCCGACCATCAGCAGAGCGACGAGATCGATCGTGAGGGTCACCTCCGGATCGCCGGAGGCGAGGATCGTCGTCGATAGCGCGACAATCGAATTGATCACCGCCAGCGGAGGCGAGGGCACCGTGACGATCGACGCAAGGAAGAAGCCGCAGGCGAGCGAAACCGGCAGAAGGATCGAATCGACCGCATGAAATGATCCGCAGGCGGCAACTCCAAGAGCCCAAAAGGTGGTGGTCGCGGCGATGTAGCCGCACATGATGCGTGCCACTTTGTGGGGCGAAAATTGCAAGCGCTTCCAAAGCGCCATCACGGTTCCGGCGGCAAGGTCGAATGCGAGCGCCAAACCGAGCGGGATGCTGCCCTTGGCGAGTGCGCCGAGGCCGGCCTGGGAACGGGCGTCCAGAAACAATCCAATGCCTACGGCGAAGTGGCCGGCGAGGAGCAGCCATGGCGCGAAAGTCCATCCCCCAAGCCTCCGCTCGGCAAGCGTGAGGTCGGCGCTCTCCGAATGATCCACGAGGTCGAAAGACAGCGCCTCGCGCGCCGAAGCGCGAGCAGGAGTGTGAAGTTCGAGTTCGGACGACTGTCCGAACATGGCGCGTCGCATAGGCCTCCACCTGAGCCTCGAAGGGGACGGCCCCACAAGGCGAACGCAGAGGAGTACAGCGGCCGAGTTAATTCCGGCCTCTACGAGCGTAGCTACCGCGCGATTAACCTTGTTCGGGCAGGAAGTCCGGAACCGAGAGGTATCTCTCGCCGGTATCGTAGTTGAAGGTCAGAATTCTGGGCCGTTCACCCAGTTCCGGCAGCTTCTGATCGACTGCCGCCAAAGCCGCGCCGGAAGAAATACCGATCAACAGACCCTCTTCGCGGGCAGCGCGACGCGCCATCTCCTTTGCCTTTTCCGCGTCGACGTCGATCACTCCGTCGAGAACGTCGCGATTGAGAATGCTCGGTATGAAATTCGCGCCCAGCCCCTGGATCGGGTGAGGCCCGGCACGGCCTTCGCTCAACAGCGGAGCAAGCGCAGGTTCGACCGCGTATACTTTCAGGTTCGGCCACGCGGGCTTCAACACCTCGGCGCAACCGGTGATGTGGCCGCCGGTGCCGACCCCAGTTATGATCACGTCGATTGGATTATCGGCAAAATCACGCAGGATTTCCTGGGCTGTGGTGCGCCGGTGAACATCAACATTGGCGGGATTGTCGAATTGCTGCGGCATCCAGCTGTTGGGGGTCTCGGCGACCAGCTCCGTAGCGCGCTCGACCGAGCCCTTCATGCCCTTGGCCCGATCGGTCAGCTCGAATTGCGCGCCATAAGCAAGCATCAGGCGCCGGCGCTCCACGCTCATGCTGTCCGGCATGACGAGGATTATCTTGTAGCCTTTGACCGCGGCGACCATCGACAGTCCGATTCCCGTGTTACCGGACGTCGGCTCGATGATCGTGCCGCCAGGTTTAAGCTTCCCGGTGCGCTCGGCGTCCTCGATCATTGCCAGCGCAATGCGATCCTTGATCGATCCGCCCGGATTGGCGCGCTCGGACTTCATCCAAACTTCGGCGCGATCGCCGAACAGCCGGTTGATCCGGATGATCGGAGTATTGCCGATCGTCTCGAGGATATTGGCGGCCTTCATGCGCGGGACTCCTCTATGGGGAGGTGCGCAAATCGGGTGGGTCGAAGCTTTTTGCAAGGCGCAATTCAGGGAACCACCACGACCACAGAAAAACCACGACAATCGCTCCCAGCCCGCCAGCGATCACGGCGGAAACCGGTCCGATCAAGGCGCCGAGAAACCCCGATTCGGTCTCGCCCAGCTCATTGGAGGCTGAGATGAACAGGGACGAGACGGCACCGACGCGCCCGCGCATTTCGTCCGGCGTGTACAGCTGGATTAGCGATTGGCGAACGTAGACTGAGAACATGTCTGCTGCTCCAAGGAGGGCGAGGCAGACTAGCGACAAGGGCATCCAGCGAGAGAAGCCGAAGACAACGGTTGCTGCGCCGAACACCGCGACAGCACTCAGCATCTTTACGCCGACATTGTGCTTCAGTGGCCGGATCGAGAAGAAGGCCGCGGTCAATGTTGCTCCGACCGCTGGGGCGGCGCGAAGGTGCCCCAGCCCCTCGGGCCCGGCATGGAGCACATCACGGGCGAACACCGGCAGCATCGCCGTCGCCCCGCCCAGCAGGACCGCAAACAGATCAAGGCTGATGGCGCCGAGGACCAACCGGTTGTGGCGAACATATTTGAGGCCCTCGACCATTTGTCTCCACGGATTGACGTCCCGGGCGAGACCGGTGCGGGGCATGGGCGGGATCGCCAGCAATCCCCCGAATGCGATCGCGAACAGCCCGGCGCTGACCGCGTATGGGGCATAGGGCGCGAAGGCATAGAGGTAACCGCCCAGCGCAGGGCCCAAGACCGCGCCGGTCTGCCACGACATCGACGAAAGCGCGATTGCGCGTGGCAGGATCTCTCTGGGCACCAGGTTGGGCGCGAGTGCCCCGAGCGCTGGTCCGGCAAAGGCTCGCCCAACCCCCAGCAGCGCCGCGACGACGTAGAGGTGGATGAGCGTAGTCGAATGACTCCAGGCCAGCCAGCCGAGCGAGACGGCGCAGCCGAATTCGAGCGCTACCGCGGCCCGCGCGATCCATCGCCGATCCAGCCGGTCCGCCGTCCATCCGGTGACCAGGGTCAGGAGAAATAGCGGGACGAATTGCACCAGCCCGATCAACCCTAGCCGGAAGGCCGCTTCCTTCAGGCCCATCGTGTGCCGGGCGATGTCATACACCTGCCAGCCGATGACGATGACCATCGCCAGACTGCCGATGGTCCAGGTCAATCGGGCCAGCCAGAAATAGCGGAATGCGGGGATTCGCAGCGGTTCGGGAACGAGGCTCACATCAAGGCGGGTAGCTTCAGTGCCGCGGTGCGGCAACCGCTCCTTCCGGCTCCTTATCGGCGAGGGCCAGCCGGCCGATTAGCCGCGGCATCGTCAGGCCCTGAACAAGGATCGAAAAGGCGACGACCACGAAGGCGGTAAGAATGATCGGATATCGTTCCGGCACATCTGCCGGGATCGCGAGTGCGAGCGCCAATGCGAGCGCCCCGCGAAGGCCGCCCCAGAAGAGCACGTGCTGAAACGATGCCGGCACTTTCCACCGCGACCAGTGGAACAGGTTGGCGAGCGAATAGACAGACAGTGCTCTACCAGCGAGGACAAGCAGGACCGCGACGGCGGCGGCCGCGCCGAGGCGGTGAAGCGGCTGGCTGGCGACGCTCATCCCAATCAGGATGAACACGAAGCTGTTGGCGAGGAATGCGAAATATTCCCAGGCCCAGTGCACCCGATTGCGACCCTCATCGGAGAGGAAGCGGTTGCCAAAGCTGCCGATCAGCAATCCCGCTGCGAGCGCACTGATAATCCCCGATGCGTGGAAATGTTCGGCGATTAGAAACGAGCTATAGGCGGCGACTGTCGTTAGCGTGATTTCCACCAGCGGGTCGTTCGTCCGACCGGCGATGAAAAGAGTGGCGGCGCTGACCGCGAGGCCAATGATCATCCCGCCTCCGAGTGTCCAGAGGAAGCCAGGCACTATGCTCACCATAGTGGGGGTGGCACCGAGGGCGACCGCCGAAACGATCGCGAATCCGACTGCTGCGACGCCATCGTTGAGCAGGCTTTCGGCCTCGACCACCATCGAGACCCGCGGGAGGCAACCCATTTCGCGGAAGGCGGCGATAACGGAGACGGGATCGGTCGCCGCGATCAACACCCCAAACAGCGCAGCCCCGATCCAGCTCCAGCCGATTAGCCAGTGCATGCCGCCCGCAACGATAGCTGCGGCAATTGCGACGCCCAGAAAGGCCAGCGTGAGCGTCAGCGGCAGCTCGCGGCGGAAGCGTCGCCAGTCGAGCTGGAGCGCGGCTTCAAACACCAGCGGTGGAAGCAGCACGTTGAAGATCAGGTCCCGCGACAACGGGATGTCCGGCGCATTGGGCAGGAGCGCGATGAGAATGCCGGCGACGACCAGTCCCACAATGTACGGCAGCCCCAGCCGACGCGACAGCATCGCGATCAGGCAGGCGACCATCAGCAGGATGCCGATCGGAGCTAGCGCGATGCTGTTCATGTTTACCGCATATCAGGCCATTTCGACCCGGTCTGCCCTCCCGCCGCTCGTTTCGGGCTAGGAGAACGAAACGGGATCAGTTACGCAAGGCGCATGGCCAAACCCAAGTCGCGTTATGTCTGCCAGGCCTGCGGGTCGGTATCCTCCCGCTGGCAGGGCCAGTGCGCCGATTGCGCTGAGTGGAACACGCTCGTTCAGGAGAGCGCGGAGGTTTCGAGCATCTTCGCCGCGAAGCACAATCTTCAGGGTGGCGGCCGGGTCATCCCACTGGTCGGGCTTGAAACGCCCGCTGCGCTTCCGGAGCGCCTTCCGAGCGGACTGGCCGAATTCGACCGGGCGATCGGCGGCGGAATCGTGCCGGGCTCGGCGATGCTGGTCGGTGGCGATCCTGGTATCGGCAAGTCGACGTTGTTGCTTCAGGTCGCAGCGAGGCTGGCGAGCGAAGGGCACAAGGTCGTCTATGTTTCGGGCGAGGAATCGGCCGAGCAGGTGCGGCTGCGCGCGGTTCGGCTAGGCCTCGGCGGAGCGCCGGTGCGGTTGGCGGCAGCGACTTCGGTGCGCGACATCCTGACCACGGTCGGCGATGGTGAACCGCCCGCGCTGCTCATCATCGATTCCATCCAGACCATGCACTCGGACTTGATCGAAGGGGCACCAGGCACCGTCAGCCAGGTTCGCGCCTCGGCGCAGGAGCTCGTGCGCTTCGCCAAGGAACGCGGATCGGCCATGGTGCTGGTCGGCCATGTCACCAAGGATGGCACGATCGCCGGCCCGCGGGTGCTCGAGCATATGGTCGACACCGTGCTGAGCTTCGAAGGCGAGCGTAGCCATCAGTATCGCATCCTTCGCGCAATGAAGAATCGCTTCGGCGGCACCGACGAAATCGGGGTCTTCGCGATGGAGGGCGCAGGGCTGACCGAGGTGCCTAACCCTTCGGCCCTGTTCCTCACCCATCGCGGCGAGCCTGTCAGCGGAACCAGCGTCTTCCCGGCGATGGAGGGCACGCGCCCGGTGCTGGTCGAGATCCAGGCGCTGACCGTGCGGCTTGCGACCGGCGCCACGCCGAGGCGGGCCGCCGTGGGCTGGGACAGCGGACGGCTGGCGATGATCCTTGCCGTGCTGGAAGCCCGTTGCGGCCTCAGCTTCGCGACGGCGGAGGTCTATCTGAATGTCGCCGGCGGATACCGGCTGAGCGACCCGGCGGCGGACCTCGCGGTTGCAGCGGCGCTGGTATCGGCACTTTCTGAGCGGCCCGTGCCGAGCGAATGCGTGGTCCTGGGGGAAATCGCTCTGTCGGGAGAAATCCGGCCGGTCGCTCATTCCAGTCTGCGGCTCAAGGAGGCGACCAAGCTCGGTTTCGAGGGCGCTTGGGGTCCACGGGGAACGAAGGCCAGCGATGGACTTCGGCTCGCTGAATTCACCAACCTGCGGCAGCTCGTCGATCAGGTGCTGGGACGCTAGCGCACCACCTGCGATTCAATTCCAACCGTGTCTCGCACGACGTATAGCGGGCGCTGTTTCGTCTCGGTCAGGATGCGGCCGACATATTCGCCGAGCACCCCGAGCGAGATCAGCTGGATTCCGCCGAGGAACAGCACGGAGACCATGATCGAGGCGTAGCCGGGCACGGGATTGCCAAACATGAGCGTATCGACGGCCAGCCACGCAGCGAACCCGATCGCGAAAAGTGCGACCAGTGCACCGACGTAGCTCCAGATCCGCAAGGGGACGGTCGAGGCGGACGTGATTCCATCGAGCGCCAGCGTCCACAGCTTCCAATAGTTGAACTTGGTCGTGCCGGTCTCCCGCTCGACCCGGTCATATTCGACCGATGACTGCTTGAAGCCGGCCCAGGCGAACAGCCCCTTCATGAAGCGGTTGCGCTCGGGAAGGGCGCGGATGACTTCGACGACCTTGCGGTCGAGCAGGCGGAAATCGCCGGCGTTCTCCGGGATCTTGTCGGACGAAACCCAATTATGTGCGCGATAATAGAGGCCTGCCGTCAGCCGCTTGGGCAATGGATCGCTGTCGCGGCAACGGCGTACGCCGAACACCATCTCGAACCCGTCGCGCCATTTGGCCACCATCTCATGCAGCACCTCGGGCGGGTCCTGCATGTCGACGTCCATCGGGATCACCGCCGCGCCGCGGGCGTGGTCGAGGCCGGCGCTGAGTGCAGCCTCCTTGCCGAAATTGCGGGAGAGGGAGAGGGCGCGCACCCGGCCATCGCGTTGGTTCGCCGCAACGATTGCCGCGAGGGTGGAGTCGGTGCTGCCGTCGTCGACGAACAGGATTTCCCAGCCCTCGCCGTTCGAAACATCTTCGAGGATCGATCCAACGCGCTCGACGAAGGGAAGGATGCCGTGCTCCTCGTTCTTCACCGGGACTACAACCGACAGCAGGGGCGCAACGACGCCTCGCTTCACCAGCTGAGCGTTCAGGTCCCCGACCAGCGGCGAGGCAACGAGCACCGGCTTCTTTCGCGGACGAGCGGACACATGAACCTCCCTGTTCGACAGCGAGGCTAGGGTGGAATGGTTTACGAGACGTTTACTTCTTGGCCTCAAATGAGGGCTCCGAACCGGGGGAAGTTGAATGGAACGCGCCGTTTTCGACCGCATGGCCGAGCTCGACCAGCACCACTGGTGGTTCCTCGCTCGCCGCCGGATCCTTGAACAGCTGATCCGGCGCGTCGTGCGGCCTTCCAAGGGCGCCCGGGTGCTCGAAGTGGGCTGCGGCACCGGACATAACCTGCCGATGCTCGGCAAATTCGGTGAAGTCGACGCAAGCGAACTCGATTCCAGCGCCCGCGCGCTCTCGACCAAGCGTCTCGGTCGCGAGGTGAAGGAAGCGAAACTCCCCGACCTTTCGATGTTCAAGCGTGACACTTACGATCTCGTCGCGCTGCTCGATGTGCTGGAGCATGTCCCCGACGACCTGGCTTCGCTCCGCGCCATTCACCGGCGTCTCAAGCCCGGCGGCGCATTGCTACTAACGGTTCCGGCAAACCCCTGGATGTGGAGCGCGCATGACGCCGCTCACCATCATTTCCGCCGCTACACCAGGAAGCAGCTGGAAGAGCTGTTCCTCCGCAGCGGTCTTGAGGTTGAGCTGCTGAGCTACTTCAATACCCTGCTCTATCCTCTGGTGGCCGCGGCCCGGATCGTCGGCAAGGCGCTGAAGCGGGAAACTTCTGACGATAAGCTGCCGAGCGCGCCGGTGAACGCGACGCTGAACAAGATATTCGGGATGGAGGCCGGCATGGTCGGCCGCCTTCCGATGCCGTTCGGCGTCAGCTTGGTCGCCGTAGTCCGTCGCCCCGCATTGAGTTAACAGCCTTAGCATCCACTGAGGGTTGCGGTTCGTTAGGGGTGCCGCCAAGGAACCCCGTACACGTGAATCGCGAAACCCCAACGCCCGCAGCCGAGCAACAGGACGGCCTGCCGATCCCGCGGCGCTACTGGTCGGTGGTCAGCATCTGGCTGGCGCTGACCATGGCAGTGCTCGATGGCGCGATTGCGAACGTGGCGCTCCCGACCATCGCGCGCGAGCTCGGCGCGTCGCCAGGCATGTCGGTGTGGATCATCAACGCCTATCAGCTGACGATCACCGTGCTGCTGATCCCGCTCTCGGCGTTGGGGGACCGGATCGGCTACAAGTGCATCTATATCCCGGGCCTGGCGATTTTTACTGTCGGCTCGGTCGGCTGCGCCCTCGGCGGCACGCTGACCTTGCTGATCGCTGCCCGCGTATTTCAGGGTATCGGGGCCGCTTGCATCATGAGCATGAACGCGGCGCTCGTTCGGGCGACCTATCCAGCGGACATGCTGGGCCGTGGCATCGGCTACAATGCCATGGTCCTTTCGGTCTCGGCCGCGGCTGGTCCGACGCTGGCGGCGCTGATCCTCGGGGTGGCCTCATGGCCGTGGCTGTTCCTGATCAACCTTCCAATCGGCATCGCGGCCCTCATCGTCGGTCGCAAGTCATTGCCGGACCCGCATGGGCACGGTCAGCCGTTCGACTGGGCCTCCGCGCTGCTCAGCGCCGCGATGATGGGTTGCATCGTGTTTGGCGCGGAGGATTTCGCGCGCGAGGGCAACCAACTTGCGCTGGGCCTGATCGTGGTCGGGCTGCTCGCCGGCGGGGTGCTCGTCTGGCGCGAGTGGGGTGAGGCACGGCCACTGATTCCGCTCGACCTGCTGCGGATCCCGATCTTCACTCTATCGATCAGCACCTCCGTGATCTCATTCGCGGCGCAGATGCTGGCTTATGTCGCGCTGCCGTTCCTGTTCCAAAGCGTGCTTGGCAGGTCGGTGATCGCGACCGGGTTGTTAATGACGCCGTGGCCGATCGCGGTCGGGATCGCGGCGCCCTTTGCCGGACGCCTTGCCGATCGAGTGAATGCCGGATTGCTCGGCGGCCTGGGACTGGCAATTTTTGCCGTCGGTCTGTTCATGCTCTCGCGCATGGGAACGACGCCGGGTAATCTCGACATTGCGTGGCGGATGGCGGTGTGCGGGCTTGGCTTTGGGCTGTTTCAATCGCCAAATAATCGAACGATCCTCAGCTCGGCGCCGAAGCCCCGCTCCGGCGCTGCTGGCGGGATGCTCGCCACGGCGAGGCTGCTTGGACAGACTGCCGGCGCTGTCGCCGTTGGGGCAGCCTTCCACCTTTCCGGTGTCGGCATCGCTCCGCACCTGATGCTCGCAGCGTCGATCGCGGCGCTGATCGCGGCGGCGTTCAGCCTCACGCGGATGAGGGTCGCGCCGCCGGCTCGCGTCGCGGTGTACAAACCGATCCTCGACTAGCCGGGGCTTTCATCCACTGGGGCGCTCGGCTAGCGCCGAAGTGTGACTGCACTCGACGTCTTTGTGTTCCTTTTGCTGTTCGGCGGGGCGGCCGTCGGCTTCGTGCGCGGTTTCGTTCACGAAGTGATCTCACTGTTCGCGTGGATCGTTGCGATTGCCATGCTGAAGCTGTTTCACACGCAGCTGTGGACCGGCATTGAAAGCAGCTTCAAGACCAGCTCGGCGGCCGCGGCAGTGCTGGCCTTCGCGATCCTGTTCATCCCGACTTTCGTCATCGTGAAGCTTCTTGCCCGTTCGATCGGGAGAAGGACTCGGCGGCATGCCGTGCTGGGTCCGTTCGACAGGGTCCTGGGCGGAGGCTTCGGAGCTCTCAAAGGTCTGCTGGGCGCAACGCTCTTCTTCCTGCTAGCCAATCTAGCCACCGACATGGTCTACGGTCCCCAGGCGGAGCGGCCGCAGTGGATGACCAAGTCGCGGACCTATCCGTTGCTCAATGCCAGCGGGCGCAGCATCGTCGATTGGGTCCAGGCCCGACGGCATCAGCCGGTTCCACCGCGATGATCCGGCTCCACGACACGCTGGCGCGAGAGAAGCGCGACTTCGTTCCGTGCGACCCGAAGCGCATCACCATGTATGTCTGCGGACCCACCGTCTACGGCCGCGCACACATCGGCAACGCTCGCCCGGCGGTCGTGTTCGACACGCTGACCCGCCTCATCCGACACGAATATGGCGAGAACAGCCTCGTTTATGCCCGCAACGTCACCGACGTCGACGACAAGATCATCGCAGCGGCGGCGGCTGAGGGGGTCGAGCCATCGGTAATCACCGAGCGCTATGAGCGTTTCTATCTCGAGGACATGCGTGCGCTGGGAGTTCGCGATCCAGACATCGCACCGCATGCGACGCACGAGATTGGCCCCATGATCGCGCTCATGGAGCGGTTGGTGAGCACCGGCCATGCGTACGCGGCCGAAGGGCATGTGCTATTTTCCGTGCCGAGCGACCCGGACTACGGCGTGCTCAGCCGGCGCGACCGCGAACAGATGATCGCCGGGGCTCGCGTCGAGGTCGCGCCCTACAAGCGGGACGCCGCCGATTTCGTGCTGTGGAAGCCGAGCGAACCGAATGTGATCGGCTGGGATTCGCCTTGGGGGAGAGGGCGGCCAGGATGGCATCTCGAATGCTCGGCAATGATCAAGGCGCACCTCGGCGACACGATCGACATCCACGGTGGCGGTCTCGACCTCATCTTCCCGCATCACGAGAACGAGATCGCTCAGAGCCGCTCCGCCCATGGCGCGCCGCTAGCGCGCTATTGGGTGCACAACGGCTTCGTCGACATGGGGGCCGAGAAGATGTCGAAGAGCCTCGGCAACATCATCACGCCGGAAGAACTGCTCAAGTCGCACAAGGGAGAGACACTCCGGCTCGCGTTGCTTAGTGCACATTACCGTCAGCCGCTGCCGTGGACCGAGGGTCTGATCGGCCAGGCGAAGGCGACGCTCGACGGGCTCTATCGCAAAGCTGGCGAGGCGCAGGCGGGGCAGGTTGACAGCGGCGTGGTCGATGCACTTCGCGATGACCTCAACACTCCACTCGCTTTGTCGCGCCTGGCGAGCCTTGAAGGAGGCACGTTGAGGGCGAGTGCCGGGCTTCTCGGCCTGCTTCAAAGCACGGCGACCGACTGGTTCCAGTCCGGCGGCGGTTTGGACGTGGAGGCACGCATCGCTCAGCGCGCCGAGGCCAAGAAGAACCGCGACTTCGTTGCTGCCGACCGAATCCGTGACGAGCTTAAGGCGGAAGGCGTAATTTTGGAGGATGGCCCGAACGGCACTACATGGCGGCGGGAATGAGTGCTCCGCTCTACACGACTGAAATCCTGCGCCTGGCTGCTTCGCTTCAGGAGCCGCACACGCTGGACCATGAGGATGGCTGCGCCGAGGTCCGCTCGCCGACCTGCGGAAGCCGCGTTTGCATGACGGTCCAATTGGATCACGACAGGCGTGTCGACCGCATCTCGATGCAAGTGCAGGCCTGCGCTTTCGGCCAGGCGTCCGCCGTCCTGCTCGAACGGCACAGTCGCGGCCGGACGCATGATGAGGTGTCGGAGGCGATGCTCGATCTCAGCCGTTGGCTTGCCGGCGAGCACGATCAGCGGCCGCACTGGCCGGCGCTGATCGCCCTCGCGCCCGCCCGCGAGCGCAGCGGCCGCCACGGCGCAATCCTCCTGCCGTTCAGAGCACTGCTCGCGGCGATCGACGCCTGTGGGTGATGCGCAGCCTGCCATAGCCGGCACGCTCCTTCGGGATGCGGCGGTAATGCTGGGCGTCGCGCTCGTTTTCGTTACCTCCTTCCGCCGACTCGGGCTCGGGGCGACCCTAGGCTACATCGTAGCCGGCGCGCTGATCGGCCCATCGGTCCTCGGCCTGTTCCGGGAGCCGGAAGCGATCCAGAACGTCTCCGAGATCGGCATCGCGCTGCTGCTGTTCATTGTCGGGCTGGAGCTTCAGCCGAGCAGGCTCTGGCGGCTGCGCAAGGACATCTTCGGCCTCGGGCTGCTGCAGGTCACGCTCTGCGGCCTCGCCATCAGCGCTCTGCTTTATCTCGCCCTCGGTATCTCCGCTGAGGCAGCGCTGGCGATAGGGCTTCCGCTGGGGCTTTCGTCCACCGCGCAGGTGCTGCCGATGCTCCGCGCCGAAAACGAGCTGAATACCCCTCAGGGCGAGCGAGCTTTCTCGATCCTGCTTTTCCAGGACCTGTCGATCGTGCCGATGATCACAATCATCGCCGCGATGGCGCGCACGCCGCCCGACCCGAACGTGCCGACCGGTTGGACGCTGGCGCTCTACACCGTGATCGCCGTGATTGCGCTGGTGGCGTTCGGCCGATTCATTCTCAACCCGGCACTGCGTCTTGTCGGGCGTCTCGGCGAACGCGAGCTGTTCGTGGTCGTCGGTCTGTTCACCGTGATCGGTGCTGCCGCGCTGATGCGTCAATTCGGCCTCTCGACCGCCCTCGGCGCCTTCGTTGCTGGCGTAGTCCTCGCCGAGTCACCCTACCGACACGAGCTGGAGACGGACGTCGAGCCTTTTCGATCGATCCTGCTAGGCCTGTTCTTCCTTTCCGTCGGCATGCTGCTAGACCTCAAGCTGATAGCGGCCCGCCCGCTGTTTGTGGTCGGTATCGCGGCCGGCGTCATCGTCACCAAGGCGATCCTTATCACGCTGATCGATCGGGTGTTCGGCTGCCGCTGGCCACGCAGCATCCGTCTCGGTCTACTTCTAAGCCAGGCCGGCGAGTTCGGCTTCGTGCTATTCGCCCAGGCGGCCGCGGCTATGTTGATTACGCCTGAGGCGGCTTCCCTGTTCGGCGCAGTGGTAACCCTGTCGATGGCCACGACGCCGTTTTTGATGCGCTTCATCGATTGGCTCGAGGCACGAGAGATCAAGCGTGACGACCTCGACGGGCCGGAAATGTCGCCGGAGACCAGCGCAATCGTCGTCGGCTACGGCCGGTTCGGCCAGACGGTCGCCCAGATGATGATGGCCAAGCGCATCGGCGTCACCCTCATCGACAAGAAGCCGAAGCAGATCGAACTGTCCGAGGAGTTCGGGACCAAGGTTTATTACGGCGACGGGGTCCGGCTTGACCTGCTGCGGGCGGCCGGCGCCGACACTGCGCGAGTCATCGCCTTTTGCAATGATAACGAGGAAGGCGAGCTGACCGCCGAGAACCTCCGCGCGGTTCTGGAGGCCTTCCCGCAAGCGGAAATCATGGTTCGCGCCTACGATCGTTTGCATCTGATCGAGCTGGATAAGCTCGACATCGCCTTTGCTGAGCGGGAGCTGTTCGAAAGCGCCGTCCGGATGGGTCGCGCTGCCCTACGCGCGAGCGGTATAGATGGGGCTGAAGTTGACCGCGTCGAGCGCGAATATCGCCAGCGCGACTGCGAGCGACTGGAGCGGCAGGCCGAGAGCGGCGATATCAGGGCAGGCTGGGAGCGCGCCTTCACTCCCGATCGAGCCTTGCCTGACGAGGAAGTCGGCAGCGCCGCCTAGGAATTCGACTGGAGATAATTGTTGAGGGCGGTCACGATGGCCTCGACCACGTCACTATGAGCCCCATCGCCGCTTTTCACGTGGATGTGCGCCTCCGAATAGGAAGGCCGCCGTTCCTCATCGAGCTTTTGAAGCACCGCTTTTGGATTTCCATTTCGCAATTGGACACGCGTGTCGCGGCGCGAAGTCCGTTCGGCCAGAATCTCCACCGGAGCATCCAGCCACACGGTGATGGCCCGTTCGTTCAGCAACTTGCGAGTGGTCGGATCCACGAATGCGCCCCCGCCCGTCGCGATGACCCGGATCTCGCCTTCGACCAGCCTGGCCACCAGCCGGCGCTCGCCGTCCCGGAAGTCCTGCTCCCCGAAACGCTCGAAGATCTCCGCTGCCGGATATCCGGCAGCGTCCTCAATCTCGGCGTCGCTGTCCACGAAAGACAAGCCTAGCCGGCGGGCCAGGCGGCGCCCGACCGTCGACTTTCCAACCCCCATCAGCCCGACCAACACCACAGGGCGGTCGATGCGCTTACCCAATTCGGTCACTACAAGGGACTATACAGCGCCTTCGCCGCTCGGCAAAAGCCGCTGCATGCCGCGCCTCATCGTGCTCATCATCGTCCTTGTCGTCTTGATCGGCGGCCTTTTCTTCCTATCGACCCTGCCCAAGCAGCAGCCGACTCACACGATTGAAGTCGCGGTGCCGCAAGCAGCGTCCGCTGGGGGCAATGCGCACTAAGACCATTCTTATCGCGTCGGCGGCCGTTCTTCTCGCTTTGCCGGCGCTCGCGCAGCAGGCAGCGACGACGCAGCCCGCGCCGACCCCGGCGCCTGCGGCAGAATCCAACACCGTCGCACCCAGCTCCGCCACATCCTCTGGAAGTGGCGCCGATGAGAGTGCGGTCGAGGAAGTCTCGGGCGCCGGCCCGAACCTTCAACCACCGGCGCCGCCCACCGAATACCCTACGTGGGCCCGACGCGACCCGTGGAGCGTCGGCCCGCTCAGTCCTCGGAACGCGAACCTCGGTGACGATGCCTGGGGTTCTGCGAACGGCGAGTTTCTGTCGGTCTTGATGCGGCGTATGAATACGCCGCTCGCCTCTCGATGGGCACATATTGCGCTTCGAGACGCGCTGCTCGCGAAACTTCATGCGCCGGCGGAGGTCAATCCGATCGACTGGGCGGCTGAACGCGCCTGGCTACTGCTGCGGATGGGCGAATCTGACGGCGCGAGGCTGCTGGTCGCGGGAGTCGATACCGATCGCTTCACGCCGAAGATGGTGCAGGTCGCGGTCCAGACCGCGCTGGCCACTTCAGACCCGGCGGCGCTGTGCCCGCTGGAAAGCGGTATCCATCAGTATGACCAGGGAATCGAGCGGCTCGTTCAAGCGATGTGTTCGTCACTTGCCGGGGAGCCTGATTCCGCGTCGGCGATGATCGATCAGGCGCGCCGATATGGGCGCATTGGGGGCGTGGATCTTGCGCTGGCCGAGAAGGTTGTCGGTGCCGGCGCCAACGGCCGGGCGTCGACTATCGAGTGGGATCCGGTCGATTCGCTCACGGCGTGGCGTTTCGGCCTTGCGACGGCAACCGGGATGGCGCCGCCCGACCGGCTCATCAACGCTTCGGCGCCGCAGCTTCGTGCGTTCGAAGCCCGGGCACCGCTGCTAACTGCCCAGCAGCGCCTGCCATCGGCAATGATCGCTGCGGGCCTGGGCGTTTTTTCGTCGCAAACGATGGTGGACCTCTATTCATCGATCTACGACTCGACTGATCCTGGGGACTTGGCCGATACCGACAGCTGGCAGCTTCGGCAGGCGTTTGTCGGCAAAGACGATGACACTCGTGTCGCCGCGATCCGCAAGCTCTTGGCAGCGGGCAAGGACAGTTTGACCAAGGAAGCAACCCGTGCGGCGGCGGCACGAGCGGCCACATTGATCACCCCGGACGTGAGGTTCGCCAAGGATGCGCCCGATCTCATTTCCGCGATGCTCGCCGGCGGCTACGATCAGGCTGCGGAGCGCTGGATCGGCATAGTCAATCGGATGGACGACGAAGACGGCGATCGCTGCTGGGCCATGCTTGCACTCGCCGCTCCCAATATCGCCGATGTCGGGACAGGGCGGATCAATAGCTTCATCAAACGTGACAAGAGTGCCGATCATCTTCGAAGCGCTTTGCTGGTCGCCGGCCTGGCGGGTCTCGGCCGCATCAGCACGGATACGGCCAATTCGCTCAACAGCCGCTACGGGCTGGCGCTTGGGCACTCCAGCAGCTGGACGAGGGTCATCGACGCCGCTGCAGCCCGGCAGCAGGGCGGCACCGTGCTCGTACTGACCGGGACCGGTTTTCAGACGCCCTCGTTCGACAAGATACCTTCGGCTCATCTGTACCATGCGGTTGCCGCGCTGAACCGGACTGGCCAAGGTTTTACTGCTCGAATGATCGCTGCCGAGGCATTGTCCCGGACGTGAGCCCCGACGACCGAGCTCTGGTCGATCGCTTTCTCGACATGATGGCCGCCGAAGCAGGCTCATCCCGACACACGCTGGACGCTTACCGAAACGACCTGGAGCGCGCAGCCGAGAGCCTGGGAAGATTGGGAAAGGCGTCGGTCGATGACGTTTCCAACCTGGGAGCCGCGTGGGCGGACCTGGCGCCCTCAACCGTGGCCCGGCGTTCCGCAGCACTTAGGCGCTTCTTCGGCTTCCTCGTCGACGACCGGCTGCGCAATGACGACCCGTCGACTGCGCTGCCGCGGCCGCGGTTCGAGCGCCCTCTGCCGCGTATCCTGGACGGCGGCGAGGTTCAGCGCATGTTCGAGGCAGCCGAGGATCGGGCCGCAAGCGGCGAGCTGGCTGCCCTGCGCAACCTCGCTCTCCTGGAACTGCTCTACGGCTCAGGGCTTAGAGCCAGTGAACTCGTAGGCCTTCCACGTGGTGCTGTCAGGCCGGGCCAACCGTTTCTGATGGTGCGGGGCAAAGGTTCAAAGGACCGGCTCGTCCCGATCTCCACTCGGGCCCAGAAGGCTGTCGCCGAGTGGCTCGACATCTCGCCGGGCGGTAGCGTCTGGATGTTCCCGGGCGGCAAATCGCACCTCAGCCGCGTACGGCTGTTCCAGATCGTTCGAGCACTCGCTGCGGAGGCCGGAATCGCGCCGGAACGGGTCAGTCCGCACGTCCTCCGCCATGCCTTTGCCACCCATCTGCTGTCCGGCGGCGCCGACCTGCGAGTGCTACAATCGCTGCTTGGCCATGCCGATATCGCGACCACGCAGATTTACACCCACGTCGATAGCGCTC
Organism: Sphingomicrobium sp.; assembly: GCA_036376635.1. Classification (GTDB taxonomy): domain Bacteria; phylum Pseudomonadota; class Alphaproteobacteria; order Sphingomonadales; family Sphingomonadaceae; genus Sphingomicrobium. The sequence goes on from DASUZY010000030.1 coordinate 27,129, forward strand.
GACTGGTAGAACTGGTGAATACCCGTCACCCGCTGGCGACGCGCGGTCGTTGACGCGGGCCGCAGCTTCCGCCTAGGCCCGCCTCGCTCATGCAAACCTATCTCGATTTTGAAAAGCCAATCGCCGAGCTTGAAAAGCGCATTGGCGACCTTCGCCACACCGCGAACAATCCGGACATCGATATTGATGCTGAGGTGGGCCGCCTCGAGACCAAGGCGACGAAGCTGCTGCGCGATACGTACGCCAAGCTGACGCCGTGGCAGAAGACCCAGGTTGCTCGGCACCCGGACCGTCCGCATTTCAAGGATTATCTCGCAGGGATAGCCGATGATTTCATGCCCTTGGCGGGCGACCGCGCGTTTGCAGATGATCCAGCGATCGTCGGTGGGCTCGCTCGCATCGATGGGCGACGCGTAATGCTGCTGGGGCACGAGAAGGGCGACGACACCGCATCCCGCCTTCGCCACAATTTCGGAATGGCCAAGCCGGAGGGTTATCGGAAGGCGATCCGCCTCATGCGCCTCGCAGACCAGTTCGGCATTCCGGTCGTGAGCCTCGTCGATACACCGGGTGCTTTCCCTGGAGTCGAAGCGGAGGAGCGCGGACAGGCCGAAGCGATTGCTCGTTCGACCGAGGAGTGCCTCGCCCTCGGCGTGCCGATAATCGCTGCGATTGTAGGAGAGGGCGGTTCCGGCGGCGCAGTCGCGATTGCCAGCGCCAATCGGGTGCTGATGTTCGAACATGCGGTCTATTCGGTCATTTCTCCCGAAGGCTGCGCGTCTATCCTGTGGCGGACCGCCGATAAGGCAGCAGAGGCTGCAGAGGCGATGAAGATTACCGCCGCGGATCTCCAGGCGCTCGGGATCATCGACCGGATCGTCGACGAGCCGCTTGGCGGTGCTCAGCGGGACCCGGACGCTGCGATTGGTGCACTCAAGGGCGCACTTATTGAGGAACTGGACGGCTGCGGTCGATTGGGGCCTGACGAGCTTCGCGCTCAGCGCCGTGCGAAGTTCCTCGCCATCGGCTGACGCGCACACCTTAATTCGCCGTTCAAAATCCCTGCGCTTATTTCTCGTCAGGAACGAGGAATAAGAATGGCTGTCATGCGTAAGACGGTCCTGCTGCTTGCTGTTGCTGGCTTGGCGATCGGCCCAGCCGCAGCGCAGCGATTGCATTATCTCGATCCGCGCGACGTCGCGGAGGCTCAACGCGACAATGCAGCGATGGTCCAGGCCCTGGGCGGCGCTGAGACCGGGCCGCGCACAGCTTATGTCGAAGCCGTGGGCAGGCGGGTGGGAGGCTATTCGGGCGTCGCCAATGCCGGGCAAGCGCTGCACTTCACCACGCTTAACTCGGCCGTTGAGAACGCGTTCTCCGTTCCTGGCGGCTATGTTTACGTCACGCGGCAGCTGCTTGGTTTGATGGACGACGAGTCGGAGCTTGCATTCGCCCTGGGCCACGAGGTGGGCCATGTTGCCGCCAATCACGCGCATCAGCGTGAGCAATATGTCAGTCGCGGTCCCCTCGGATGGATCGGCCGGGCAATGGGGTCGATCTTCGGCGGCGACCCCTTCGGTGGATTCCTCGAGCGCCGCGCGATCCTCGACGCTCTGCAATTCTCACGCGAGCAGGAATATCAGGCCGACGAGCTCGGTATTCGTTACATGACGGCGGCCGGCTACGACCCGGCGGGCTCATATGAGCTGCTGGCGGCCCTAAGCCGGGCAAGCGCGCTCGAGGCGCGGGTGCAGGGGCAGGCCAATCGCCAAACGCCTGAGTGGGCCAGCACTCATCCGCTTAACGAGAACAGGATGCAGGTTGCGCTAGAGGCCGCTCGCGCCACGGGCAGGCTCGGAACCGGAATTCGGAATCGAGAGCAATTCCTGGGCGAGATTGAAGGCCTCTATGTCGACGACGACCCGACCCAGGGGATCATCGACGGTGCGACGTTCACCCACCCCGATCTTCGCATCCAGTTCACGGTACCGCAGGGCTACCTAATGCAAAACGCTCCGGACGCGGTGACCGTGTCCGGCTCAGCAGGAAAGGCACAGTTCCGCGCCGGGCCGCCGAACCTCGATCAGGCGATCACGTACGCGTTCCAGCGCCTGACCGGTGGCGAAGACCAGCTTCGGCTGCCTGCGGCGCGGCGGATCAGCGTGAACGGTATGCCGGTTGCGGTTGTGACGATCAGGGTTCCAACTGACTCCGGGCAGGTGGACGCAAGTGTGGTCGCCTACCAATGGGATCCGACCCACGTCTATTACTTCGCAATACTGACCCCCGCCGGCTACGGGCTCGGGCCATTCCTGCCGATGGTAAACTCGGTACGGAAGATTTCAGCGGCGGAGGCTGCGGCGATCCGGCCGCGCGTGATTCATATCGAGACGGTGAGACCGGGCGATACGCTGCAATCGCTGGCAAGCCGGATGGCCTACCGCGACTTCAAGCTCGAACGATTCCTGTCACTGAACGGACTGGCCGTGAACAGCAGCCTCAAGCCCGGGCAGAAGGTCAAACTGGTAGTGTTTGGGACGCGGCGGAGCTGAACGACTGCTCCGCCCTCACTCACGGCATATAGGTATTGGTTGTATTCGACAGCTTGCCCCACATGCCGCCGACGCCACCGCCAAGCGACTGCAGTCCGCTCATCATCGCGATGACGATGAGTGCGGCGATCAAGCCGTATTCGATCGCAGTTGCCCCTCGCGAATCAGCGCTGAGCTTGCGCAAAATATGTCGGATAGCGATCACGCCACCCTCCTCTGGTCCACGTCCACGAAGCCGGTGTACCGAAGGTGGGTTAACAACTCTTCTTCTGGCTTAGGTTAACGCGCCTTCAGGTCTCTTTGGGTGTCCAGGCTGCGAAATGTAGAATTTCGAAGATCTCGACGGTGCGGGAATCCTCGCCCGCTGCGGTAAACGCCTTGACGGCTGCGTCCAGGGCAGCGCGACCGATAAAGCGTGGCCGGTCGGTTAACATATTCGTCCCCGCCATCGCCCGGAGATCATCGATCAGCCGCTCAAAGGAACGGTAGGAGACGGGTACCCGATCCACATCAACAACGGGACGACTGAAACCTGCTGTCTCCAGCAGAGGGGCAAAGGCGGCAGCTTCGATACGCGGATGCACATGCGGCATCGCCGCTCCCGCAATCGCATCGGCTGCTCGCATGGCGCTTCGCAACTGCGGCAGCGTATCGCCTCCGGACACTGCGCCCATCAACAACGCGTTTGGCTGAAGCGCATGTCGAAGCAGGCGCAGCGCGAGAGGAAGGTCGTTCACGCTGTCCAACGTTCCAATTGCCAGCGCCAGATCGTACGCGGCCTCAGTCGGCAGCCATGCATCCTCGACTAACGGCGTACCCGCGGATCTTTCGGCAAAGCGGGACCCTGGATCCCGTACATCGACCTGATCTGCGACTTTGACGAGACGTTCGGGCCATGTCGGATCGGGACAGCCAACCAGGAGGGCGCGCGAAAACCTCCGTTGAGTCAGCTCCAGCCGTTCGAGACAGTCGGCGAAGGCGCGCTCGTAGAGAAAGAGCTCGACCCCATTTCGTGCCGCTCGATCGCGCCGCATCTCCCGGATTCTCATGTCGAACAACTGGCGCACGGCGCGCTTGTGCGCCGGCAGCGGACAGGCGACAAGCGGACATGGTTGCCGCCCTGTTCCGTTCGGCAGCGCGCTACGCGCTCGATTTCGCGCTGCCGCCTCGTTGCGCCGGCTGCGGCGTCATCGTCCAAGAGGTCCACAGCTTTTGCCCAGAGTGCTGGAAGGGAATTGAGTTTCTCGGGCATTCGGGCTGCTCCACCTGCGGATTGCCGTTGGAGGCGACCGAGCAGCCAACCTGCGGCGCCTGCCTGGCGCGACCGCCCAGGATCGACAGGACTCGGGCGGCAGTGGCCTACGACGATCTATCTCGCGGTCTTGCGATCCGGCTGAAATATGGCCGCAAGATCGCGATCGCCCGAACAATGGCGCGCTACATGGCACCGCTGATCGGCAATGAAGGCGAAAGAATTCTTGTTCCGGTACCGCTTCATCGCTCGCGGTTGTGGGGCCGAGGATTCAACCAATCCGCGTTGGTAGCTCAGGCACTTTCGCGCCGTTTGGGAATCCGGAGCGATCCGATGACGCTCGAGCGAACCCGTCGTACGCCGCCGCTCAAGGGAATGAGCCCGATTCAGCGCCGCAAGACGGTTTCGGGCGCGTTTCGCGTACGCAAAGGAGAGGCTGTGCGAGGGAAGACCGTCATCCTGGTCGACGACGTACTGACGACCGGCAGTACCGCTGAAGCGTGCGCCAAGGCGCTGAAGCGGGCGGGCGCCGAGCGCATCGAACTGGTGAGCTGGGCGCGGGTGGTGAAACCTTCGCAGTTGATGCGTTGAGCTTCACGCTTAAGTATCGGCGTGAAAGGATGTTTCGTGCCGCCAGTCGAGATCTACACCAAGACATTCTGCTCATTCTGCTGGCGCGCCAAGGCGCTCCTCGAAGCGAAGGGGGTCGCGTTCAGGGAGATCTCGGTGGATTGGGGCGGCCCTGACAAGGAAGTGATGGTGCGGCGCGCGTCCGGCCGAACCACCGTGCCCCAGATATTCATTGGGGAGACGCATATCGGCGGCTGCGATGATCTGTTGGCGCTTGAGCGATCAGGTAAATTGGATGCAATGATCCAGGCATGACACGGATCGCTCTCTTCCAATCGACAACAGGAATCGATCCGGCCACGAATGCGCATGCGCTGGTCGAGGCAGTGGAGCAGGCTGCCGAAGGGGGAGCCGAGATGCTCTTCACGCCCGAGATGTCCGGACTGCTCGACAGCAACTCGGCCCGCGCTGCCAAGGTTCGTCGTCCTCAGGAGGAAGATGTCGTGCTGGCAGCCTGCCGCGAGGCCGCCCGCCGCCACCGGATTTGGCTGCACATTGGCTCGCTCGCGGTGCTGGTCGACGATGGCAAGGTCGCCAACCGCAGCTTCATCATCGATCGCGAGGGCGAGATCCGCGGCACCTACGACAAGCTTCACCTGTTCGATGTCGATCTGCCGACTGGCGAGAGCTGGCGTGAATCGAACGTCTACTCGGCCGGGAAGGACGTGGTGCTGGTCAATGGAACGCCCGTCGGGAAACTGGGCCTGACGATATGTTACGATCTTCGCTTTCCAGGGCTGTTTGCCCGTCTCGCGGAATCGGACGCTGACGTGATTGCGGTTCCGGCCGCATTCACTGTCCCGACCGGCAAAGCCCATTGGCACGTGCTGCTGCGCGCTCGCGCGATCGAGGCAGGGCTGTTCGTCATCGCAGCGGCGCAGGTTGGACATCATGAGGATGGGCGATCGACCTATGGGCATTCGCTAGTGATCGATCCTTGGGGCGAAGTGCTTCTCGACATGGGGGAAGGTACAGGCGTTGGCTTTGCGGACATCGATCTCAAGCGCATTTCCGATGTTCGTTCGCGCATACCGGCCTTGAACCACCGACGACCCATTCCGGAACCGGTTACCTTATGATCGTTTTCGACCTTCAATGCGGCCAGGATTGTGGGACTTTCGAGGCCTGGTTTCGGTCCAGTGCCGACTTCGAAAGTCAGCTTAGGGCGGATCTGGTGAAATGCCCGCTTTGCCACTCCACGTCGGTCACCAAGGCGCCGATGGCGCCCCGAGTGCCAAAGAAGGGTTCCCATAATCCGATCGCCAGGCTCGCAGCTGTTCAGGCCGAGATGCTGAAGGACTCGCGCTGGGTTGGTGACAATTTCGCGGAGACCGCCCGGGCGATGCATAGCGGCGAAGTCGAGCGCGAGCTCGTTCACGGCAACGCGACGCTGGAGCAGGCGAAATCACTCGTGGACGACGGAATCCCCGTTGCCCCGCTGCCGCTGCCGGTCGTTCCGCCCACCCAGGTCAATTGATTGGTGGGCAGCCTGCCCCTATTCGGGTGGAGCAGGCGGCCCCGTAGCTCAGTAGGATAGAGCGCCGGATTCCTAATCCGTAGGTCACAGGTTCGAATCCTGTCGGGGTCACCAGTTGCTTTGAGGATTGAGGCATATGGCAACGCAGGAAACCGCCGGGCACCGTGCAGGATTGGCCAGGCGCTTGTTCCTCGAACATCCACGCTCGCTTGGAATGAGCTGGGCGGGGCACGGAGTTGGTGCCGTGGCGATTGGTTTTCGTCTCGTCGGCGCAGGCCTTGCCTGCCTGATCCATGCGATCATCCCCGGTGTCTTCACCCAAACCGCCGGAAAGACCGTCACCCACATGCACGACCATATGACGCGCCGGCGGGCGGGCGCATCGAACCCGGAGGCGTGGCCTGATTACGAAATCTGAGAGTCGAGTGCCGGTTGCGATCGTCGGTGGGGGAGCTTCCGGCACAATCCTCGCGGCGCAGCTCGCCCGACGGGGAATCAAGTCGATGCTCATCGACGGGAGCGGCAGAATGGGCCGCGGAGTTGCTTATTCGACGACTGAAGCTGCGCATCTCCTAAACGTGCGTGCCGAGGGCATGAGCGCCTGGGCGGGCCAGCCCGATCATTTCGCAAAGAGATTCAAACGTGAAGGCGGCGAAGCGCGAGGCTTTGCCCAGCGGAGGCTGTTCGGTCGCTATCTTGGGGAGATTCTCGACGAGGCGGTTGCGAGTGGTCACGTGGAGGTCCGGCACGAGACAGCTGTAGCGGCCCGGCGTAGCGGAGACGGCTGGGCTATCCAGCTCGACGGAGGATCGTCGGTCGACGCCGAGGCGCTCGTGCTCGCAGTCGGCAACCAGGAACCCGAGGCGTTGCGCGCATTCGCTGGAGTCGGTTCTCATTTCATCCGCAATCCTTGGGGTGATGAATCTCGAGCAGCCGTAGCGGAACTGGCCGCAGCTGGCGGTTCGCCGCTTCTGGTCGGGACCGGGCTAACGATGGTGGATCTGGTTCTTTCGCTCGATGCGGTGGGATTTGAAGGCAAGATCGTCGCCTTGTCGCGCCGGGGATTGATCCCGCGCGCTCATGCCGATTTCTCGCCCGCGCCGGTCGATGGAGCGCTCCCGGACGGCCTTCGCGGCCTGTTTCGCTGGCTCAGGCGCCGAGGGGCGCAGATCGGGTGGCGAGCCGCCGTGGACAGCTTGCGGCCACATACTTTTGCGCTTTGGCAGGCCCTGACGCACGACGAGCAACGTCGCTTCCTTCGGCACGCGCGGCCATGGTGGGACGTCCACCGCCATCGCATAGCGCCTGAAGTTGCGAGGACCGTTGCTCGGCTGGTGGGTGACGGGAGACTCGAAATCGTCGCCGGGCGGATTGTCGATGCGAAGGCGACGGGAAGCGGATTGCAGGTGATCTACCGGAGGCGTGGCACGATGGTCGACCAGTCGGCGACATTCGATTACGCGTTCAACTGTACGGGGCCACTCCATTCGATCGAGCGCACCAAGGACTCGTTGCTGCGCAGCTTGCTGGACGCGGGTAGCGTCCGCCCCGACCGGCTCGGCATTGGCCTCGAAGTTTCGGGAACCGCGCGCGCCGGCGAGCATCTATGGGCGATGGGACCGCTGACCAAGGGCCGGTTTTGGGAGATCATCGCAGTGCCCGATATTCGCGAGCAGGCGGCGATCGTTGCAGGCGATATCGAGCGGGAGCTTCGCGCATGAGTGAACATGGGGATCCCGCCAACGGCGATCTCGTCGAGGCGGCGCCGCCGATCGATGTCCCTGGCGAGGTTGCCGACGCAGTTCGCACGCTGATCCGCTGGGCGGGTGATGATCCTGATCGAGAGGGATTGCTGGATACACCGAAGCGGGTTGCGCGGGCGTGGCGGGAATATGCCAAAGGCTATGCCGAGGACCCGGCTGTCCACCTCCGTCGGACCTTCGAAGAGGTTGGTGGCTATGATGAGATCGTGCTTCTCAAGGATATCCCGTTTCAGTCGCACTGCGAGCATCACATGGCGCCAATCATCGGCAAGGCAGCGATTGCCTACCTTCCCAATGATCGTGTCGTTGGAATCAGCAAGCTCGCGCGAGTGCTTCACGGCTTCGCCCGGCGGCTCCAGGTACAAGAACGGCTCACTGCACAGGTCGCCGATGCGATCTGGAAACATCTTCAGCCGAAGGGGGTCGCCGTGGTCATCGAGGCGAGTCACGCCTGCATGACCGCGAGAGGCGTTTCCACTCCCGGGGTCATGATGACGACCAGCAGGATGATGGGTACCTTCCGCGAAGACGAGCGGAGCCGCCGCGAGGTGCTCGCCCTGATGGGCTATTAAAAGCATGCGGGGCGATCCCGCTGGCCTTGAGGATCGCCCCGCTGTCCACCCGGATGAGGGTGGAAATCTGAACAGAACTCAGGTGTGCGAGGGTGTCTCGAGCCCGTGCTTGAGCTGGCTCATTTGGTCATGTCCTGAGCGCACGGACTGATAGCAACGTTCTACCACCGCCCGGCTCTCGCCGCTGAGCGTATCGCCCTTCAATGCGGTCTCGAACTTGTCCTTTAGGTAATCCTCGCCGCGTTCGACTTCGTTGATGATCGACTTTTCGTCGCGCCCCGTAATTGCCGCCTTCAGATCCTCGAACCGCTGATGGGTCTTGCCCAGGAACGAGCCGCCATCTTCAGGATCGCCGCCAAGGCGGCGGACCTCGGAGCGGAGGCTCTCGACAACTTGCTGGCGCTCAGTTGCACGCTGACGGAAAATCTCGCCGAAGCGCTGATTGTCGATGTCTTTCGCACTATTCTCATAACCTGTGATGCTGTCGATCGTCGTCGCGATAAGGGTATTAAGAGTGCTGATTGCCTCTGAATGTTCGGCCATTGTTTTGCTCCAGATATTGAATGGTTCGGGGCAAGAACGCTCGAATGCACGGAGCGATGCCGTTCCGTGGGCGCAATTTTGGCGACTGCCGCAGATTGCCGTCGGGTCAGCGAGACCCATGAAGCGCTCTGTTCGCCATCCGACATTCATCGAACAAGGAACGCCGATCAACGATTCTTCCGTGACGGCTGGCGCATGCATTCCTTCGGCAATAGAAGCACACCACAAGCCTAGAGGGGGATAGACCCATGCGCTTCACCATGCTTGCCACCACCATGCTCGCTCTAACCGTCGCGTCTCCATCGGTCGCCAAACCCGCTGCGCGAACGACCACGGTCGCCGCAGCCATGGCGTCACCCGACCGGCGGCCGGATAATGTGAAGCTCGATGAGGGGCGTAAGCCTGGACAAGTGCTGGCATTCCTGGGGCTGAAACCTGGAATGAACGTCCTCGATCTGTTCGGAGCCAATGGTTACTGGGCCGAGATCATGGCCCCGGCGATCGGCAAGGCTCACGATACCATCTGGGAGCCGACTCAATTCTACAGCGACAAGGCCAAGGCCAACACAGCGGCGCTGATAGCCAAATATCCGAACGTTTCTGTCATCAGCTCGCCGTTCGAGGCGCCTGACCTACCCAAGAATTCGGCCGACTTCGTGATCCTCAACGACAATTATCACGACACCTACTGGCAGAACGATAAATACAAGATCCCGCACATGGATCCGAACGCCTTCCTGAAGGCGGTGTATGCGGCCATGAAACCGGGAGCGGTCATCGGCGTCATTGACCACATCGCCAATCCGAACAGCGACACTCGAGCGACGGTCGAGAAGTTTCACCGGATCGATCCAAATGTCGTGAAGGCGGACTTCAAGCGGGCCGGGTTCGTCTTTGTTGGATTAAGCGAAGTCCTTCGCAATCCGGCCGACGATCACACCCTGCTGGTGTTCGACCCGAAAGTGGCCGGAAAAACAGATCGCTTCGTCTTCAAGTTTAAGAAGCCGCGTTGACCAAAGCCGACTCCAAGCCGGCGGCCGAAAACGCCGCCGGCAACTTTCGTGCCTATTATGCTCTTGCGGCACTCGTCCTCGGGATCGTCGCGGGCATGTTCTCCGGGCAACTCGCCGAAGCTCCGCGAGCCGACGCCCTGGCCGTCGCATCGTTCATCGGAACCTTGTGGCTTAACGCCCTCAAGATGACCGTGATTCCCCTGGTTGTGGCGTTGCTCGTGGTCGGAATTGCCAAGAGCGCCGAGGCAGCTCACGCCGGAAGGATTGCCGGTAAAGCCGTGTTCTGGATCGTGGTCCTTTGTTCCGCTTCGGCTGTTTTCGGGGCCGTGGCGGCGGTGCTTCTGACCCACTTATTTCCGCTCGCGAGAAGCACGGCCGAACTCCTCCAAGTGGCTCTTGGACATGTTGAGCAAACAGCATCGGGCCCGCTTCCGGGAGTCGCTGACTTTTTCAAAGGCATCGTACCATCGAATGTCATCGCCGCGGCGAGCAACGGCGACATCCTGCCGCTCACGGTTTTCTCCACGGTCTTCGCGCTTGCCCTGACCCGAGTGGCAGAGACCGGCCGCAAGGCCGTGGTCGCTCTTTTCGACGGCGTTGCCGAAGCCTTGCTTATCGTCATCGCCTGGGTGCTCGCGATCGCGCCGCTTGGAGTATTTGCTTTGGCCTTCACCGTCGGTTCGGCGGCGGGCGGTGCTGCCTTTGCGGGCCTCGGCCACTATGTCGCGATCATCTCGGCTATCGGCATTCTCGTGACGTTGATCGCTTATCCGATGGCGCCGCTTCTTGCTGGGGTCCCACTCGGCAGATTTGCCCGGGAACTCATCCCGCCACAGGCGGTAGCGATCTCGACTCGCTCGTCGCTGGCGTCGCTCCCCGCAATGCTGACGGCATCGCGCTCGATCGGCATCCGAGAAGAGGTCGGCGATGTGACCCTCCCCATCGCGGTAGCGCTCTACCGGATGACGGGACCGGCCATGAACGTCGCCGTGGCTTTCTACGTGGCGCATTGGCTGGGCCTACAGCCGAGCCTCGCGCAGATGATCGCAGCGACGGCAGTGGGCGCCGTGATGAGCTACGGTGCAGTCAGCCTTCCCGGTGAGGTCAGCTACATCAGTTCGATCGCGCCAATTGCATTGGCGCTTGGAGTGCCGATTGCGCCGCTGGGACTATTGGTTGCAGTCGAAATGGTGCCCGACATCTTTCGCACCGTCGGGAATGTCACCCACGACGTTGCCCTGGCGGCCGTAGTCGACCGTGGCACGCGCGCCGGCGGCTAGCGCCCGGCGATCGCCCTGACCCGGTCAGAGTAAAGCCGACCGACGGGTTGTTCCGTCCCGTCCGAAAGGCGAGCGATCCACCGGCCCGACGGATTGCGGGAGAAGCCGGCGATGAAGTCCTTTCGGACGATGGCTGAACGGTGAAGCCTCACGAACAGCTCCGGGTTGAGCCCTTCCTCGAGGGCCGCCATCGAATGGTGGATCAGCCAACTCCGGCGGCCGACATGAAGCCGCATGTAATCGCGCTCGGCGGACACTCGATCGACATCGCGCGACGCAATTCGGACAAGTCCGGAAAGGTCAGATGCCCAGAATTCTTCCAGCCATTGAGAGGATTTGCCGGGCGCCGGCTGGGTGTCCCGATGATGGAGATAGGCGCGCGCTCGATCGAGCGCACGTTGAAGCCGCATCGGATCTACCGGCTTCATCAGATAGTCGACTGCTTCGACCTCGAACGCGGCCACTGCGAACTGGTCGAAGGCCGTCACGAATACGACGGCAGGGGAGGGGCTCTGTCCGGCGAGCGCCTTGGCGACGCCAATGCCGTCGAGGCCAGGCATCGCGATGTCGAGCAGCAGGACATCGGGATGAAGCGCATCGCTGAGGCTCGTCGCGCTGTCCCCATCGCTTGCGGTGCCAACAAGCTGGGCACCCTCGGCACGGGCCAGCAATAGCTGAAGGCGCTCCGCAGCGAGCGGCTCGTCATCGGCGATCAGTACGCGAAGAGGTTTGAACTCAGACATTCGTTTCCACCGGCATCGTCAACGACACTTTGTACCCGCCTCCAGACATTGGCCCATAACGACAGCTCGCCCGAGTTCCCCAGCGAGCCTCAAGCCGCTGGGAGACATTGGTGAGGCCCAGCCCCGTGCCCTCATGCGTCGCGGCAGGTAGTTCTTCCTTGCCTCGGTGCTTCAGATGATTGCTGACCTCGACAGTCATCCGATGCTGCTCGGTGCGACGCGCCTCAATCCGAATGACGACTGCCTTCCGACTTTTGGAAACGCCATATTTGATGGCATTCTCGACCAGGGGTTGGAGCAGGAGCGCCGGAAGGCGCGCTTGCTCGAGATCGGCGGGCACATCGATCTCGACTGTCAGGCGGTCCGGAAAGCGAGCCATCTCGATATCCAGATAAAGCCGCTGAAGATCGATTTCTTCTGCCAGGCTCACGTCTGCGCTGGGATCGAGCGAAAGGCTGGTGCGGAAGAAGGTGGACAATGCGAGCAACATGGCTTCCGCGCGATCCGTCCGTCCGGTCATGACAAGTGATGACAAAGAGTTCAGTGTGTTGAACAGAAAGTGCGGGTTGACCTGATATCGCAGCGCCCGAACCTGCGCCGCCTGCGCGGCACTTTCGGCATCCGCCAACCTTCGTTGCGCGCCCAGCGCTTCCGCCTGCGCCTGACTCGCAAGGTAAAAGGCACTCCACGCGATGAAGAAAAATAGCCAGATGACCGAAGCGTCCAGAGCGTAGCGCAGCCGCTGGATCGGGTCGATCTCGCCGAGCTTGGGCATCGTCAGCACCAACGGTTCCTGCGCCCATCGTTCGATCCGGATCTGGTTGCCCTGCTCGATGACCGTGAAGCCTTCGCGAGCCTGGAAACGCATCTGCTCCTTGCTCTCGCGAAAAAGGTCTTCGAGCATGACCAGAGACCCACCCATGATCAGGCAGGCGACGACCGAACTCGCTGCCGCGATCACTGCTCTGCGGCGAAGCGCCCTCCCATGCCCGAACGAAGCAATTGCGAGATAAATGAGCCCGGTGACGATGATGCCAATCGCGATCACCACCAGTTTGTTTTCGAGCGCAGTCCAGGGATCGGAACCGAGGAAGGCGCGCGCGACGACCGTTAGGGCATAGAACAGCCAGAATCCGAGGATCGATTTGAGGGCGAAGGGCCAGTCGCCAAAACGCGCTCGCGCGGTGACCGGTGGAGGCATCATGAGCATTGGTACCGTCATGTCCCAAAACTCCCCTTACGCAAACCGCCACTTGCCGGTTGGCAGAAGCGTTCGGCGCTCCGGTCGAAACGACGGGGATGCGGAACGCCTGGATGCATCCGCTCGTTTCTGCGCTGCAATATTAAGCGATGGAGATTGCACTGTGAATGAGGACGATGAATCGCGGCGAGCGCCACCGGCCGTACATTCGGCGCCGCCCGAACGGGACCTCGAGCGGAAGCTCAAGCGCAACCCCGACGATCCGGACCTGAAGGCCGACGTTGGCAGCGATGAATCGATGGACGCGTCGGATCCATCATCTGCCGTGCACCCAGCGGGAAATGATGAACCGGCTCCGTCATCCGGCTTTCCCGAATAAGTTACGTCGCCGTCACAAAAAAGCATCGGCGTTGCAATAATTCAACAATCCACAGTTTTCCCTACCCCCGTCAATTTCTAGCCTAGACGCGATGACTCCCCTCTGATTCAATCTGAACGGGGGGTGGGACTGTGGTTAAGTTTCTCGAAACCAATATCGCCGCATGATCCCGCCTGGGAACTAAGGAGTCGGGTTCATGATTACGCGGACCAGCCAGCCGGCAAGCGGCGCGATGCTGATCTCGGAGATGAAGGAGTTTGCTAGCTTCACCAAAGCTACGCAGCGCTACATCCGCCGGTCGCTCGATGTGGCTTACGGACGCCGCGACCCGATCGAATGCTGGGCCCGCGATGAAGGCGAAGCCGCCTCAATCCGCGCCCAGGCCCGTCTTTACAAGCAACTCGATCATCTGCGCCTCCAAGTGCCGGATGACAGTGGTCTCGACATGATCGAGCCGTTTGTCGGGATGCTGATCACGCTTAGCGCCTTTGATCTTGGTCAGGACCGGCTGCCGAACTTCGCCGCCTATCGCTTTCTCTACGAGCGCCTGATAGGCGCGGCCTCGCGTCCGTGGCTGCCGAGCGCATTCTGCGCCGCCGCGGCATTGCCGCATCTCCACCCGGATCGCCGGCGAGTGCTTCTCCAGTCGATCAGCGAAAGCGCGGCGACCGCGCCCGGCTGGTCGAGCCGCGAACCGGTGTTCTGGCCGGAGTGGGTCGAGAAGGTCGACCAGCAGCAGGCTGCGTAAGACGCCTTCGTAATTGCCGGTGGAGCGGGCGATCCCAGCCAGGTGGACCGCCGCGTCATTGCTTTCCGCGATCATCGGGCCTTCACCGATGGGAAGATCTTCGCCAGCTGCCCCAGGCTCTCGGCAGCCGATTTGTGGTGGATGAAGACCACTCCCGCCGCTTCATAGGCCGCCCGGTGCTTCTCCCGATCGTCGACCAGCACATCGCCGCGATGCATGTGCTTATGCTTGTCGGCCGCCATGCAGGTCACGATCGGCACGCCCGGAAAATGTCCGGCGGCCCATTCGACCTTTTGCGGCGCAGCCCACCCGCCGAGCGGCAGGCCAGTCAGGATGGTCGGTTCGAGATGCTTCACGGCATCGTATAACGCCCGCGCGTCCGGCATTTCGGAAAGCGAGCCGTAGAAATTCCCTGCCTTCGCCAGCCGCTTCCAGAAGTCGGTTCGACCGTGCTTCGCAATGTAGGCCTTGGGCGAGGCGCCCAGCAGTCGTCGCGCACCCAGATCGAAATCGGCGAGCACACCGTCCGCGTCGAGAAAGAGGCGCGGCCCGACTATGTTATCCGGCATCAGAATCGCGCTGGCGTCAGGTGGACCAGGATCGGCGCGTCCAGATATTCCCAGCCCTTGTCTCGCAACAGGTCATTGCTCTCCCGGGCGGTTCGCCCGGGGCCAAGCGACCAGGTGATGTGATAGGTTGAACCGTCTGGCCGGTCCGTCGTCCCGTCGAGCTCGATCACGAGACATTCAAGGCTTCGTCCGTCGTCCGCTCGTCCGACGATCCTGGCTTCAGGCGTTCGGGACAGAGACGTCGCAGCGGTCGCTCCCGTTCGCAGCGTGACATGGTCCGCGATTACATTCTCGTATTTCGGCGGAAAGCGCGCGATAAGCCTGGAGCGCTGGTCCCTCGCTAATTTCCAGCCGGTCACGATTCCAGGCTCGGCCATGGTGCTTGAACCCGATCAGGCGGAAGTGGTTTCCGCTAGCCGATCAACGAGCTCACGAGCGAAGTCGATCAGCGTATCGTCGCGAGCTCCCATGATCAGGATGCGGTCGCCGCTCCGGGCTTCCGAAGCCAAAACGTCGCCAATCCTCGGCCTCTCCGAAATGTGTTCGGCCTCTCGCCCTCGCTGCCGGACCTCATTCGCCAGCCAGTCCGAACCTCGGGCCTTCTCGACGGTGCCGCCTTGGTAGACGGGGTCCGGCAAATACAGCCTATCTGCCGGGGCCATTCCCTGGGCGAGGCTCTCCGCGAGGGGCTCGCCCATCTTGGCAAGGGGTCCATATCCGTGAGGTTGGAACATGATCAGCAATCGCCCGGGCTGAGCTCGAAGGGTGGCGAGCGTCGCCGCGATCTTGTCAGGGTTGTGGGCAAAATCGTCGATGACGGTAACCCCGCCGACCTCGCCCACGATCTCCAGCCGCCGGCGCAAGCCCTCGAACCGCGCGATGGCGTTTACCGCATCCTCGACCCTGACGCCCACCGCCCGGACAGCGGCAATGGCCGCAAGAGCGTTAGACGCATTGTGCCGTCCAGGAACGCTCAAGCGCACATCATGGCGAGCGCCGTCGGCTTCCAAAGCGAAGGTCACTCCATTTGGCTCCAGCTGAAGGTCCTTGCCCATGAAAGTCGCGCTGGGGCTGTCGAAACCGTAGCCGATCAAGCGCTCCCGTGGCAGCGCCTCGGCGAGGATACGAGTCTCCGGATCGTCGAGATTGAGCACCGCCTTCTTCGCTGCGCCCAGAAATCCTGCGAACAGTTGCCTGAGCTCCTCCATCTCCTTGTGATCGAGGCTGATATTGGTCAGCACGGCGACCTCCGGACGGTAGAGTGAGATCGAACCGTCGCTTTCGTCGACCTCGCTGACGAAGAGTTCGGGATCGCCGACCAGGGCGCTCGCGAACGGTGCGGACGGAGTCACGAAATTCTTCATCACCGCACCGTTCATGACGGTCGGTTGTCGGTGGCAGGCGTGAAGGATCCAGCCGATCATTCCCGTCACCGTCGATTTGCCGCTGGTCCCTCCCACCGCGATGCTGCGCTGGGCCCCATTCAGCAACTGAGCGAGGAATTGCGGCCGGGTGACATGTTCCAGGCCGAGCTCCCTGGCCCTCACGACATCGGGCACAGTCTGTTCCACGGCGGCCGACGTGACGAGCGTCATTCCCTGTTGCAGACCCGACCCGTCCTGCGGGAACAGCTGGATACCGAGGGAGCGAAGATAATCGAACTTACGCGGGGTTCGTCCCGCGTCGAGCGATCGGTCGGAGCCAGAGACGCGAGCCCCCGACGCGCGAACGATCGACGCAAGCGGAAGCATTCCGCTGCCACCGATGCCGCTGAAGAATATTGGAGAATCGACCATGCTCGCGGCCCTAATCGGAGCGCCGCGGCTTGGCCAGCAATGCGATATTCGTTTCAGGTTGTTGTAATTCTGGCCTGCTAGATGTCTGCGCGGCCCGTTCTCCCCAGTTCGGGCTGTTGGATGAACAGCCCGGCGCTCTCATGGTCCGCCGGGCTGTTTTCGTCTTCTGAAGTCAGCGCTCCACAGTCTGACCGCGTCGCGGCCCATTGCGGTCGATTGTCCATCTGTTACGCTATCGTGACCGCTGGGGGGCCAGCCGAATGCACGTCCATCTGCCCAAGCCGCTGCATGGCTGGCGCGCGTTCGCCGGTGAGGTCGGCATCATTGTGCTCGGCGTGCTTATCGCTTTGGGGGCGGAGCAATTGGTGGAAAATGCGCATCGGCGGCAGGAGGGGTCCCAGGCCGAGCGGGTCATCCGTAACGAAATCGGACTCAACCTGGGCCGGTTGCAATCGCGCAGGGAAATCTACGGTTGCGTTCGGTCGCGTCTGGAGGAAATTCAACGACTTCTGGATGGCGCGGGGCCGAATTCGAATTTCGCTACTCCAGCGTGGATCGGGCGACCGCAATATTGGAGCTTCCTCAATTCTCGTTGGGACGCCGAGTCACAGGCGGGGAGGGCAGCGTTGATCGATGGGGGCAGGCTTTCCCGATATGGAGTGATGTACAATCGGATGCAGAACCTGCTCAACGAAATGGACCAAGAGCAGGGCGATTGGGCGAGGCTTCGCACTCTTGAGCACCTGCGCCATCTCGATAGTTCCGACGCGCTGCAATTGAATCTCACGCTGCAGGATGCTCGCTATCGCAACTGGAGGCTGGCCTTGGTGACCGATCAGTTGTTCGCCATGGCGAGTGCGCTCTCGCTTCATCCGCTTCCGAACACAACGCCCTCGGACCGCTCAACTTGTCTGCCCATCACCACGACACGCGAAAGGGCTGACCAGCTGAGCGTCTGGCCACTTGGAGAACCTTGAAGAAAGGCCCGACCATCGCGGGTTTCAGTCCATTGCGGAGTTGGCGCAGTCCGTTACGCTATCGCAACGTTGATAAGTCGGAGGAGCGATCGAAATGCCTGTTGAACTCAAGATCCTGGCGCTCGGCGCCGTCTTGCTGTTGATTCACATCTTCGCGGCGACACATTTCAAGACATCGCAATATGGCCTCAAGTGGAACATGGGCGCGCGCGACGAGAGTGTACCGCCGGTCGCACCGCTTACTGGCCGATTGATGCGCGCCCAGGCGAACTTCGAGGAAACCCTGCCAATCGCGATAATCGCGTTGCTGGGCGTTGTCATTGCGAACCGAACAAATGGATCGACCGCTTTGGGTGGCTGGATCTGGCTCGGTGCCCGGGCTGCTTATCTGCCAATCTATGCCGCAGGACTTCCAGTGATCCGGACCATCGCGTTCGGCATAAGTCTGGCGGGTCTGGTGATGGTGATTTGGCCGCTGCTGGCCGGTTGACGGGCATGAATTCGACCGCACACGCGGAAAAGAGCTCCGGCCCGGTTTGGCTGATGGGGTTCATGAACTCGACCTACGGCTTTGCCTACGCGGTCGTACTGGTCACCGTGCCGCAGTTGTTGGCATCGAAAGGGGTTGCCGAACCGGTCATCGCGAGCCTGACCGCAGTCGCTCTCGTCCTGTCCATCATGGTGTTTGCGATTGCGCCCTTGCTCGACACGCTCGTCAGCCGTCGTGCCTGGTCAATCGGTCTGGCGCTTGCGGCTGCCGCGCTGACCTATGTCGTCCTGATGCTGCCAAGCTCAAGCCCGCTGCTGGCGCCCGTTCTTGCCGTCGATGCGCTTACAATCTCACTCTACAACTCCGCGATCGGTGGATGGTTTGGGGCGGCTCTTCCCAAGGGAAGCGATGAGACCATCGGCACCTGGTTCACGATCGGGAACAGTTTCGGCTTCGGAGTCGGAGCCATCTCTCAATTCTGGTTGATGTCGCATCTGCCAGCCGGGCTCGGCTCGGCTGCCGTTGCCGGCATAACCTTGGTCCCGCTCGTACTCGTGCCGATCGTTCCTATGTCGGGTGCGGGCCGAAAGACCATGCAGGAGAGTTTCGGAGACCTCGGTCGCGACGTTCTGAACCTTGTGCGACAGCCGGTCGTGCTGCGAATACTCCTCATGTTCCTGCTGCCTTGCGCGGCGTTCACCCTGACGAACGCGTTCGGCGGAATCGGCCGCGACTTCCGCGCGTCGGAAGCGCTCGTCGACATCGCAAACGGTATCGGCGCGACGGTGATCGGCTTCATTGCCTCGCTGACCGGGCGTCTCCTGCTGAAGAGGCTCCCCGCGCCGCTGATGTATCTTGGAATCGGAGTTGTAGGTGCGGCCTTCACTCTCTCACTTCTCGCGCTCCCGCGAACCCCCGAGATCTACCTGCTCGCAGTGATCGGCGAAAACGCGGCTCAAAGCATTGCCCAGGTCTCGCAGAATGCGATCATCTTCCGTTCCATTCGGGAGGGCAGTCCCCTGGCGTCCAGCCAGTTCGGCCTGCTGAGCACAGCCTTCGTCGTTCCGTATGCCTATATGCAGATGCTGGATGGCTACGGGTACAAGCTTGCTGGCTCCGTAGCGGGTTCATTCATGATGGATGCCGCCGTCAGCCTCGTCGCATGCACGTTGCTCGCCATGCCGGTGTACCATTGGCTAAGGGCCGGTAAGCTCGAAATGGATTGCGAATAAGAGCGATTGCGGACGCGGTCGTTTACCTCATAAGCCTGTTGCATGCGCATCGCCATTGTCGCGCCGAGTTGTCCGCTGAAGCCCGAAGCCGCCGAGGCGGTTAAGGCGCTTGTCGATGCGCGCCGCGATTGCGAGCTCGTCATCCACCCGCAGTGCTTCCTCACCGCCGGGCATTTCGCTGGTCCCGATGAGGCGCGGCTGGCGGCGCTCCGTGAGATGATGGCCGATCCGTCGGTTGATGCGCTGTGGTTCGCTCGCGGGGGCTATGGCTCGAACCGGATTGCGGAGGCGGCGCTGCTCGACCTTCCCGATGCTGCGCGGACCAAGCTATATTTCGGCTATAGCGATGCGGGATTCCTGCACGCGGGGTTCTACAAAGCGGGGCTTGAAGTCGTGTGGGGCTCGATGCCGCAGGATGTCGTTCGTGATGGTGGCGAAGCTGCCGTGACGAGGGCGCTCGACTGGCTCGTCCGCCGCGATGCCGAATCCCTTGAGCCCGAGCTAAGTGGGAGAACCATGGCTTTCAACCTGACGGTTCTGTCCAATCTGCTGGGGACACCGTTGGAGCCTGACTTTACAGGAGCCGACCTGCTGCTCGAGGAGGTCAGCGAGCATCTTTACCGGATCGACCGTACCATGTTCCATGTCACTTCCAGCCCCGCGATCCAGAAGGTTCGGCAGATCAGGTTCGGTCGAGCTGTCGACGTGTTGCCCAACGACACGGATTTCGGAGGCGAGGCAGTCGATATCGTCGAACATTGGTGTACGCGCTCCGGGATCGCGTTCGGCGGTCGTGCCGACATCGGCCATGACACCGGGAACCGTGTGGTTCCATTCAGCCGCTGAGTCGAAAAACCCAACTCGCGCTTGACCGCGCGCCCCTCATTGGCTTTGAGCCGCCCGAGCCTCGTTGAGGGACAAACCCGATGCCCATCGAACTGAAGATGCCCGCCCTTTCGCCGACGATGGAGGAAGGGACTCTTGCCAAATGGCTGGTGAAAGAGGGCGACGACGTGAAGTCGGGTGACATCCTCGCCGAGATCGAGACCGACAAGGCGACGATGGAATTCGAGGCGGTCGACGAGGGCAAGATCGCCAAGATCCTGGTGCCCGAGGGCACCGACGGGGTGAAGGTCGGCGCGCCGATCGCGATCATGGCAGGTGAGGGTGAAGACGCGGGTGCCGCGGCCAGCGCTGCGCCGAAGGCCGACACCGCCCCGCCGGCTCCCCCAAAGGCGGCTCCCGAACCCAAGGCCGACGCGACTCCGAAGGCTGCACCGCCTCAAGCGCCGGTCGAAACGCCGGCTGCGCCCCCGCAAGCCGCGACCGCACCGCGCGGGGAGGGCGAACGAGTGAAGGCTTCGCCGCTCGCGCGCAAACTGGCACAGGCGCAGAATATCGACCTGTCGTCGCTTCAAGGAACGGGCCCGGGCGGACGGATCGTCCGCGCCGACGTCGATGCTGCGGCAGGGCGCGCACCTGCGGCCGCTCCCGCCACCGGAGCTCCGACGACTGCCCCGGCGCCGGCGCTCGGCACACACCTCGTCCTGCCCGGCCCCATCGAGCAATCCATCCCTCACGAGGCGATCAAGCTGTCCAACGTCCGCAAGACGATTGCTCGCCGACTGACCGAGTCCAAGCAGCAGATCCCGCACATCTATCTGACCGTCGACATCCAGCTCGACGCGTTGCTGAAGCTCCGGGGCGAGCTCAACGCTGGCCTTGCCAGCCGCGACGTCAAGCTCAGCGTCAACGACCTCTTGATAAAGGCGCTCGCCCAGGCGCTGATCGCGGTGCCCGAGTGCAATGTCGCATTCGCCGGCGACCAGATGCTGAAATATAGCAGAGCGGACATTTCGGTTGCCGTTTCGGTTCCCGCAGGGCTCATCACCCCGATCATCGTCGGCGCGGACACCAAGACCGTTTCGGTGATCTCGACCGAGATGAAGGACCTCGCCGCCCGCGCCCGCGACGGCAAGCTGCAGCCGCAGGAATATCAGGGCGGCACCGCCTCGCTCAGCAACATGGGCATGTTCGAGATCAAGCAGTTCGAGGCGGTCATCAACCCGCCCCAGGGAATGATCATGGCCATCGGCGCGGGCGAGAAGCGACCCTACGTGATCAACGACAGCCTGCAGATCGCCACGGTGATGAGCGCCACCGGCAGCTTCGACCACCGCGCCATCGACGGCGCCGACGGCGCCCAGCTGATGAAAGCGTTCAAGGAGCTGGTCGAGAACCCGCTGGGGATGCTGGCGTAGGAGCGACGCGATGTTCGTAAGGTCGGCGGACGGGAAGCATTATCCGATTGCCTCGGTCGAGCATTTGTCGACCGGCGATGACGGCAGCGACCGGGCCAAGCTGAAGGAGGGGGGAACCGTTGAGTTAGCCAGCGGCGAGCTCAACCGGCTGCTGCTCCATAGCGGTCAGCCGTTCCCGGCGGCGCCCGACACCTATGTCCTCGAGCAGATCGACGAGCGTTGCCGCACTTCGTCCTACGCGCGCGTTCCGGTGCTGGCCTGGATGCTGTGCCACGGGCGTGGCGTCCTTCCGGTGACGACCGAAGGCATCAACCATGGCCTCGACCGGACTGTCCCCGTACTGATGCCCTCTGGAGAAGTCGTCGTGGCCGGCGAATGCACTTATGCCGACGAGGATTGCTACCTCGACGAGCTCAAGTCATCCCGAGCGACCTGAGCGTGCCCCGGACGCCGATCATCCGGGTGACTGCAATGCCTGTGGACACCAACCCTTATGGTGGTGTGTTCGGTGGATGGTTGATGGGCCAGATGGGCCTCGCGTGCGGCTCCTTCGCCTCGCGCAGGACGCACGGGAAGGCGATCCTGGTGGCTGCTGACGCCATCAAGTTTCCCGGCGCAATGGCCGTCGGGGACGAGCTCAGCGTCTACGTCGACGAATTGAACCAGGGACGCACCTCCCTACGTTTGAAAGCCGAAGCCATCGCCCGCGAACGCGACGGCGACAGCGAGAAACTTGTGGCTGAGGGCGAGTTCACCTTCGTCGCGCTGGACGAGAACAACAAGCCGCGCGCCTTCGCGGAAGGGACTGAAATCAATGGCTGACAACTACGACGTTATCGTTCTTGGGTCGGGACCGGGCGGCTATGTCGCGGCGATCCGGGCGGCTCAGCTGGGCCTAAAGACGGCGATCGTCGAGCGTGAGAATCTGGGCGGCATCTGCCTCAATTGGGGCTGCATCCCGACGAAGGCGCTGCTCCGGACGGCCGAAGTCTTTCATTACATGCAACATGCCGACGCCTATGGCCTGAGCAACGAGAAGCCGTCGTTCGATCTGGGCAAGGTTGTTGCGCGGAGCCGAGCAGTTGCCAAGCAGCTCAACCAGGGCGTCACGCACCTGATGAAGAAGAACAAGATCACAGTCGTGATGGGTGAGGGAAAGATCACCGGTAAAGGCAAGATGAGCGTCGCCGGGTCAGACGGGAAAGCGACCGAGCTTACCGCCAAGCATATCATTATCGCCACAGGCGCGCGAGCGCGGGACCTGCCGTTCGCAAAGGCCGACGGCAAGAAGGTCTGGACCTATCGCCATGCGATGACTCCGGCCGAGATGCCGACCGAGCTGCTGGTCATCGGCTCCGGCGCGATCGGGATCGAGTTTGCCAGCTTCTACGCCGACCTTGGGGCCAAGGTGACGGTGGTCGAAATGCTCGATCGAGTAGTTCCAGTGGAAGACGCTGAGGTCAGCGCTCAACTCGCCAAGAGCCTTCAGAAGCAGGGCTTGACGATCCTCACTGGCGCCGGCGTCGAGAGTTTGACCTCCGATGCGAAGGGCGTCGCTGCGAAGATCAAGACAAGCGACGGCAAAACGTCCGAGCAGCGCTTCAGTCATGTGATCGTCGCTGTGGGGATTGTGCCGAACACCGAGAATATCGGGCTGGAAGCGCTGGGTGTGAAAACGACCAAGGGGCACATCGATACCGATCCCATGTGCCGGACGAACGTGCCGGGCATATGGGCGATCGGCGATGTCACGGCGCCGCCGTGGCTGGCGCACAAGGCCAGCCATGAAGGCGTGACGGCGGCCGAGGCGATTGCTCAGGAACTTGGCAACAAGGACGTCCACCCGCACGCGACCGACCCCAAGAACATCCCTGGCTGTACCTACTGTCGCCCGCAGGTGGCGTCGGTTGGCTTGACCGAAGCGAAAGCGAAGGAAGCCGGCTATCAGGTGAAGGTCGGCAAGTTCCCGGCGATCGGCAACGGGAAGGCGATTGCCCTGGGCGAGGTCGAGGGGTTCGTGAAGACGGTGTTCGACGCGAAGACTGGAGAACTGCTCGGTGCGCACATGATCGGGGCCGAAGTAACCGAGCTGATCCAGGGCTACACCATCGGCAAGACGGCGGAGCTGATTGCCGAGGACTTCATCCAGACCGTCTTCCCGCATCCGACGCTGTCGGAGATGATGCACGAAAGCGTGCTCGCCGCTGACGGGCGCGTGATCCACATCTGACCTCCGCGCGCAAAGCGTGGGTCGCCGGCGGCGCAGTGGCGTTGCTGGTTGGGTTGGTTGGGACAGTGTTCTGGCCCGGCCTGCCAATGTACGACACGATCACCCAGTACAATCAGGTGCTGAGCGGCGCGGTGGACGATTGGCACCCGCCGATCATGGTAAGAGTCTGGCAGCTAATCCATCAGCTCGGCCCCGGGATCGCGCCGATGTTTGTCCTGCAGGTGGCGCTCTACGGACTCGGATTTGGATTGATCGTCGCGGCGTTGTTTCGCGCCAACCGGCCCTGGGCTGGCATAGCAGCCGGCGCCATCGGGCTGTCGCCGCTGCTCCTCGGATGGCAGATGGTGGTCATCAAGGACACGCAGCTGCAGGGCGCCCTGCTCCTCGCCTTTGGGATTTTAGCCTGGTTCCGCCTGGCGGAAAACCGGATACCGATCGTAGCGTGGGTGCTTGTGGCGCTGCTGCTCATTTACGCAACCCTGCTGCGCGCGAACGCGGTCTTCATTACGATCCCGCTTCTCTTGTTTCTGCCCCATAAGCCCGTGTCCCTCATCCGGCGAGGCTTGATCGGGATCGCCGCGATGTTGCTGGCGCTGGCAGTATCGCCAATCATCGATCATCAACTGCTGGGCGCGGACGAAAGCGGCGTCGCGAAGACGCAGCCGCTGTTCGACCTTGCGGCGATAGCTACCCAGGTTCCTGACCCTTGGCCATTCACGCCGGCGGAGCGCGAGACGATCGTCAGGCGTCACTGCGTGAAGAATTACTTTTGGGACCCGCTGGGCGACCCGTCGGCCTGCGGACCGACCACCAATCGCCTCCATGCGGAGTCCCAGAGCACTCTCTATGTCGATCTTGCGAAAGCCGTCGTCGCGCACCCGATTGCTTATGCGCGGCATAGGCTGGGACATTGGAATTCCAGTGAACGTTGGTTGATTCCTCCCGAGCTGCCGGAAGCGGGGCCGCCGGACGAGGCGGAGCAAAACGACCGGGGATTGATCACGCCTGCCAGCCCGCTCATGCCGCAATGGCAGTGGCTGGCGGGGGCCGAAGCTTCGACCCCCCTGGGTTGGCCGATCTTGTGGACTGTCGTGTCGCTGTACCTGTTGCCGCTGGCATGGCGGCGTAGGAAAGAGACTCCTGGACGACTGGCGCTCGCTCTCCTCGCATCCGCGCTGACGCTTGAAGCGAGCTTCCTGGTCATCAGCATCGCATCCGACATGCGCTATCATCTATGGCCGATGACGGCGTCTGCGCTGGCGCTGGTGCTTTTGTCCGATCGCCTTTGTCTCGGTCGCCGGGAAAAGGGCACGGCACTCCTCATACTCCTTTTCGTGATCGGCGCGGGCGAGATCAGCCGGGCGGCGTTGCAACCGGCACCCGAGACTTATGAGGGCATGATCCATGCTCCGTCTGGATGAAACTCGATCTGGCCGCTAGTTGAGCCATTGTGAGCGGACATACGACCAGCACACGGACGCTTGTCGTCGCTCTAGCCGCCAACCTCGGTATCGCGGCCTCCAAATTCGTGGCAGCCTTCATCACCGGCTCCTCGGCGATGCTGACCGAAGGCGTGCACAGTGTCGTCGATTCCACGAACCAGCTGTTGTTGATGTGGGGTCGGCGGGCCGCCAAGCGTCCGCCCGACAAGCTTCATCCCTTCGGCTACGGGCGAGAGCTCTACTTCTGGAGCTTCGTGGTCGCCGTCCTCGTTTTCTCGCTCGGTGCCGGCGTGTCGGTCTACGAGGGAATCCTGCACATCGGTCATCCGGAGCCACCGGTGGACCCCCTGATCGCCTACATCGTGCTGCTGGTCGCCTTCCTGCTCGAAGGCTGGTCGACCGTCGAAGCCTTTGGCGATTTCAAGAAGGCCAAGGGCGATCTCGGCTGGTTCCAGGCAGTGCGGCAGTCGAAAGATCCGCCCGCATTCATCGTCCTGCTTGAAAATGGCGCCGCCATGGCGGGCATCGTTGCAGCCGCGATTGGCTTGCTGCTGACGCAGTTTACCGGCAATCCGATTTTCGATGGCGCGGCCTCGATCGTGATCGGGGTAATCCTGGGTTTCACCGCCATCCTGCTTGCGCATGAGTCCAAGGGCCTGCTCATCGGGGAATCGGCGGATCCGGTCCTGGTCGAGAAGATTCGCCATTTGGCCTGCGAACAGAGCGGTGTCGTCGGCGTTGGCTATGTGCTCACCCTGCACAGCTCACCCGATCAGATCACTGTGATGATGAACGTGGATTTCCGCGACGACATGCTGGCCGGCGAGGTCGAGCACATCGTCTGCCGGATCGAAGAAGAGGCGCGCGAGCGGTGGCCGGCCGTCCGGCGGTTGTTCGTTCGTCCGATGCAAGGGGCTGCTTCACAGCTTCAGTCTTAGCGGCCCAACGACCGTATTGATCGCACGCTTCCGTCGTTCATCTCGAAGGAATGGCGAATCTGGATCACGACAAGGTGCAAGACCAGTTCCGCGAGGCGGTGAACATGACCGCGACCGAACTGGATAATTGGCTTCGCACTCAATCCAGCCACGCCGTCGGATGGAAGGGCTCTGACGGTAATGCCCGCGAAAGCGTCGGTCACGCGAGCGGTCGGCATATTGTCCGAATACTTCGCAAAAGTAACGAGGACCTGACCGAAGGCGATTACGCACATATGCGTAAGGTCGTCGGCTTCATCCGGCGGCATAGTGCCCAGCGGCCGGCGAACATCTACACCTCGCGCTGGCGTTACAGCCTGATGAATTGGGGTCACGATCCCGCGAAGGAGGACAAAGCGTGAAGGGCTATTGCGACGACATCGACAAGCGGACGGTCGAGAACCAGGACTTCCGCCGAGTTCTTTACACCGGACATAATCTGCAGCTCGTCCTGATGACGCTTCAGCCGGGGGACGAGATTGGTGAGGAGGTTCACAAGGACCGCGATCAGTTCTTCCGCGTCGAGGAGGGATCGGGCATGGTCGACATCGACGGGGTGCCGAACGAGGTACGCGGCGATTTCGCCGTGATCGTACCCGCTGGCGCGCGACACAATGTTCGAAACACAAGCAATGCGCCGTTGAGGCTCTATACGATCTATGGACCGCCAGAGCATCTCGATGGGGTCGTCCAGTCAACCAAGGCCGAAGCGGACCGCCGGCATCCACACGAGGAGTGGGACGGCAAGACAACGGAATAGTTGCCAACTCGCCGGACGCGCTGCACGTTCGCGCCATGGCCCAATCGATGCATGACGTGTCTGACCCGCGGAACGCATCGATCCTGATCAACGTCAACGGAGAGCTGAAGCCGCGCGGCGAGGCAATGGTCTCGGTATTCGACAGCGGCTTCATGCTCGGCGACGGGGTATGGGAGGGTCTTCGTGTCCACCGTGGCGAATTCCTCTTCCTCGACCGGCACCTCGACCGCCTGTTCGAAGGGGCAAAGGCGATCGCCATGGACGTGGGGCTGAGCCGCGACGAGCTGACGGTACGGCTGCACGATACCCTTCGAGCCAACGGCATGACGGACGGCGTCCATGTGCGCCTGATGGTGACCCGCGGAGTGCGGTCGACACCCTACCAAGACCCTCGGGTCGTTGTGACGCCGGCCACCGTGGTAATCATCGCGGAGTACAAGGAGCCGGACCCGGCGATCTACGAACGGGGATTGAAACTCTTCACCGTCCATGTCCGACGCGGCGATCCCGCGGTTCAGGACCAGAAGATCAACTCGCACTCGAAACTCAACTGCATCCTCGCCTCGATCCAGGCGACGCAGGCAGGTGCGGACGAGGCGTTGATGCTCGACCCGCATGGCTTCGTAGCGACCTGCAATTCGACGCACTTCTTCATCGTTCGCAAAGGCGAGGTGTGGACGTCGAGCGGCAAATACTGCCTCGGCGGAATCACTCGCGGGCTGTCGCTTGAAGTTGCGAGGGAGGCGGGAATCCGGGCAATCGAGAAGGACTTCTCGCTCACCGACGTCTACGGTGCGGACGAGGCATTCGTAACCGGCACCTTCGCTGGAATCGTTCCGGTCAGAGAGGTGGACGGACGGCAACTCACCTGCCGCGGGCCGATGGTTGAGCGGCTGCAACGGCTTTACGCCGAGTGCATCGAACGGGACCTAACGCAACGGTGACCCGGCGCATCGCCATGTGGTCGGGGCCCCGAAACCTCTCCACGGCGATGATGCGGAGCTTCGGGAGCCGAGGCGACACCTATGTATCCGATGAGCCATTCTACGGGTGCTTTCTCAAAACCACGGGTGCGGACCATCCGATGCGCGACGAAGTGATCGAGGGCATGGACTGCAACTGGCAGACCGTGATGGCGACCCTTCGTGGCGAAGCGGCGGATCGCTCGCCGGTCTGGTATCAGAAGCACATGTGGCATCACATGGCCGGGCCAATCGGCTACGACGACTTCGCCGGCTTCACGCACGCCTTCCTTATTCGCTCGCCCGAGCAGATGATCGCGTCTTACCTGCGCAAACGGGACGTCGCGGAGTTCGAGGGCTTTGGCATGGACCGCCAAGCCGAGTTTTTCGAACGGGAGGCCGACCGGATCGGGCAGGCGCCGCCGGTCGTGGACGCCAACGATGTGCTGACCAACCCGTCGAAGGTGCTGTCGCGGCTGTGCACCGCGCTGCATATCCCGTGGGACAGTGCGATGCTTCACTGGGAGCCTGGTAGACGGAAGACGGACGGTCCCTGGGCGCCTCATTGGTATGCAGCCGTCGAAGCTAGCACTGGCTTTGGACCCCCCGAAACGGACCTGGTGGAGCTTCCCGACGAGGCGCGGCGGCTAGCCGATCGATGCGCGCCTTATTACCACCGGCTTGCCGCGCATCGCATTCGGCCCTGATCGACGTGAGTCATTTGCGCTCATAGGTTCCGATGAGCTCACCTTGGGCGATTGCGTGGCGCGTGGCTGCGTTCTCTATATCCACGACTTTGGCGGCGGTGCCTACGTCGAGATTTGCAACGTCCAGCGCGAACAGCTTGAAGCGATAATGGTGCGGGCCGTGACCCTTCGGTGGGCACGGACCGCCGTAACCATGCTTACCAAAGTCGTTCGCCACTTCACTGCCGGTCTGCTGACCGCCCAACGACCGCGCGGACGACGGGATGTCGTAAACTCCCCAGTGCCGGAAAGTGCCGTTTGGAGCATCCGGATCGTCGATCACCAGCGCAAAGCTCTTCGTTCCGGTGGGCGGATCGCCCCAGCTTAGCGCTGGAGTTTCGTCCGCGCCGTCGCAAGTATATTGCGTCGGGATCTCCTGGCCGTCCTTGAACGCGCTACTGGTCAGGTTGAGTTTGGCGAGCGTTGCATGTTCCACCGTGACATCTCCGTTGGCTGCGTTGGTGCTTCCGCTACAGCCAGCGAGAATGGCGATCGCTAGGGCGGGCGCGAGCGTGGGCATCTGCATGGCGAGCTTGTTCTAACGAAAGCTGGGCATCAACGAGAAGCTCAGCGCAATCGTTCCTTTGGTTGCCTTGCGCGGTTGACCCTTCGCCGCACCGTCGCTATGTGCCCGCCGGTCCGAGCGAGAGGGAATCTTCGCTGTTCGCCGGGCAAAGAGCTGAACATTGCTCAACATGCGCGTCGCCAGGCGGCCATCATGGCTGCCTCGGCTCCGCGCTTTTTCTGTTGAGCAAAGTAACCGCCGGGGCTTCCGGCAGAGATGGGACCCCACGAAAGTACTACTTTCGTGGGACCCGAGAAAGGTGAAGCGGCTTCATGCCAACGATTAATCAGCTGATCCGCAAGGGTCGCGAACCGCAGAAGGCCAAGTCGAAGGTCCCTGCGATGGAACAGAATCCGCAGAAGCGTGGCGTTTGCACCCGCGTCTATACGACGACCCCGAAGAAGCCGAACTCGGCGCTGCGCAAGGTGGCCAAGGTCCGCCTGACCAACCAGCGCGAAGTGATCAGCTACATCCCGGGCGAGGGCCACAACCTGCAGGAGCACAGCGTGGTGCTGATCCGCGGCGGCCGCGTACGCGACCTTCCCGGTGTCCGCTATCACGTGCTTCGCGGCGTCCTCGACACGCAGGGCGTCAAGGACCGTCGTCAGTCGCGCTCCAAGTACGGCGCCAAGCGTCCCAAGTAATCCACGAGAGTAAGCCCCGGGCGGCCCGGGTTCCCGTCAAAGTACCTCTTTGATGGGGCCCTTAAGTCCCGGATCAGGCTGAAGAGAAAGGAATTATCCAATGTCTCGTCGTCGTCGCCCAGAGAAGCGCGAAATCCTTCCCGATCCGAAGTTCGGGGACCTCACCCTGTCGAAGTTCATGAATTCGGTCATGCTCGACGGTAAGAAGTCGGTCGCCGAAGGCATCGTCTATGGCGCTCTCGACAATGTCGAAGCCCGCCTGAAGCGCGAGCCGCTCGGCGTTTTCCACGACGCGCTCAATAATGTGAAGCCGGGCATCGAGGTCCGCAGTCGCCGCGTCGGTGGTGCAACCTACCAGGTTCCGGTCGAAGTTCGTCCCGAGCGTGCCCAGGCTCTTGCCATTCGTTGGCTGATCTCGGCGGCGCGTTCGCGTTCGGAGAAGACCATGGCCGGCCGCTTGTCGGGCGAGCTGATGGACGCCTCGCAGAACCGCGGCAACGCCGTGAAGAAGCGCGAGGACACGCACCGCATGGCCGAAGCGAACCGCGCCTTCAGCCACTACCGCTGGTAAAATTCGTACCTATATCTGGGAAAGCCGGGTCCGCCGGCTTCCCACATTGCTAAGGAACTGACGATCATGGCCCGCAGCCATCCGCTCGAGCGTTATCGCAATATCGGTATCATGGCGCACATCGACGCCGGCAAGACGACGACGACCGAGCGCATCCTCTATTACACCGGCAAATCCTACAAGATCGGTGAGGTCCATGAGGGCACCGCCACGATGGACTGGATGGAGCAGGAGCAGGAGCGCGGGATCACGATCACGTCTGCCGCGACCACCTGTTTCTGGACCGCGGGCGATGGTCCCGAGCACCGGATCAACATCATCGACACGCCTGGCCACGTCGACTTCACGATCGAGGTCGAGCGCTCGCTGCGCGTGCTCGACGGCGCGGTCGCCTGCTTCGATGGCGTTGCCGGCGTAGAGCCGCAGTCGGAGACAGTCTGGCGCCAGGCCGAGAAGTACAACGTGCCCAGGATGTGCTTCGTCAACAAACTCGACCGAACCGGCGCGAACTTCGATATGTGCGTCGGCATGATCAAGGAGCGCCTCGGCGCTCGTCCGGCGGTGCTGTACCTGCCGATCGGCCTGGAGAGCCAGTTCAAGGGTCTCGTCGACCTTGTCGAGAACCGAGCGATCATCTGGCTTGAGGAGAGCCTGGGCGCGAAGTTCGAATATACCGAAATCCCTGACGACCTGAAGGACGCCGCCGAAGCAGCCCGCATGGAGCTGATCGAGATGGCCGTCGAGCAGGACGACGATGTCATGGAAGCCTATCTCGAGGGCAACGAGCCCGACGTCGCGACGCTCAAGAAGCTGATCCGCAAAGGCACGCTCAACTTCTCGTTCGTGCCCGTACTGTGCGGCTCGGCGTTCAAGAACAAGGGCGTTCAGCCACTGCTCGACGCCGTCGTCGACTACCTACCGAGCCCGCTCGACATCCCGGCGGTGGAAGGTGTCAATCCGGATACGGAAGCCGCCGATACGCGTGAGGCTTCGGATACGGCTCCGTTCTCGGCTCTGGCGTTCAAGATCATGAACGACCCGTTCGTCGGATCGCTCACCTTCGCGCGCATCTACTCGGGCAAGCTCGAGAAGGGCACCGTCGCCAACTCGGTGAAGGACAAGAAGGAAAAGATCGGCCGCATGCTGCTGATGCATGCCAATAACCGAGAGGACATCGACGTCGCTTACGCAGGCGACATCGTCGCGATCGCCGGTCTCAAGGAGACCACGACGGGCGATACGCTTTGCGATCCGGGCAAGCCGATCATCCTTGAGCGCATGGAATTCCCGGACCCCGTCATCGAGGTTGCGGTGGAACCCAAGACCAAGGCCGACCAGGAGAAAATGGGCATTGCGCTCAACCGCCTGGCTGCCGAGGACCCGAGCTTCCGCGTTACCACCGATCACGAATCGGGCCAGACGATCATCAAGGGGATGGGCGAG
Organism: Sphingomicrobium sp.; assembly: GCA_036376635.1. Lineage (GTDB taxonomy): Bacteria > Pseudomonadota > Alphaproteobacteria > Sphingomonadales > Sphingomonadaceae > Sphingomicrobium. The sequence goes on from DASUZY010000030.1 coordinate 58,947, forward strand.
CTTCACCTCGAGATTCTCGTCGACCGCATGAAGCGCGAGTTCAAGGTCGAGGCCAATGTCGGCGCTCCGCAGGTCGCCTATCGCGAGTATCTCGCGAAGCCGGTCGAGCTCACTTACACCCACAAGAAGCAGTCGGGTGGCTCCGGCCAGTTCGGCGAAGTGAAGGTGAAGGTCGTCCCTGGCGAGCGTGGCACGGGCTTCCAGTTCGTCGACGAGATCAAGGGCGGCAACATCCCGCGCGAGTATATCCCGTCGGTTGAGAAGGGCATGAAGGAGACGGCGGAGACCGGCTCACTCATCGGCTTCCCGATCGTCGACTTCGCGGTGCACCTGCTCGATGGTAAGTATCACGACGTCGACTCGTCGGCGCTGGCGTTCGAGATCACCGGTCGCGGCGCGATGCGCGAAGCCGCGCAGAAGGCCGGCATCAAGATCCTCGAGCCGATCATGAAGGTCGAGGTCGTGACCCCCGAGGATTATCTCGGCGACGTCATCGGCGACATCAACAGCCGTCGTGGTCAGATCCAGGGCACCGACAGTCGCGGCAACGCGCAGGTTGTCGAAGCGATGGTGCCGCTGGCGAACATGTTCGGCTACGTGAACCAGCTGCGTTCCTTCACCCAGGGGCGCGCGCAGTACACGATGCAGTTCTCGCACTATGACGAAGTGCCGCAGAACGTCGCCGATGAGGTGAAGGCGAAGCTAGCGTAAGCGCAAAATTGTAGTTATGGGCGCGTCCGCGATGAGGGCGGGCAGCCCGAATTTCAGAAAAGAAGAGGCGTAAAATGGCGAAGGCTAAATTCGAGCGGAATAAGCCGCACGTGAACATCGGCACCATCGGTCACGTCGACCATGGCAAGACGTCGCTGACCGCGGCGATCACCAAGGTCCTGGCCGAGAGCGGCAAGGCCGAGTTCACCGATTATGCGAACATCGACAAGGCGCCGGAAGAGCGCGAGCGCGGGATCACCATCTCGACCGCTCACGTCGAGTATGAGACCGACAAGCGTCACTACGCTCACGTCGACTGCCCGGGTCACGCCGACTATGTGAAGAACATGATCACCGGCGCCGCGCAGATGGACGGCGCGATCCTGGTCGTGTCGGCCGCCGACGGCCCGATGCCGCAGACCAAGGAGCACATCCTGCTCGCCAAGCAGGTCGGTGTTCCGACGATGGTTGTGTTCCTGAACAAGGTCGACCAGGTCGACGATCCGGAGCTTCTGGAGCTCGTCGAGCTCGAGATCCGCGAGGAGCTTTCCAAGCGTGACTTCGACGGCGACAACATTCCGATCGTCGCCGGTTCGGCTCTCGCTGCCCTCGAGGACAGCAACAAGGAACAGGGCCACGACGCGATCCTGAAGCTGATGGACGCGGTCGACGACTGGATCCCGACCCCGGAGCGTCCGCTGGATCGTCCGTTCCTGATGCCGATCGAAGACGTGTTCTCGATCTCCGGCCGCGGCACCGTCGTGACCGGCCGTGTCGAGCAGGGCGTCGTCAAGGTGGGCGAGGAAGTCGAGATCGTCGGTATCCGCGACACCCAGAAGACCGTCGTCACCGGCGTTGAGATGTTCCGCAAGCTGCTCGACCAGGGCCAGGCTGGCGACAACATCGGTGCGCTGCTCCGCGGCGTAGGCCGTGAGGACGTCGAGCGCGGCCAGGTTCTGGCCAAGCCCGGCTCGATCACGCCGCACACGGACTTCTCGGCAGAGGTTTACGTCCTGTCGAAGGACGAGGGCGGCCGTCACACGCCGTTCTTCGCCAACTATCGTCCGCAATTCTACTTCCGGACGACCGACGTCACCGGTGAGGTTCAGCTCCCCGAGGGCACCGAGATGGTGATGCCGGGCGACAACGTGAATCTGGGCGTCAAGCTCATTGCTCCGATCGCGATGGACCAGGGTCTGCGCTTCGCAATTCGCGAAGGCGGCCGCACGGTCGGCGCGGGGGTTGTCGCGAACATCTCGAAGTAATATAGGGCGCCAACCGCGCGATTCTGGATCAGGGTCGCGCGGTTCGCTTTTAAGTGTAGGTAATTTCGCGAGCCGGCGTTTCGGCGGTGGCTCGCAGGCTCTTTCGCATCGGTAGGGACATGGAAACGCAGAATATCCGGATTCGCCTCAAGGCGTTCGATCATCGAGTGCTTGACCAGGCGACTGGCGACATCGCCGATACGGCGCGCCGCACGGGTGCTCTTATTCGCGGTCCCATTCCCCTTCCGACGCGTATCGAGAAGTTCACCGTGAACCGTTCGCCGCACGTCGACAAGAAGTCGCGCGAGCAGTTCGAGGTGAGGACCTACAAGAGGCTGCTCGATATCGTGCAGCCGACGCCGCAGACCGTGGACGCGCTGATGAAGCTCGATCTCGCTGCGGGTGTCGACGTTGAGATTAAGCTGGCCTAACGGCCGGGAGATCAAACTGGCTTAACCGGCCAGCGCGGGCCAAGGCCCGCGGAGATAGGGTGATACCGCCGGAGATTAGCTCCGGGCTGCGTCCCCGCCGCTCCTTATGGGAGCACTAGCCCAGGCGGGGCACGCAAACATTTTGATGGGCTGCAAGCACCCGGATGGGCCGGGTGCCTCTGTGGAGGAGTTTGATCATGCGCACCGGCGTGATCGCGAAGAAGGTCGGAATGACCCGCCTGTTCCAGGCGGACGGTCGGCATGTGCCGGTCACCGTCCTGCAGCTGGACGAGCTGCAGGTCATCGGCCGTCGTGAAATGGATCGTGACGGCTACACCGCCGTCCAGCTCGGCGCTGGCAAGGCCAAGGCGAAGAACGTCGCCAAGCCGCAGCGTACCGCTTTCGGCAAGGCCGAGGTCGAGCCCAAGGCTCGAGTCGCCGAGTTCCGCGTCGCCGAAGACGCGTTGCTCGATGTCGGCGCGCACATCAGCGCGGATCACTTCGTTCCCGGTCAGCTGGTCGACGTGGCCGGCGTTACCCAGGGCAAGGGCTTCGCCGGCGCCATGAAGCGCTGGGGCTTCGGCGGTCTTCGCGCAACCCACGGTGTTTCGGTGTCGCACCGTTCGCACGGTTCGACCGGTAACCGCCAGGACCCGGGCCGCGTCTTCAAGAACAAGAAGATGGCCGGTCACATGGGCGCCCGGAACCGCACCCAGCAGAACCTCGAGATCGTTCGCACGGACCCAATCCGCGGCCTGCTGTTCATCAAGGGCTCAGTCCCCGGTCACAAGGGCAGCTGGCTGACCGTCAGCGACGCCGTGAAGCTGCCGCGACACGAGAGCGCGCCATATCCGGCGGGCATCCTCGAAGGCCGCAAGGTCGAAGAGCTTGAGGTTCCGGAGGCCGGCCTGGTCGACGACGCGGCGGTCCATGAGATTCCGGCGCTGCCGAGCGACGAGGAAGTGGCCGCTATCGCTGCCGAGCAGGAAGCCGGCGCTGCCGCCGAGGCGGAAGCCCAGGCTGCTGCAGAAGCTGACGCCGCCGACGCGGCCCAGACTGCAGATAACGAAAAGGCCCAAGCGGCCGAGGACAGCGCGAAGCCGGCCTCGGATGCCGACGAAGGCAAGGAAGGCTAAGATGAAGGTCAAGGTACAGACCCTCGACACCGGCAAGGGTGGCGACATCGAGCTCAACGACGAGATTTTCGCCGTCGAGCCTCGTGCCGACATCCTCCACCGCGTCGTCACCTGGCAGCTGATCAACCGCCGCGCTCCGGCCCGTGCCGCGCGCGAGCGAAGCGACGTCGCCCGCACCGGCAAGAAGTTCGGTCGCCAGAAGGGCGGCGGTACGGCTCGTCACGGCGACCGCAAGGCGCCGATCTTCATCGGCGGCGGGAAGGCTCATGGTCCCCGCGCTCGTGTGTTCACCTCGAGCCTCAACAAGAAGGTTCGTGCGCTGGGCCTGAAGATGGCGTTGTCGTCCAAGGCTCGCGACGGGAACCTCGTCGTCCTGGACAACCTCGACGTCGCGGAAGGCAAGACCAAGACGCTCCGCGCGCAGCTTGGCAAGCTCGGCTTCGGCAAGACCGCGCTGGTGATCGACGGTGACGCGCTCAACGTCGGTTTCGCCCGCGCTTCGTCGAACCTCGAGAGCATCAACCTGCTCCCGGCGATGGGCGCCAATGTTTACGACATCATGCGGCACGATACGCTGGTTCTGACCCGCGCGGCCGTTGAGAAGCTGGAGGCCCGCTTCAATGGCTAAGAAGCCGCAGACGGCGCCCGACGCGCGCCATTACGATATCGTGCTCGCGCCGCACATCACCGAGAAGTCGACGATGCTGTCGGAGACGAACGCGGTTGTGTTCAAGGTCGCGACCAAGGCGACCAAGCCCGAGATCAAGGCCGCGGTCGAGGCTCTGTTCAACCGCAAGGTCGCGAACGTGAATACGATCGTGACCAAGGGCAAGACCAAGCGCTGGAAGGGTCAGGCCTACCAGCGTTCCGATTTCAAGAAGGCGATCGTGACGCTGGCCGAGGGTCAGGACCCGATCGACATCACTGAAGGGGTGCGGGGCTAATGGCTCTCAAGCAATATAAGCCGACCTCGCCGGCCCGCCGCGGGCTGATCCTGGTCGACAAGTCGGCCCTGTGGAAGGGCAAGCCGGTCAAGGCGCTGACCGAAGGAAAGCGCAAGACGGGCGGCCGCAACAACAAGGGTCACGTGACCTCGCGCGGGATCGCGGGCGGTCACAAGCAGAAGTATCGCATCGTCGACTTCAAGCGGCGGACCTGGGACGTCACCGCGACCGTCGAGCGGCTCGAGTACGACCCCAACCGGTCGGCATTCATCGCGCTCGTAACCTACGAGGGCGGCGAGCAGGCGTACATCATCGCTCCGCAGCGTCTTGCTCCGGGTGACAAGGTTATCGCCGGCAAGAAGGTCGACGTGAAGCCGGGCAATGCGATGGAGATCGGCCAGATGCCGGTCGGCACCATCGTTCACAATGTTGAGCTGAAGCCCGGCAAGGGCGGTCAGATCGCTCGCGCTGCCGGGACCTACGTCCAGGTCGTCGGCCGCGACCGCGGGATGGTCATCGTCAGGCTCAATTCAGGCGAGCAGCGCTACGTGCGCTCCGACTGCATGGCGACCGTCGGAGCCGTGTCGAACCCCGACAACGGCAACCAGACGCTGGCCAAGGCTGGCCGCACCCGTTGGCTGGGCAAGCGCCCCCTGACGCGCGGCGTCGCCAAAAACCCGGTCGACCACCCGCACGGCGGTGGTGAGGGCCGGACCTCGGGCGGCCGTCATCCGGTTACTCCGTGGGGTAAGCCGACCAAGGGTGCCCGCACCCGTCACAACAAGGCAACGGACAAGTTCATCATCCGTAGCCGTCACGCGAAGAAGAAGGGTTAAGTCATGGCCCGTTCCGTCTGGAAAGGTCCGTTCGTCGAGCTTTCGCTGCTGAAGAAAGCGGAAGGTGCGCAGGAAAAGGGTGGCCGTGCGCCGATCAAGACCTGGTCGCGCCGTTCGACGATCCTGCCGCAGTTCGTCGGCCTCACCTTCAATGTCTACAATGGCCGCAAGTTCATCCCGGTCTCCGTCAATGAGGAGATGGTCGGAATGAAGCTTGGCGAGTTTGCGCCGACGCGCACATTCCACGGCCACGCCTCCGACAAGAAGGGCAAGCGCTGATGAGCAAGCCAGTCGCACCCCGCAAGGTTGGCGAGAAGGAAGCGCTCGCCGTCGGCACCACGATCCGTGGGTCGGCGCGCAAGCTGAACCTCGTCGCTGGCATGATCCGCGGCAAGAAGGTGGAGCAGGCGCTCAACATCCTGAAGTTCAGCCCCAAGGGCATGAGCGAGGATGTCTACAAGGTGCTCGCCTCCGCCGTCGCCAATGCCGAGAACAACCACAACCTCGACGTCGACGCCTTGGTCGTTGCCGAGGCCAGCGTCGGCAAGTCGATCTCGATGAAGCGTTTCGCAACGCGCGCCCGGGGCCGCTCGTCGCGCATCGTCAAGCCGTTCAGCCGTATCCGCGTCGTCGTTCGCGAGCAGGAAGAAGCTTAAGCATGGGTCAGAAAACCTCACCGGTCGGGCTTCGCCTGCAGATCAACCGGACCTGGGACAGCCGCTGGTTCGCGGAAGGCCAGGACTACGGGCGTCTGCTGCTCGAGGACCTCAAGATCCGGAAGTACATCATAAAGAAGGTGCCGCAGGCGGCGATCTCCAAGGTCGTCATCGAGCGTCCCGCCAAGATCTGCAGGATCAGCATCTATGCGGCTCGTCCGGGCGTGATCATCGGCAAGAAGGGCGCCGACATCGAGAAGCTCAAGAAAGAGCTTCAGAAGATGACCAGCTCCGAGGTCAGCCTCAACATTGTCGAGATCCGCAAGCCCGAGATCGACGCCAAGCTCGTCGCGCAGGGCGTTGCCGACCAGCTCGAGCGCCGTATCGCGTTCCGCCGCGCAATGAAGCGCGCCGTGCAGTCGGCGCTTCGCCTTGGTGCCGAGGGCATTCGTATCACTTGCTCGGGTCGTCTCGGCGGCGCTGAGATTGCTCGCACCGAGTGGTATCGCGAGGGCCGAGTTCCGCTGCACACGCTGCGCGGCAACGTCGATTACGCCGAAGCCGAGGCGCACACCGCCTACGGCGTTTGCGGTGTGAAGGTGTGGGTCTTCAAGGGCGAAATCCTTGGCCACGATCCGCTCGCTCAGGACCGGCTGATGATGGAGGCCCAGACCTCCGGCGTTCGTCCGGCCCGCGAAGAGCGCGGCAACCGGTAAGCGCGAAGGAAAGTAAGAGATGCTGCAACCCAAGCGCACCAAGTTCCGCAAGGCCTTCAAGGGCCGCATCCATGGTAATGCCAAGGGCGGAACCGAGCTGAACTTCGGCGCCTTTGGCCTCAAGGCCATGGAGCCGGAGCGGATTACCGCGCGCCAGATCGAGGCGGCCCGCCGCGCGATCACACGTCACATGAAGCGCGCCGGCCGTTTGTGGATCCGCGTGTTCCCGGACGTTCCCGTCTCGTCGAAGCCCGCCGAAGTCCGCATGGGCTCGGGCAAGGGCTCGCCGGAATTCTGGGTCGCTCGAGTGAAGCCGGGCCGGATCCTGTTTGAGCTCGACGGCGTCCCTGGCAGCCTTGCCAAGGAGGCATTCGCCCGCGCAGCGGAAAAGCTGCCGATCAAGACCAAGGTCGTGGCCCGCCTCGGCGAGAGCCTGGTCGAGGAGGAAAAGTAACATGCCTGCGATCGACGATCTCAAGCAGAAGACCGACGACCAGCTGCAGCAGCAGCTTGGCGACCTGAAGCGCGAGCAGTTCAACCTGCGCTTCCAGTCGGCAACCAATCAGCTCGAGAAGCCGAGCAGGGTGCGCGAAGTTCGCCGCACGATCGCTCGCATCAAGACGCTGCAGACCCAGCGCTCCAAGGCGCAAGGAGAATAACGAGATGCCCAAGCGCGTCCTCACCGGCACCGTGGTGTCCGACAAGGGTGACAAGACTGTGGTGGTCCGTGTCGAGCGGCGGGTGAAGCACCCGCTCTATGGCAAGATCATCAAGCTGTCGAAGAAGTATCATGCTCACGACGCGGCCAATGAGTTCCGCGCCGGCGAGATCGTTCGCATCGAAGAATGCGCCCCGATTTCGAAGCTCAAGAGCTGGACGGTGCTCGACCGCCTCGGCGTCGCCAAGGCGCAGAAGTCGGACATCGATCAGCCGGAGGCCACGGCCCCCGTTGCTGAGCCTGCCAAGCCGGCCGAGGAAAAGGCCGAAAAGAAGACCGCCAGCAAGTCGACGAAGAAGGCCAAGGCCGAAGACGTCGCCGACGCGGACGCCTGAGCGCAAGTTTGAGAGAGGTTAGGGTCGAACAATGATCCAGATGCAGTCCAACCTGGACGTTGCGGATAACAGCGGGGCCAAGCGCGTCCAGTGCAT
>DASUZY010000031.1:0-19914 GCA_036376635.1 Sphingomicrobium sp.
GATGTCCGGCGCGACGCCGAGCATCGGCGCGATCCGGCTGACGGTGCGGCTGACCACCGGAGCGACGTTCCAGCCCGCCGTCGTGAAGCCGAAGGTTTCCGGCGTCGCCTTGGGTTCGTCCAGCATGACGACGATCACATAGCGCGGGTCGTCCATCGGGAACACACCGGCGAAACTGGTGAGGTTGATCGTCTGGCTATAGCGGCCGTTGATCAGCTTCTGCGCCGTTCCTGTCTTGCCCCCGATGCGGTAACCGGGCGCGTCGGCTTTTCGGCCGGTTCCCTTCATCACCACGAGGCGCAGCAGCGACCGCATGCGATAGCTCGTGTCCGCGGTGAAGACACGCTTGCCCTGCGCAAGCGGATGGCCGGGGCCAATCTTCAGGATCGTCGGCGGGTGATATATGCCTCCGTCGAACAACGTCGCATAACCCATCGCCAGCTGAAGCGGCGCAACGGCGATGCCCTGGCCGAAGCCGATCGTCATGGTCTCGAACGGTCCCCACCGCACGCCAGGAGTCAGCGGGCGGCCGCGTTCGCGAAGTTCGATATCGGGCTTATCGAGAAACCCCATTTTCTTGAGCCACGCCTTCTGCCGCTCAGTGCCAAGCTTATCCGCAATCTGGGCCATGCCGATGTTGGAGCTCTCCATCATCACTTCGGCGATGGAGCACTGGCGGCCGAACGGATGAGTGTCGTGGACGAGGTGACCGTAGGCTGGCAGAACCTCAGGACAGTTCATAATCTGCGATGGGCCCGACACCACTCCCGAATCCATCGCCATCGCCAGCGTGAAGGGCTTGAAGGTCGAGCCCAGTTCGAACACGCCGAGCGTTGCCCGGTTGAACATCTGGTCAGGCGTTCCTTGCCCCGGCGCGTTCGGATTGAACGTCGGCAACGATGTCATGGCGAGGACTTCGCCGGTGTGGACGTCCATCACCACCCCCGCCGCGCCGATCGCCGAAAAATGCTGCATCGCCGCGCCAAGCTCGGTTTCAAGCGCCTGTTGCACACGGCTATCGATCGACAGGACCACCGGCTGACCGCGGGTCGCGGGATCGAGCAACTGCTTGTCGAACGCGCGTTCCGCCCCACCGCCGCCGTGGCCATCGATCCCGGTAAAGCCGAGAACGTGCGCCGCGAGCGTGGTTTGAGGGTAAAGTCGATCGGGCTCCCGTTCGATGGCGAGCCCTGGCTCACCGATCGCATTCACAGCCTCGACTAGCGCGGGCGAAGCACGGCGGCGAAGATAGAAGAACGTCTTGCTGGATCGCAGCATCGCAAAATACTGCGCTTCGGTCTGCTCCGGCATCAGCTGCGACAGGCGCTGAGCGAGCGCCAGCTTGTCGCCAATCACTTTGTTGGGGTGAACTGCGATGGTCCAGGCGTCGATCGTTCGAGCGAGCGGCTCGCCATTGCGATCGACGATATCGCCGCGATCGGGCACCAGTGCGGTGACGCCGTCCTTCCTGCCGGCGTGGTCGCCGAAAGCGGCCAGGTACAGGATCCGCAGTGCAATGATGGCAACGATGCCGGCATAGACCAGCATGCCGAACATCAGCCGCTGGTGCATGACCGCAAGCAACTGGCGACGCTGGCCGACGAGTCGGAGCCGCTCGGGCCGTGGCGCGACGAGAGCGGGCGACGGTGCGTTCATCGTTCGGCGGCGACGTCCTTGTTGTGACCGGAGTGCTTCGCCGGCAGTGGCGCGAGCGGGTCGATCTTCGCAAGACGGATCGGCTTTGTCATCGAATGGCCTGTGGATGAGGCCGGCTTATCCACCGATTTCTTGGCCGCCACCGAAACAACCCTCAGCTCCTTGTTTGACGAAGGGTGGGCGGCCGCGAGGTCCGGCTTCGCCGCGGACTTCTTGGATGCCGGCTTAGCCACTGTTGCCGACCCGTCCGGGGCTTTGGCGGTCGCATGGGGCAATTCAGCGACCGTCCGCGCCGGAACCTCGCGCGTAGGAATCTTGAGACTCGCCTGGTGGAGCAATCCGCCGACGGGCGGGGCTTTTGGCTCCACGGCGGGAGCGCCGGAGTCATCCGTCTCCGGCTGGCCAACGACTGGCTTCGGAGCTGCCGCAGGAGCGGACGCCATCACCACTGGCGCCTGGAAGTCCATCTTCTTTTCAGGCTGCGCCAGGCGAGCGAGTTCGAAACCGCCCTTCACGAACTGATCGGCCGCGGGAGCCGATAGTGCGAACGCGCCGGCATTCCACCGCTCGAGCTGCGACAGACGACCGCGCGTGCCGATCTCCGTCTGCAGCAACCGCATGTCCTGCTGAGCGAGCACGATCTTGCTCTCGACGCTTTCCAGCTGCGCCCTCTCGGAAGCGACGCGGAGGGATACGAGATAGCAGCCAAGCGCGGCTCCGGCGCAACTGGCGACCATGAAGAGGGAGTGGAAGCTGCGGCTACTCATTGCAAGCGTTCCTTGCGGGCTGGGACTGAAGTGCGGATTGCGGAGCGAAGCCGGGCGGATCGGGCGCGAGGGTTGACGGCCAGCTCCTGCTCCGACGGTGAGACTGGCTTGGCCACGCGCTCAAAGGTCGGCTGCTCAGGATCAACCTGGACGGGCCGATGGCGCGAGCCAGCGGGCGTGCCACCGCTGCGCTCGCGCAGGAACCGCTTCACGATCCGGTCTTCAAGGCTGTGGAAGGTCACGACTGCCAGCCGGCCGCCAGGCTTCAGCGCCCGTTCGGCGGCTTCCAAGCCCTGCTCCAACTCCTCAAGCTCGGCATTCAGGTGGATTCGGATCGCCTGAAATGTGCGAGTTGCAGGATCGCTTTTCTGGCCCGGCCGGAAACCGGCAGCGCGGCGAACGATCGCCGCTAGTTCGGCGGTCCGCTCGACCGGCCGAGCGGCAACGATGGCGCGGGCAATCGCCCGGGCGCGCGGCTCCTCCCCGTAGTCGCGCAAGACCCGGACGATCTCGGCCTCATCGGCCGAATTCAGGAACTCGGCGGCGGTGAGGCCCGACTTGCTCATGCGCATGTCGAGCGGTCCGTCGCCCTGGAATGAAAAGCCCCGTTCGGCGCGGTCGAGTTGCATCGAGCTGACGCCGATATCGAGCGCGATCGCGTCGACCTGGCCGATGCCGTGCTCGGCAAGCACACGGTCCATCTGACTGAACCGTTCCTCGATCAGCGTGAGACGAGAGTCCGGGACGAGCGACCGTCCTGCTTCGATCGCGTCAGGGTCGCGATCGAAGCCGATCACTCGTCCCGCCCCGCCCGCGAGCAGGGCGCGCGTGTAACCCCCTGCTCCGAAAGTGCCGTCGACCACGGTCTCGCCGCCTTGCAGCTCAAGCGCTGCAACGACGTCGTGGACCAGCACCGGCACATGTGGGGCAACGCTTGTGCCGGTGCTGGTCATTGCCCGCCTCGCTCTTCGAGCCGGAAGCGGGCGATATCCTTGAGATCCTCGGGAATGCGCTTGTCGTCGAGTAGAAGCTGCGGGTTCCAGATTTGGAAGGTCTCGCCGGTCCCGAGAAACAGCGCGAACTCGCCGATCTGCCCTTTGCGGCGCATCATCGGCGGCATGAGGATGCGGCCAGAGCTATCGTAGGGGACTTCCTCGGTGGCCGCGAAGGCCATGAGGTTGCGCTGCTGATATTCGAGCTCAGCGTCGGGGCTGGTTTCTTCCTTCTCGAGCAGGCGTTCGAGCTTGGCGTGCTTCAGCGCAGCATAGGCGGGGTCATATGCGCTGAGGCAGGGGAACGCCTCGTGCTTGGCAAGGACGATGGTGCGGGCGTCACCACGGCGCTCGATTACGCCGCGAAGGAATGCGGGAATGGATACGCGGCCCTTTCCGTCGACCGCGTTCAGTGCGCTGCCCTGAAACAGATGCTCAAGCGCCACTTCCAAACCACTCCCCGTTCGCAGCGCGCGAGCCAGGGATCACGGATGCGCGCCGTCGCACGCACCGCGTCAGGTTCGAATCAAAGGGTTAGCCCCCGCGCTACAGACATGTTGGTAACCCAATGAAGTGCGGGATACAATGGGTTTTCATGGGAATTAATGGGATTTGATGGACAACGGCGGATTTCCGCGCGTTTTTCTGGGTTCAGAGTGAGACGGTTCTTCTCCTGTTCCGGTTAACGACCCTGTGGATAAGTCTGTGATCAGCGAATCACGATTGCTCGAGCGAAGCAAGCTCGGCGGCAATTGCGTTGAGATTTGAAGATGCTCCCGGTCCAAGCTCTTGGACGTCAAGCAAATCCACGTCAGCGACGACCAAGACGTCACCCCTGCCGATCCGGCATTGAGCGACGAAGCCGTCGCGGCCGATTGCGCAGCTGCCCGTCAAAACTCCCGGGGAGACAGTCAGAACATCGAAACCCGCGAGACTTCGGATCGCCGGCCCACGCCGACGTGGCGGCTCGAGCCTCAAACCCCAATGCGCCAATAGGCCGGTGTCGGGAAACACCGCTGGCGGACGCAGTACGTCGCCGAGAGGCCGCGTGCTCGGCCACTCCAGAAGTGGATCGGCGAGAAGCAGCACCCGGCCGCCGCGTCTGACCCAGTCGTCGAGCGCAACGAGATTTTCGGCCGTTTGGGCCTGCGGCTGCGCCATCAGCAGCAGCCTGCCTCTAGCCAGCTCAGAGGCGCTCGTGATGCTGATCGGCATGACGCGATAGCGTGTTTGCAGCTTTGCCAAGGCCGGCGAGCCGCTGCCCTTCAAAGAGAAATCCTCCGGGAGCACCAAGGGCAGGCTGGTCAACAATAGCAGGGGCGGCCGCTGAGCCCCGCGCCTGGGACCTAAGCCCGAGGCCGAATGGCCAACGGCCAGCACGAATCCGGCACCTGCGACCAGCGCAAGGGCGGCGGCGGCCAATGCGCGCCGCTGTATTCGGCTCATTTCTTCTGCGTGACGCTGTTGTTGCTGCTGGTGTCAGAGGTGCCGGGAGCAACGCCGAGTTCCGCCAAAGGCTCGCTCGGCTCATTCGCGGCAGCTTGCTGCGCCGCGTTGGAGGAATCATCGTGGGTGGAGCGCGTGACCGCCGACGCGATCAAGACGATGACGAAAGCCGCCGCGAGACCCGTCAGTCCAATGCGTATTCGCTGAGCGCTACTGCCGGCCTGGTAGGGCATTCGTTCGACGAAACCTATGTCTCACTTCGATAATATGCAAGAACATCGGCTTGACGGCGGCCCCCCCGATGGTGAAGGGCGGCGGCTTATGACTCGCACCCCCCTGCTCATAGTGCTCGCTGCGGCCGCCGCGTTAGCCGGCTGCGACAAGCAAAGTCACACGATCGTCGGAGGCGGCGACCCCAGCGACGACACTGCCAACGTCGCTGCCAATGGCCCGATCGCCCTTCCGCCCTCGATCACGGCTCAGAAGGTCTATCGCTGCGCCGACAACAAGGTCGTCTATGTCGACTGGCTCTCGGACAATAAGACGGCGAACGTTCGCACCGACAAGGGCGGCAATCCGACGCAGGTGACTGCAGCGGAAGCCGGCAAGCCGATGACCGCCGCTGGCGGCTATTCGGTCGAAGGTACCGCCTCTGCCGCTTCGGTGAAGATCGCGGTGCCGGGCCATCCGGCGCAGAGCTGCAAGGTCTAAGACGAGAATATTCTATTCACGCCCCGCGGTCTGCATTGCAGGCTGCGGGGCTTTTCATGTCCGGCGCTGCCCTAGCCCGCATCCGCGGTGACCGCTAATGGGCGCCGCATGGAAGCCCTCGAAGCCGATCGCATCAGCCCGCAAACCGTCGCCGAACACGGGCTCTCCCCAGACGAATATCAACGCATTCTGAACGCGCTGGGGCGCGAGCCGAACCTCGTCGAGCTCGGGATCTTCTCCGTCATGTGGTCGGAACATTGCAGCTACAAAAGCTCGCGCGTTCACCTCAAGAAGCTGCCGACTGAAGCGCCATGGGTGATCTGCGGACCGGGCGAGAACGCGGGAGTCATCGACATCGGTGACGGCGACGCCGCCATCTTCAAAATGGAGAGCCACAACCATCCCTCCTACATCGAGCCCTATCAAGGCGCAGCGACAGGGGTTGGCGGGATCCTACGCGACGTCTTCACCATGGGTGCTCGGCCGGTCGCGAACCTGAATGCGCTCCGGTTCGGCCGGCCCGATCATCCGAAGACACGGCACCTCGTCGCCGGAGTGGTGGCGGGGATCGGCGGCTACGGCAATTGCGTCGGGGTTCCCACCGTCGGCGGCGAGGTCAATTTCGACGCGGCTTACGATGGCAACATCCTGGTCAACGCGATGACCGTCGGCGTCGCCAGGACCGACAAGATTTTCTATTCCGCGGCGACCGGAATTGGGAACCCGATCGTCTATGTGGGTTCGAAGACCGGGCGCGACGGAATCCACGGCGCGACCATGGCTAGTGCAGACTTTTCCGAGGACAGCGAGGAGAAGCGCCCAACGGTCCAGGTCGGTGATCCATTCACCGAGAAGCTTCTGATCGAAGCTTGCCTCGAGCTGATGGCGACCGATGCGATCGTTGCCATTCAGGACATGGGCGCAGCGGGCCTCACTTCGTCCTCGGTCGAAATGGCTTCCAAAGGCGGCGCGGGCATTCGGCTCAATATGAACAAGGTGCCCTGCCGCGAAACCGGCATGACGCCCTACGAAATGATGCTCTCCGAAAGTCAGGAGCGCATGCTGATGGTTCTGAAGCCAGGCCGCGAAGGCGAGGCGGAGGCGATCTTCCGCAAGTGGGAGCTGGATTTCGCGGTCATCGGTGAGGTGACCGACTCCGGCCATATGGTGCTTGAATTCAATGGTGAGGTCGTCTGCGACATCCCGCTCGGCCCCCTGGCGGACGAAGCTCCCTGCTACGAGCGACCCTATGCGATCCCGAAACCGCCCGAGCCGATCACTGACGTTCCCGCGAGCACCGAAATCGCGGCGGAGTTGCTGAAGCTGATGGGCTCTCCCAACATCGCGAGCCGCCGCTGGATCTACCAGCAGTATGACCAATCGGTCGGCGGAGACACCGTCCGGCGTCCCGGCGGCGACGCTGCGGTGGTACGCGTCCACGGGTCAACCAAGGCGTTGGCAATTACCACCGACTGCACGCCACGCTATTGCTACGCCGACCCGGTTGAAGGTGGGAAGCAGGCAGTGGCAGAGGCGTACCGCAACCTTAGCGCGGTCGGCGCAAAGCCGCTGGCAGTCACCAACTGCCTCAACTTCGGCAATCCCCAGCGACCCGAGATCATGGGCCAGTTCGTGGGCTGCCTCCAAGGCATGGCCGAGGCCTGCCGCGCTCTGGACTTCCCCATCGTGAGCGGCAACGTGTCGCTGTACAACGAGACCAAGAACGATGACGGGTCGAGCCTCGCCATCCTGCCAACACCGGCGATCGGTGGAGTGGGGTTGCTCGAGGATTGGGAGAACAGCGCCACGACCGCCATCAAGGCGGCGGGCGAGCACCTTATCCTGATTGGCCACAGCAAGAGCCATGCCGCCCAATCGCTTTGGCTTGAAGTGATTCACGGCCGCCGCGAAGGCCCCCCACCGCCCGTGGACCTTGCAGCCGAGCGCCGCGCCGGCGAATGTATCCGCGACCTGATCAAGCGCGGGCTCGTCACGGCGGTGCACGACTGCTCCGACGGCGGCGCTGCCGTCGCAGTGGCCGAGATGGCGTTGGCGGGCGGGATCGGCTTGACGATGACGATTGTCCCCGAAATTCCCAACCCTGCCGCGATCCTGTTCGGCGAGGACCAGGGGCGTTATGTCGTGACGACACGAGATCCCGATCAGGTACGGGCGATCGCCAATGCGGCTCAGCTATTCACCGTCCCGATCGGAACGACCGGCGGCGACGCCGTGGTGTTCGACCTTGTGGGACGAGGCGGTATCCAATCGGTCAGCCTGAACGAACTGCGCGCGGCCAATGAAGGCTTCTTCCCGAAGCTCATGAGCACCGAGCTAACGCCGGAATTCTGAGCCGTCTTCACATGCGCCTTGTCGACTTGAACGTCTGTTCGGTCGAGGATGCCTGGTCAGGCTTGGAGCTCGTGATCAAACAGGGATAGCGCTGATCATGGGGTCATGGATGCAACGACCGCTTTGGAGACCTGTCATTGTCGCCACACTGTTGTGCGGCACCCTCGACATCCTGTTCGCGATTATCCTGACCCTGCTCAACGGCAAGTCGCCCGCCGCAATGCTGCGGTTCGTTGCTTCAGGCCCGTTTCCATCGGCAAGCAACTGGGGTGCAGCCGGATCGCTGGTCGGTCTCGCGGTGCATTATTCGTTGATGGCGATCATGGTCGTTGCGTTTGTCGCTGCGGCGCGGAGCATTCCGACCCTTACGGACCGCCCGATCGGATGGGGCATCGCATACGGCATCGCGACCTACGTCATGCTCGACCTGCTCATCCTGCCGATGCGCTTTGCAGCCGCATGGCCGCCAAGGCCGATCTCCATCGGCACCCAGCTTTTCGCTCACATCGTACTGGTTGGCATTCCGACGGCGCTGATCGCACGCCGGCATCTGCGGGGCTAGATCCTGCCGAAGCCCTGGTTCGTGACTTTGCGCCCGAAGCCAGTCGGCGCCACCCGCTTTACCAGCGGGTTGGTTTCCTTCTCGAACAGCTCGACGCTCGCGTCGAATAGCCGGCGGAGTTCGACCACCTGGGGCACAAGCTCGTCCGGGAAGCGACCGTTTTCGACGCAGAAGCGCGCGGTCGTCTCGATCAACTCAGCGATCTTGGCGAGAGGCTCAGCCCCTAGCTGCCGCGCTTCGCCCTTCAGCGTGTGCGCCGGAAGCACGAGCGCAATCGTATTTTCGTCGCGCATCGCCTGCTCGATCTGGCCGACCGATTTGACGCCATCCTCGCGGAAGTAGCTGAGAATCCTGATGAAGCCGGGGCCAAGTTCGCTCCGGCTCTTCTCGAAACTCGCCCAGTCGATGATATCCCGAGCCTCGTCGGTCACCCCAAGCTCCCTATGCAAAGATCACGTCCGCCAGTTGTATCTTTGCGCTTCAAATAGGACCGAAAGGGTAAAATTTGCCTTATCGTCTGCCGCGGTCGAACGGGTTTGAGCGGCCGCGGAAGTCCAGGCGCAGCGGGACCGGTCCAAGGTTCAGATCCCGGCGAATTGAGTTGACGAGGTAACGCCGATAGCTCTCAGGCAGCTCGTCGGTGCGATTGCCGAACACCACGAAGGTCGGTGGCCGGGTTTTCACCTGCGTGATGTAGCGTAGCTTGATGCGCTGCCCTTTGGGCGCCGGAGGCGGGTTGGCATCGACCGCCTGCTCGAACCAGCGATTGAGCTCCCCGGTAGGGATACGCCGGCTCCAAGCTTCCCGCAGTTCAAAGGCTACTTTCAGGATCGTGTCAGTGCCCTTGCCAGTCTTTGCCGACACCGTGAGGACCGGCACGTCGCGCAGTTGGGACAAGCCTTCCGTCAGCGCCTCTTTCACCCCGTTGAACAGAGCGGACGCATTCTCCGCCACGTCCCATTTGTTCAGCGCAATGATCAACGCCCGGCCTTCTTCGATGACCTGCGAGGCAATTCGGAGATCCTGGGATTCGAGACCGCGGGTTGCGTCCAGAAGTAAGACGACGACTTCGGCGTAGTCGATGGCCCGGCGAGTGTCAGCCGCGGACAGCCGCTCAAGCTTGTCCTCGACCTTCGCGCGCTTGCGCAGGCCAGCTGTGTCGACAAGCCGGACCGCTCGCCCCTCCCAAGTCCAGTCGAGGCTGATCGAATCTCGTGTTATCCCCGCCTCGGGACCCGTAATCATCCGTTCTTCGCCGAGCATCCGATTGACCAGGGTCGACTTGCCGGCGTTCGGCCGTCCGACGATCGCGATCTTAAGAGGGGCGTCCTCGCCTTCCTCTTCGTCCGCCTCCCCTTCCTCGCGCTCGACGAGCGGCAGGAGTGCCTGAAAGAGGTCAGCGACACCCTCGCCATGCTCCGCGCTGATCCCGATCGGTTCCCCAAGGCCGAGCCGATACGCGTCGAGGATCCCGGATTCGCCCGCATTACCCTCGGCTTTGTTGGCGACCACCACGACCGGAGTGGTCTCGGCCCGGAGCCACCGGCCGATCTCTTCATCGAGCGGAGTCAACCCGGCGCGGGCGTCCACCAGGAACAAAGCGGCGTCGGCGTCGCGGACGGCGGCCTCGGTCTGGGCACGCATGCGACCCGGCAGCGTATGCGGATCATCATCCTCGAACCCGGCCGTATCGATGACCCGAAACTCTAGGCCCAGCAGCCTCGCATCACCCTCACGGCGGTCGCGGGTCACGCCGGGCCGATCATCGACCAGCGCAAGACGCTTGCCGACGAGCCTGTTGAACAGGGTCGATTTCCCGACGTTCGGGCGGCCGACAATGGCGACGGTTGGAAGGGGCATGTCGCGCGACTAGCCGATGCACACTGTCATTGCGAGAAGCGGTGACGAAGCGGCAAGCCGTTGCGGCCGGATCGCCTCGTCAGGCTCGCAAGGACGAACCTCAGCGGTAAGCTGAGAGCCGGGCGCGGTCGTCCAGGACGTAGAGCGTCGAGTTGGCAACCACAGGCGACAGGCTGATCGGCGCACCGACGTTGATCTGTCCCAGGATACGGCCCGCGGAAGGCTCGACGGACACAATCGTTCCCGCGGAGCTGGTGAGGATCAGCCGGCCCCCGGCAAGCACCGGGCCGGAATAGTCGACCTCGCCCTTCTTCGACTTGGGCTTCACGAACCGCTGGAGTTGCGTGATCCAGCGGATGTGACCGTTCGAACGATAGATGCAGAGCAGCTTAGCCTGGTCCGTAACAACGAAAATCCAGTCACCGGCGACCCAGGGTGTCGAAATGCCGGCAATGTTCAGCTCCCACTGCCGCTGGCCCGTAGTCAGATCCATCGCGACCATGCGGCCGCCTTGTCCAACTGCAATCACCTGACCGCTATCGATGACCGGGTCGGCGTCGATATCGTTAAGCGACGAAACGCTCGTCCGGACGCTGGTGCGCTGCAGCGTGTCGCTCCACAGCGAACGTCCGTTCTCATAGCGGTAGGCATTCAGCTCGCCCGATGAGAAACCGGCAACGACGGTGCCCTGCCCGATAGCCGGGGAGGCGGAGCCGAAGATTCCGGCGGTTTCGAGCGATGCCGGCTGCGACCAGTTGGTCGACCCATCGGCCTCCTTGAGCGAGTAAATCTGGTTGTCCTGGCTGATGACGTAAACAGCACCGTTGCCAACGCTCGGCGCGCCGCGCAGCGGTCCGCCCGGACGCACCTTCCAGACGATGCCGCCGTTGCGCTCGTCCAGCGCCGCGACAAAGCCGAGGCCGTTGGTGGCGTAGATATGGCCTTGATCATAGGCGAGACCGCCGCCGTAGATTTCGGCAGTGTCTCCTTTCTCCGTCGGAGTCTGGCTCACCCAGATCTGCGAACCCGTCCTCGCGTCCAAGGCGCGGACAGACCCGAGGGTGTCGATGGTATAGACTCTGCCGCCAGCGACGATCGGCGCTGCCGCAAGGCGCGCGGTCAGCGAGCTGCCCCGGCCTGCCTGAACCATGAACGCCCTGCCGAGCGCATTCCTCAGCGCAACGTGCGGCAGAGAATGGTCGGCATCGCCTCCGGACTGCGCCCAGTCGGTATTCACCGCCGGATCGGGCAGGCTGAAGGGGAGCGCGGTCGTGTCCGGATCTACGGTTACGTCGCCCTCGCCGGTGAGAACGGCGATCCGGTTGCCTAGCACGGGCGTGCGCGTCGCCTTGCCCTTCTTGAACACGCCGCAACTGCTGGCGGCGAGCGCCGCGGCGATCAGGATTGCGACGCGAAAAGTCTTAGCAGTGGTCATTTGGTCCTATGGGCCTCGTGTCTATTGGGCCTGGCCTTCAAGGGCGGCGGTCACGTCCACGCCCATGGTGCCGGCTATCTGCGCCGCGCGCGCCCGAAGTGTCTCGGGAACGGTCTTATCCTTGGCGATCGTAGCGAAAAGCTGCGCCGCTTGCTGGGTCTTGCCTTGCTTGATCATCGCGAGCGCCGTCATTTCGCCCGCGCTGCCGAACCATGGTTCGCCGGGCTTCGTAAGCGGCGCCAGCCGAGTAATGATCGCATCTGGCTGAAGCTGATCGAATTCGAGCGCGGTCTGTCGAACCAGGGCGGCGTCGCGATAAGGCTGAGGCAAGCCGCTGTCCTCGGAAATTGACTTGTAGATGCCAGCAGCTTGCTTGGTATCGTTCTGCTGCAGCGCCAGTGCCGCGCGAGCGAACTTCGCCGATGCGCGCACACCCTTGCTGCCGCTATCGGACAACGCATCGAGCTGCGATCCCGCATTGCTGACATTGCCGCTGCCGATGTCACGATAGACCTGGGCGAGTTGTTCCACCTGCTCGCCTCGCTTCGCGACCCGATGCTGGTTCCACCAGATCAGGCCGCCGCTGACCGCAAGGAACAGGACGACTGCGGCGATCAGCCAGTTGCCGTAAGTCTTGAAGAAATCGCGCGCACGGTCGCGGCGCAGGTTCTCATCGACCTCTCGAACGAAAGTTTCGGTAATGTCAGGAGGTTGCGCCAAACTCTCTCAGTCCACTCGGCCGGGGATCCAATCGCCATGGCTTCCCTTCCCCACCCTAGATGAACGGAAGCTGGCGGCGCATCGTCTAGCGGCTGGCGCGGCAAAGGCAAAGGGGCGCTAGCGCGGCTGCCTGTCGAGGTAGAGATAAGCTGGGTCGAATTCGGCGACGGCCTTCAGTCCGTCGATGTCCGGTATGCTGATCCGGCGATTCTGAAACTCCAGCAAGCCACGTCTCCGCAGCTCCTGGAGCGTCCGATTCACATGGACCGGGGTCAACCCCAGGCATTCGGCGAGTTCCATCTGGGTAAGTGGAAAATCGAAGCTGTTATCCTGGCTCAAACCGATCAGCCCTAGCCGCACATCCAGCTCGCAAAACAGATGAGCCATCCGCGAGAGTGCGTTTCGCCGGCCCAGCGAAAGCGTCCATTCTCGCTGAATCGCTGCGTCGAGGTTGGTCATCATCCAATAAACGCGAGTGAGATGGGGATGACGTTCAGTCATCCCTCTCAGTCGCTCATGCGGTACGAGCGCGATCCGGCATCGCGTAATCGAGATTACGTCATGCTCCAACCGCTTCAGCGTGAAACTGTGCAAATCGGCGAAATCGCCGGCTATGTGGAGCTCGGCCAGTTGCCGCTGGCCGCTCGGCAAGTCCTTCGCGCGCGCCAGCCACCCCGATAGGAGCAGCATGGACTGGTTGATCTCCTCGCCGTGCCGGATGATCGTTCGGTCCTGCGGGACGTCGATAACCTGGGAGACCAGCTCCAGGATCGCATGCTCTTCATCCTTGCTGATCGAATCGCGCACCCGCAGCTTCTGGAGATGGGCTTCGATCATTGGCAGGGCTCCATACGCGCGTGCCTGCCAGCTACATGAGACGTCGGCTGAGGAACCTGATCCAGGTTAGCGCACGGATTAAACCTTGCCTCCGGAAAGGTCTGCGACGGACAAGGTTACGACCTTCCTTGCGACTACTCGCCCCTCCTCTTCGATCTCCATCTCCACGGATGAAGCCAATGCGCCTTTTGCGATCGAATCGCTGACGACCTGAGACGCCCCCGCGATTGCGGCCTTGGTTGCGGCTTGAATCGAGGGATAATTGGCTTCGTCGGAGCTCTCGAATTCCGAATTGGTCAGACTAATTCGGTAGCGGGGCATTCAACTCCCGTAGCGAAAGCAGCGCCGTACCCCTCTTAACTAGGTTAGCCTCGAGGCTTGGCTCGATAAGTCTGGTCGGCGGTTGGGAAGCGGCGCGTTCGCACTTCCGCAGCATAAGTACTCGCCGCTTCGCCAATGCGCGCTGCGAGATCGTCGTATCGCTTCACGAACCGCGGTGTCCGCTCGAACATGCCCAGCATGTCGTCGATAACCAGGACCTGGCCGTCGCATTCCGCCGAAGCGCCGATTCCGATGACGGGAGCGGCGACATTCTTGGTGATCTGGTCGGCGATGTCTTCCAGCACACCTTCAACGACGATTGAAAACGCACCGGCCTCGTCGACTGCCTTGGCATCCGCGATGATCTTCTCGGCTTCGCGCTCCTCCCTTCCCCTTGCACCATAGCCGCCGAGGATGTTCACCGCCTGCGGCGTGAGGCCGACATGACCGATGACCGGAATCCCACGATGCGTGAGGAACTCGATGGTCGGAGCCATCGCTATTCCCCCTTCGAGCTTGACCGCAGCGCATCCGGTTTCCTTCATGATGAGGGAGGCGGATTCGAACGCTTGCGCCGGCGAAGCCTCGTAGCTGCCGAAGGGTATGTCGACCGCAACGAGCGCATGCCAGCTGCCCCTCACTACGGCCGCGCCATGAGCGCACATCATGTCCATCGTCACCGGGATCGTGGAAGGCAGTCCGTAGATCACCTGCCCCAGGCTGTCGCCGACAAGAAGCATATCGCAGTGCGGATCGAGCAGCTGTGCCATCCGCATCGTATAGGCCGTCAGCATCACCAGCGGCTGCTCGATGCGACCCTCGACCTTTCGTGAGCGGATCGACGGAGCCGTCATCCGCTTGCCTGGAACCGGAGACGGAGTTGCGCGGCTGGTGCTGGTATCGATCGTGAAGGTCGACATGCAGGCGGCTTCTAGCGGGGCGTCTGTCCAACAGCCAGACCCGCATAGAAGTCGAGTTGTCGACAATGTGGAACTTTAACGCACGGCTGTTCTTCTAAGTCACAAGTGCGCTGGCCCGCGTGACCGCGTGAAAGAGAAGTGGAGTTGTTCGATGGTCGATCGCCGCTGGTTTGGCGACATCAGTCTTGCGATTCTGATTGCCCTGCCAATCGCGAGTCTCGCGTTGCCGCTGCCAACCTCCCAACACACGATCGCGAAGCCAGCGACTGCGAAGGTCGCGACGGCGGACCGCATCGCGGCCACCGGCCGGATCAGCCTGCTCGGCTAATCCCCGGCCACCAGGCGCTCCTCCCAGGACGCGCCCTGCGCGAGGGAAATTGAATCCAGCACCGCCGTGCTCTGATCGCGGAGAATGGCGAACGCCCTCCGGATGGCACAGGTCGTCTCGTCCTGGCAGTCACCGCAAGGAGCATAGAAATTAGTGCTGGCGCAGGACACCAGTGCGATCGGACCTTCCATCGTCCGAACGACCTCGCCGAAGGAAATCTGGTCCGATGAACGTGCGAGTCGATATCCGCCCTTCGGTCCCCGGGCGCTTTTCACCAGCCCCGCCTTCTTCAAATCGAGCATGATCAGCTCGAGATATTTCGGAGGCACACGCTGCGTCTCCGCAATCCGGCCTAGTTGCACAGGAGCGCCTTCCTGCTCCTCCGCCAGGAAAAGCAGGGATCGAAGCGCGTAACGGGTCTTTTGAGCAATCATTCGCAAATCCAGCGTAACGCCCGGCCCTAAGACGCGCAAAGCCTGTTGTCTGTGCTCGGGTCGATGAACGGCATTTAACCTTGCCGCCATGGATGTGAGACTTGGCCAAACCTATCCGACGATAGCTTCGCCGAGACCTTCGTCCCGGCGGGCATTTTGTTGTGTGTGAAGATCGGGAGTAAGCGCCGACCATGGGCCGCAAGATTCTACTGATCGAGGACGACCGGGAAACCGCGAGTTATCTGACCAAGGGGCTTGGACAGGAAGGCCATAGCGTCGAACAAGCCAACAACGGTCAGGATGGCCTGTTTCGCGCCACCGATGGCAGCTTCGACCTCATAATTCTCGATCGAATGCTTCCGGGCCTCGACGGCCTTTCGGTACTGAAGGCGCTGCGCGCTGCCCAGATCGATACGCCGGTCTTGATCCTCTCCGCACTGGCGTCGGTGGGCGACCGGATCGAGGGACTGGAGTGCGGCTCGGACGATTATCTCGTGAAGCCATTTTCTTTCGCCGAGCTGCTGGCACGCGTGAACGCGCTGCTGCGCCGGCGAGAATCCCGCGTCGATCCTACCGAGCACCGGCTGACAGTCGGCGACCTCGAGATTGATCCGCTGTCCCGGACGGTCCGCCGGGCGGGCAAGAAGCTCGACCTCAAGCCGCGCGAATATCTCCTGCTCGAGTATTTTGCCCGGAACGAGGGCCGCGTCGTCACCCGCACGATGCTTCTTGAGCAGGTGTGGGACTATCATTTCGACCCGGGGACCAACGTCATCGACGTTCATGTGAGCCGCCTTCGACGGAAGCTCGACGAGGGGTTCGAGAAGCCGCTCCTCCACACGGTTCGTGGAGCGGGCTACATGCTCGCCGCTTAACTCGCTAGACTCCGCCCGTGCCAACCACCTTACGCATCGCGCTGTTCGCGGGGCTGCTTGCCCTGTTGTGCAATTTCGCGGTGATCGGATTCATTTATTACCAGACGCATGACGAAGCCCTCGCAACGGTGCATCGCCAGGTCGCGGAGCAGGCCAAGGTATTGTCGGACGTCTACCGCACTGGCGGCAAGGCAGCGCTCGATGACGCGATCCAGGACACCCTTGGCTACGCCGATCCGCAGACGGCAATCGGACTGTTTGATTCCAACGGGCGGGAGGTCGTCGGCAATCTCCTGACCGTACCGCCGACGGTTATCGCGCTTGAGGAGGGATATCAGAACCGCCTGGTCCGGCTGCGGGGTCAGACCACCCCGAGGGAAGCCGTGCTTGCGGTCCATCATCTGCCTACTGGACAGTGGATCGTCAGCGGACGGATCGCCGGTGAGGGGCTTCAGATCAGGCAGACGATCGAGCGGTCATTGCTGATTGCACTCATCGTGGCCGTCCTGCTCGGCCTGTTCTGCGGCCTGATCCTCGCCAATTACGTCAGCGGCCGGATCAGCGACATCGCGACGGTGGCCAACCGCATCAGCGCGCGTGACCTATCGCAACGCGTGCCCCTCTCCGGCGCGGGCGATGCCTTCGATCAGCTGGGTCAGCAGATCAACGCCATGCTCGATCGCATCAGCGCCCTGATGGGCGAGCTCACGTTGCTTACCGATAGCCTTGCCCACGACTTGCGCTCCCCTGTCAGCAGGCTGCGGGCAGCAGCGCATGCCGCGGCGGAGTCAGCCGATCCTGCCGAGCAGGAAGAGCTCCTCGGAAGCGTCATTAGGCAAGCCGATTCGCTGATGCGTATCCTGAGCGCCGTGCTGGAGATCAGCCGCTCCGAAGCGCTGACCGGGCGCAAGCAGTTCAATTGGTTCGACGTCGGCGAACTCGCCGCCGAACTTGCCGAGATGTACGATCCGCTGGCCGAAGAGCGAGGCGCGAAGCTGGACTATGATCGGCCGGTGCGGCCCGTCCCTCTGTTCGGCCATCGGCAGCTGCTTGCACAAGCACTCAGCAACCTCCTTGAGAACGCAATTCGATATGGTTCGACCGGCGGAGAAATCCGGGTGAACGTCGGTCCAGGCGAACGCCTGATCCGTGTCGAGGTCGGTGATCGTGGGCCGGGCATCCCCGCGGAGCGCAGAGCGGAAGCAAGGCGGCGCTTCGGGCGCCTCGACTCGAGTCGATCGGACGAAGGAGCGGGGCTCGGCCTCGCGCTCGCAGAAGCGATTGCTCACCTGCATGAAGGACAGCTGGTGCTGGAGGATAATGGGCCCGGCCTGAAGACTGTTTTGGAGCTTCCGGTGCACTCGCAACAGGCGCGCGCCGCTTAGCCGAGCCACTGTTGCGACCAGCGCCCCCGCGCAGCGACGATATGAGCATCCCCGGCTGAGCCTCACACGTTTTGGGGACAGGGCAATTCGCCCGCCCATTCAGGATGAGGGAGTATCTCATGGCTCAGCATGGCTATCTTCGTGAGTATGACGAAGGTTGGGATCGCAGCGAGAATCGAGACCGCGAGCGCAGCTGGCGCGATGATCGTGACCGCAACGACGACCGCAACCGCGACTTCATGTTCGGCGATAGGGACCGCGGCGGTGGCGACCGGAGCGTCTTCGACCGTATGGGCGAGCGCGCCCGTGAGCGGTTCAGCGACGACGATCGTCAGTGGCGAGGCGCGCACCGAGACGATTGGAGCAATCGCGATCAGAGCTTCGGCTCAAATCGCTCGCAACAAGGCTTTGGCGGCTATCAGAGCGAGTTCGACCGCTCGCCCCAGGACCGGTCGTCAGGCGGATTCCGCAGTCATCAAGACGACCATTATCGCAGTTGGCGCGACCAGCAGATGCAATCGCTAGACCGCGACTATCAGGACTATTGCCGCGAGCGCGAGGAGCAGTTCCATCGCGACTTCAATTCCTGGCGGGGTCAGCGCCACGGCAGCAATCCCGGCCCGCTGCGCACCGGAATGACCCAAACCGGTCAATCGCACGATCCGTCCGGAATGCTCGAACTCAAGAACGAAGTTACGGAAAATGCGGAGCCGCAACCGGATCCGACCGACGCGGCGACGCTTGGTACCAATTCCAGCAGCACAAAGGGCCGTTAGCCCTCGATTACGACTTTGGTACCTATCTTGGTGACCCCGTAGAGCTTCTCGGCGAATTTCATCGGCAGCCGCATGCAGCCATGGCTCGCCGGGTAGCCCGGGTTCACCCCGCCATGAAAAGCGATCCCGTAATTATCGATCCGCTCCATGAACGGCATCGGCGCATTGTCGTATTTCTTCGAGCGATAGAACGGCCGCTTCTCGAGGATGCTCCAGAAGCCGTAGGGCGTGATGTGTCCGGTCTTGGCGCTCGACATGGTTGAGGCGCCAATCAGCGTGTCTCCGCGGTAGACGTACGTCATCTGGGTTAGCAGGTCGACGACGATATGGGTGTCGCCATCGGGCATCGAAGCGGCCCAGACGTATTCGCCAGGCTTCAGCCCCACTTTCTTGAACTCCGCGACCATGTCCCAGTGCGCCTTTGAGGCCGCCCCCTGGGTCCAGTGGTAGGGAACAGGCTGCGGCCCCGCCTCGGGCACGGCTGCGAATGGCTTGGGAGCAGACTTGTGATGGCTGCCAAAGAGGTGGAATCCCTTGGCCTCGACAACACCCGAGCAAAACAGGAGGGCGCTCGCGGCCCCAATCGTCCAGTTCTTCATCGAATTCACAGAACGCGCCCGTTCGAACATTGCCTTGGTCTCGACCATCAACAATAGCCTCGCCGAGTCAAGTTGAGGTTAAACGCCAAGTTACTGTTAACTCGGAAGAAAATTCCCGATCATTCCCACTCGATAGTTCCGGGCGGCTTCGAGGTGTAATCGTACACTACTCGATTGATCCCCTGGACCTCGTTGACGATGCGCGTCGCGACACGGCTCAGGAAGGTGGCATCGAACGGATATATGTCGGCCGTCATTCCATCGACCGACGTCACCGCCCGCAGTCCGCAGACGTAATCGTAGGTGCGGTAATCTCCCATTACCCCCACGGTCCGAACGGGGAGCAGCACGGCAAACGCCTGCCAGATCGCGTCGTAGAGCCCGGCGTTACGGATCTCCTCGAGGTAGATGACGTCGGCCTTCCGCAGGATCTCGCACTTCTCGCGAGTGACTTCGCCCGGAATACGGATGGCAAGGCCGGGGCCAGGAAACGGGTGCCGGCCGACGAACGCCTCAGGCAAGCCGAGTTCGCGCCCGAGTTCGCGAACTTCGTCCTTGAACAGCTCTCGTAGCGGCTCGACGAGCTTCATGTTCATCCGTTCGGGTAGCCCGCCGACGTTGTGGTGGCTTTTGATCGTCACGGACGGGCCGCCAGTGAAGCTGACGCTTTCAATCACGTCGGGATAAAGGGTGCCCTGCGCCAGAAAGTCGGCGCCGCCGACCTTCTTCGCTTCCTCCTCGAACACATTGATGAATTCGGCGCCGATAAACTTGCGCTTCTTCTCCGGGTCAGTGACCGCTTCCAGGCCGCCAAGAAAGTCGGCGCTGGCGTCTACATGAATGAGCGGGATGTTATAGCTGTTGCGGAACAGGCTCACGACCTGCTCCGCCTCCCCCTCGCGCATCAAACCGTGGTCGACGAACACGCAGGTCAGCTG
>DASUZY010000032.1:0-6974 GCA_036376635.1 Sphingomicrobium sp.
GACAGTCTGAAGCAGCTGGCTGAGGCCCTCGAGCGCGAAGAACTCGCACTGGAGCGGCACAAGCAGATGCCGAGCGGCAACCAGCGCATTGACCGTCAGCAGGCCAAGCGAAGGCGGGCAATCAATCAGACAGATGTCCCAGCGTCCAGGCGGGACGGCCGTCAACGCCTTGTCGAGCCGATGGGCGCGGTCATCCAGGCTGACCATCTCGACCTCGGCGCCGGATAAATCCACAGTTGCCGGAAGCAACTCGAGGCGTGGTACCCTTGTTTGAATCGCGGCTTCCACGGGGGTCGAGATCCCGATCAACACATCGTAGCTCGATCGCGATCGCTGCGTAGGCGGCACGCCGAGGCCGGTGGAAGCATTCCCCTGCGGATCAAGGTCTATCAGCAGCACTCGCCATCCAATCGCGGCAAGCGCGGTGGCAAGATTGATGCAGGTTGTCGTCTTGCCGACTCCGCCCTTCTGATTCGCCACTGCTACGCGGATCATCGCCTCGCCCTCACCTCGCTGCCGACCACAATGAAGGAATCCGGATCGGTAACGCTCTGTTTCACGTGGAACACACCTTGCCACGACTGCTTGGCTTCGGCCAGTTCCCGCTCGGCGCTTCTCCCCTTCGGAAGCGCCCAAACGGTATTAGCTGTGGACAGATGTGCGGATATTTTCAGCAAATCCGCCATCGGCGCCACGGCGCGGGCGGTGATTACGTCGTATTTGCCCTCAACGCGTTCAGCCTTCGATTGGACTACCGATGCGTCGAGTCGCAGCGATTCGCAAACTCTGTGGAGAAAGTCGGCCCGCAGCCGGCGTGGCTCGACGAGCGAGACGGGGCCGTCGACCAGGCACGCGATGACGATTCCGGGCAACCCTGCGCCAGATCCGATATCTATCCAGGATGCCGCCGAGCTCGGCTGAAAGCGCACCAGCTGCCCGGAATCAAGGATGTGCCGCTCCCAGAGCCGATCCATCGTGGACGCCGATACGAGGTTCTGCCGTGCACTCTCCTCTCGGAGGAGCCCGGCGTAGGCTTCCAATTTCTCGATTGTTTCACGTGAAACATCTACTCCGGCGACCTGCCGGAGCCGGTCGATCATGCCACAGCCTTACGGCTAGCCGCGACATAGAGCGCCGAGAGGGCGGCCGGGGTAACGCCGGCAATCCGGGACGCCTGGTCGAGAGTTTCGGGGCGAACGTGACCCAGTCTCTCAACCATCTCGTTCGAAAGTCCGGGAACGTTGCGATAATCGAATTCCCTCGGGATCCACACCCGGGAGTCGCGTTGTATCGCGTCCCATTCGCGGCGCTGACGCTCGACATAAGGTCCGTAGAGAGTGTCCGCCCTTCCCTCAGTCGTCTCCTTCCAACCCGGCATGGCACGGGAAGCCAGGTGGCGCTCAATCTGCTCTCGTCTGCGGTCCGAGACACAGGCGGCGGCCAGGGCCGCCCCTGCCAGCCGGGTCGGGGCGTTGTCCGCGCGCAGCGAGAGGCGATATTCGGCTCGAGCCGTCATCATGCGATACGGCTCGCTGACACCCTGCAAGGTGAGATCGTCGATCATCACTCCGATGTACGAAGTCCGACGGTCAAAGCGCACCTCGTCCAGACCCAACGCACATGCCGAAGCATTGAGACCCGCGACCAAACCCTGCGCCGCCGCCTCCTCATATCCGGTCGTCCCATTGATCTGCCCCGCCAGGAACAATCCCGTAAGGCTAGGAACTCCAAGGGTGGGATTGAGCCGGCGCGGATCGATGAACTCATATTCGACCGCATAGCCTGGCCGGACGATCTCCGCCCGCTCCAAGCCGGGGATTGAGCGGACGAAAGACTGCTGCACGTCGACAGGCAGCGACGTTGAGATGCCATTCGGGTAGACCAGATGGTCGACCAAACCTTCCGGCTCCAGGAAGATCTGATGCGCGTCGCGATCAGCGAACCGCTTCACCTTGTCCTCGATCGACGGGCAGTATCTTGGCCCCCGTCCCTCGATCGCGCCAGCAAACAACGGCGAACGCCCGAAATTCGCAGCGATGATCTCGTGCGTTTCGGAACGGGTTCGGGTGATGCCGCACCGGAGCTGCGGCTGCCGCACTTCGTCGTCGAGGGCCGAGAACGTCCACCCGTCATCATCGCTCGGCTGCTCTTCAAGGCCGGCCCAATCGATCGTCCTGCCGTCGAGTCGCGGCGGGGTGCCGGTCTTGAGCCTCCCCTGACCCAAGCCGATTTCGCGGATCTGCTGAGCCAGCGGGAGCGACGTCCGCTCACCTTGCCGGCCACCCAGCCGGACCTCTTCGCCAACGAACATCCGCGCATCCAGGAACGTCCCGGTGGCGATCACCACGGCCCGGGACTCGAGCACGCCCGAATCGGTCTCGACTCCCCGGACCTTGCCACCTTCCACAACCAGTCGGCGGGCTTCGCCGATCAACAATTCCACGCCGCTCGCTTCCAGGAGCTTCGCCATGGCCGCGCGGTAGATGCGCCGGTCTGCCTGAACACGAGGTCCCCAAACCGCGGGTCCCTTGCTGCGATTGAGCATTCGGCGGTGGATTGCAGCACAGTCGGCAGCTCGCGCCATCAAGCCATCGAATACATCGAGCTCCCGGACGAGATGACCCTTGCCAACCCCGCCAATCGACGGATTGCAGGACATCTGCCCGACGTCTTCGGCCCGGAAGGTGATCAGGCCCACGCGCGCGCCGCGTCGCGCGGCGGCAGCAGCGGCTTCGCAACCGGCATGGCCGGCGCCAATCACCAGAACGTCATGCATGTGAGCGCCTTAGCGGATCAACGTTCCACGTGGAACGCTCATTTGCCGAGGCAGAAGCGGCCGAACAGGCTGTCGAGCACGTCCTCCACTCCGGCCCGGCCGGTCAGGCGGTCGAACGCGCCTCTCGCGTGACGTAGTTCCTCCGCGATCAACACAATATCGGCCGCGGCTGCGGCGCGACGGAGCGCCGCCGCAGATTCCTGAAGATGAGTGGCCTGGCGCCGATTGATCGCGAGCGAACCCTCGGAAGGAAGCATGGAACGTGCGGCCTCTTCGATTGTCGCCATCAACTCGGCCACTCCTTCTCCGGTCTTCGACGACAAGTCGATTGATCCGCCTGGCCCGTCGTAACCCTCGAGCAGGTCCGATTTCGCGCGCACCTGAATCCGACGCGCGTGCGGAGGAGCGTCCTCTTCCGGCCCAAGCCAGACCAGAATGTCCGCTGCGTCGACGAGCCGGGTCGCCCGTTGGACGCCCACCGCCTCAACCCGGTCCGCAGTCGTCCTGAGCCCCGCCGTGTCGGTCAGCCGTACGGGCACGCCTCCAATCGCCAGAGGCACTTCAATATGATCGCGCGTAGTCCCCGGCGTCTCCGACACGATAGCCCGGTCGCTACCAACTATCGCATTGAGAAGGCTGGATTTTCCGGCGTTTGGTGGCCCGGCGATGACGACCAGCAATCCGTCCTTCAGCGGTTCGGCACGAGGCCGATCCAACCACCTCTGCAACTCGTCCGCCAACGCCGAGCAATCATGGATAAGGACCGGATCCACCTCTTGATCGTCCTCGTCATAGTCGATCGCCCGTTCCGCCTGCGCGGCAAGCCCAAGCAGTTGGCCCTGCCAGCGAAAGATCTGCCTGCTGAGGCCTCCCTCTGCCATCGCCACGGCCGCTTTGCGCTGGGACTCGGTCTCCGCCTCGATCAGATCCGCCAACCCCTCGGCCTCGGTCAGATCGATCCGGCCATTGTCGAACGCTCGCCGGGTGAATTCACCGGGCTCGGCCTGACGCAAGCTCGGCGTCTTAGCCAGTGCCGAAAGGATTGCATCGACCACAGCTCGTCCGCCATGACATTGTATTTCAACGATATTCTCACCGGTCGCGCTCGCTGGACCGTCGAACCGCACCACGATTGCCTGGTCCAACAAATCGCCCGTGCCGGGATTGCGGAGCTCCCGAACCACTGCCCTTCGTGGCCCCGGCAGTGATCCTGCGAGGCTTTCCACCGCTTGATGTGCGAGCTCTCCGCTGATCCGGATGACGCTGATCGCCGCCGGAGGCCGCCCACTCGACAAAGCAAAGATGGTGTCACGCCCACTCATGGGCATGCGGCTCTACGCCAGATAGGGCGCGACGTCGTGCCAACCTTCCCAGATCATCTTCAAGGCAACGTACAGGATCATCAGCAGACCTGCCCACGCGAGGATCGGGAAGCGATGGATAAGCCGCGCCACAAAGCTTGCGGCAACTCCCATGAAGGTCACCGACAGCACCAGTCCGACAAACAGCACGGAAGGGTGGTCTCGGGCTGCCGCAGCGACCGCGAGCACGTTGTCGAGGCTCATCGACAGATCGGCGATGGTGATCTGGATTGCGGCCTGGAGGAACGTCTTGCTGGCCGGCGGCCCCTCGACGACGGCTGTGTCAGGGTCGTCGGCCGTGACTTCCTTCTTTGGCCGCAGCTCGCGAAACATGTTGTACGCGACCCACAGCAGGAGCAGCCCGCCGGCCAGCAGAAGGCCGGTGATCTTGAGCAGCTGCGTCGCAACCAGGGCAAAGGCGATCAGAAAGAAGACCGCAATGCCGACGCCAAGCAGAATGACTCGTCGCCGTTCCTTTGCCGGCAAGCCCGACGTGAGCGTTCCCATGATGACAACATTGTCGCCAGCCATGGTGAGGTCGATCAGGATGACCTGGGCCAGTACGGCCAGGCCCGCGGGAGTCCAGATTTCGGCGAAGTTGAACATCCCGTCGGGCATAGCGCTTACTGGTTCATCGAAGCGAAGAAGTCCTCGTTGGACTTGGCGTCCTTCATCTTGTCGAGCAGGAACTGCATCGCGTCGACCGTTCCCATCTGCATCAGGATCCGGCGCAGCACCCACATCTTGGTGAGCGTGCCCTGTTCGACCAGCAGTTCTTCCTTGCGGGTGCCGGACTTGCCGACATCCAGGGACGGGAAGATGCGCTTGTCGGCAACCTTGCGGTCGAGCACGATCTCGCTGTTGCCGGTGCCCTTGAACTCTTCGAAGATGACCTCGTCCATCTTGGATCCGGTATCGATCAGCGCGGTGGCGATGATCGAAAGCGAGCCACCCTCCTCGATATTGCGCGCGGCGCCGAAGAAGCGCTTCGGCCGCTGCAGGGCGTTGGCGTCGACACCGCCGGTCAGCACCTTGCCCGAGCTCGGCACGACCGTGTTGTAGGCGCGGCCGAGGCGGGTGATGGAGTCGAGCAGGATCACTACGTCCTTCTTGTGCTCGACCAGGCGCTTGGCCTTTTCGATCACCATCTCGGCGACCTGGACGTGGCGGCTGGCGGGCTCGTCGAAGGTCGAGGAAATGACCTCGCCGTTAACCGAGCGCTGCATGTCGGTGACTTCCTCTGGCCGCTCGTCGATCAGCAGCACGATGAGGATCACCTCGGGGTTATTGTCGGTGATCGCCCGCGCGATGTTCTGCAGGAGCACGGTCTTGCCGGTGCGCGGCGGGGCGACGATCAAAGCGCGCTGGCCCTTACCGAGCGGCGAGACGATGTCGATCACGCGCGCCGACTTGTCCTTGATCGTCGGATCGAGCGTGTCGAGCTTGAGCTTCTCGTCGGGATAGAGCGGCGTCAGATTGTCGAAATTGACACGGTGGCGAACGGTCTCCGGGTCGTCGAAGTTGATCGACGTGACGCGGGTCAGCGCGAAATAACGCTCACCCTCCTTCGGCCCGCGGATCTCTCCTTCGACGGTATCGCCGGTGCGCAGCCCGAAGCGGCGAACGACCGACGGCGCGACATAAATGTCGTCCGGACCGGCGAGATAATTGGCCTCGGGCGACCGAAGGAAGCCGAAACCGTCGTTTAGCACCTCGATGGTGCCGGCGCCCATGATCTCGACGCCGTTCTCGGCCTGGACCTTGAGGATCGAGAACATGAGGTCCTGCTTGCGCATCGTCGACGCGCCTTCGACCCCCATTTCCTCGGCCATCGCGACCAGGTCCGCTGGAGTTTTCTTTTTCAGATCTTTCAAATGCATAGGATTAGTCTTTTCTTGGGAAGTGGTGCTCGAGCCAGTCGGAATGATCGAATGCCGAGGCGGCAGGACGCCGCTTTGTCAGGAGGAGCTGGTTGCCGGCAGGTAAGGAAAACTGGCCGTAGCCGCTCCTGATTCGAGGTATGTCTGCCGCGGGCTGGTGTCAATCAGCCGCGAAAGGCGCGAGCGCCGAATTGTTAGAACGGACAGACGTTCTGGTTGTCGTCCATCCTAGAAGGGACGGACGATCACCAAAACGACGATGATCGCCGCGGCAATGCCCGGAATCTCGTTCAGCAATCGGACCGCCTTGCCCGACAAGGGACGCTCGCCCTTCGCCAGCTTCTTGCCGTAGTGGCCTAGCCAGCCTTGGTAGGCGCTGAGCGCGATGACGAGCGCGACCTTCGCGTGAAACCAGCCGGCGGTCAGCACCTGCATCCGGTTATCGGTCGCGAGCATTAGTCCGAGGAGCCAAACCACGATCATCGCCGGATTGAGGATGATCGACCGGACTCGGCTCTCACGCTCGATCCACGCGCGGTCTTCGGGTGAACCGACCGCGGCTTCCTGGTGATAGACGTAGAAGCGAGGGAGCAGGAACAGGCCCGCCATCCAGAAGATGACGAAGGTGACGTGAGCGGCCTTGACCCAATCGTAAGCGGGACCACGCCAGCCTTCGAGGTTACTCACCGTCCCCCCTTCACCAGCCTCATCAGCTGCTCGACATTGGCGATCGGCGTATCCTGAAGGATGCCGTGGCCGAGATTGAAGATGTGAGGACGACCGGCGAACGCGTCAAGGATTCGCTTCACCGCGGTAGCGAGACATTCGCCGCCAGCGATAAGCGCGAGCGGGTCCAGATTGCCTTGGATAGGCAGGGTCTCAGGCAGTTCCCTCGCCGCCCAGGCAGGGTCCACCGTCTCGTCCAGACCAATCGCGTCGACGCCCGTCTCGCGTGCA
>DASUZY010000033.1:0-9542 GCA_036376635.1 Sphingomicrobium sp.
CGTTGAAGATACCGTAATGGCCGACGTCCTTGGCGAGAAAATATTCCTTTTTCGCCTTGGGAAGCTTGGTGGCGATATCGAGCGCTGCCTTGGTCTGGCCGATACCGGAAATGTCGTCCCGCTCGCCCTCGATCGCCAGCAGAGCGGTGTCGCGGATCGCGTCGGGGCGGACGAGCCGCCCGCGATGCTCCATCTCGCCTTTGGGTAACTGGTGCTGCTGGAACACCACGTCGACCGTCTGCAGGTAGAATTCCGCGGTCATGTCGCAGACCGAACGATATTCGTCATAGAATTTCTGGGTGGAAGCCGCGCTTTCCTCATCGCCAACGACGAGATGCTTGAACATTTCCCAGTGACTGACGAGGTGCGAGCCGAGGTTCATGGTCATGAATCCGGCAAGCTGAAGGAAGCCCGGATAAACCTTCCGGCCCGCGCCCGGGTAAATCATCGGCACAGTCGCGACGACATTCTGCTCGAACCAGCTAAATGGACGCTGCGTCGCCAGCGTGTTGACCGCCGTCGGCGCCTCACGGGTGTCGATCGGACCGCCCATCATGGTCAGAGTCCTGGGCCGCCAACGGTTCTTGTCCTCATTCATCAGCGCGGTCGCGGCGAAGGCCGGTACCGCAGGCTGACAGACGGCGAGAAGATGGGGACGCTCACCAGTCTTGGTGCCAATCAGCTCCATGAACTCGATCAAATAATCGATGTAATCGTCGAGATCGAAGCTACCTTCGGAGGTCGGCACCAGCTTCGCGTCGCGCCAGTCGGTGATGTAGACGTCGGCGGTCGGCAGGAGCCGCTCGACCGTTCCGCGAAGAAGCGTCGCATAATGGCCGGACATCGGCGCAACGATGAGCAGGTGCGGCCCCTCGTCATGGCCTTCGCGGTAGAAGTGCTTCAACTGGCCAAACGGCTTGCGGAGCAAAATCTCCTCGTGGACCGGAACGTCCTTGCCGCGGATGCGGACGCTCTCAAGCCCGAATTCGGGCTTGCCGCGAGCGGCCGCAGCATTGGCGAACACTTCGAGGCTCGCGGCCACCACCGGGCCCATGGAGGTATAGCCCCAGGGGTTGGCCGGATTGTGTAGCCAGCCTGCTCCGAGCCCGGCTAGCTTGCTCGCACCTGCAAGAAGGGACCGCTGAACCTCATAAGCATCGTAGAGCATCAAACCTCACCAAAGCGCGTCCCGTCGTTAACCGATGTGGCGGTCATTCGGTCCGCTGGCAAGATGTTGCGGTGCAACAGTCCCTGCGGG
The DNA here is from genome assembly GCA_036376635.1 of Sphingomicrobium sp. Lineage (GTDB taxonomy): Bacteria > Pseudomonadota > Alphaproteobacteria > Sphingomonadales > Sphingomonadaceae > Sphingomicrobium. The sequence continues at coordinate 1,259 of DASUZY010000033.1, forward strand.
AGACTGGGTCAGGAGGCGGGTTCCAGCTCCTCGGCGGAGGAACGGACCGCCTCGGGCTCGTGCCGCGGAGGCGGCGGCGCAGTATCCGCCCGGGCGACCGGCAGGACCTCAAGGATCTCGACGATCCGATAGCGCTCCGAAAGCACCTCGTGGTCCGGGCCATAGGATGTCTCGAAGTCGACACGGCAGCGCAGTGCGTCTCCCGGGCGAACGTCGAGCTCGCGCCGATAGAATTTGTCCAGCAGGGTTCCGGGCTCGCAATATGCCACGGTTCGCGTGCCGCCGTGCTTCAACTGCCATTGCCCCGTGGCCTGGTAGTCCGGCATCTCGACGACGAAAATCATTTCCGCAGAATGATTGACCAGCTTTCGTGCCTGGAGCAGCGCACGTGGTTCGGCGACCGACTTGGTAAGATCGAGATCAGTCGAACCATTGTTGGTGATGATCCGAACGGCCTCCCCGCTCCCGAGCGCGTCTTTCGCCTGCTGCCACGCAATGATGGCATTCACCAGATCGGCTGAAGCGGGCAGAACCGGTTGGGAAGCGCTAGTGATCGCCGTGCCCCATGCGAGCACCCGAATAGCCTGTTGCAGGTCCGCGAGCTGATGGGTCGACGATCCATCCATCCAGGCAATGACCGCCAGTGTTCCGCGGGCAAGAAATTTGAGTTGCGACGGGTCGGCCGCCTCGCCTGCGTTCTTCACTCGCAGCCATAGCGAAAGGCTGCGCTTGGTAACCTCATCCAGCACTGCAACCGTTTCAAGATCGACCCGCGTCGACCCAGCGAGCGCCCGATAAGAGGCTTCAACCGCCTCCTCGAGCCGCTGCATGGCCCCAGCGGCCGGAGTTCTCCGCCCATTTGCCGCAGTGACCTCGATGACCACGTCGCTATCGCCAAGGTCAGCAAGCAGGCTTTCGAAGCCCGAGCGGTCGTTACTTTCGTCAGAGGCCATGGTCACTCACTGTCGCTGATTCGTTAAACTCGCATTTACTATCTTTTCCCCAAGCCGTGGCAACTGGTTCAAGTGATTGCGAAATACCCATAACGGGACGTCCGCATTTGAGGCGCCCGATGGTCGCTGTTAGGTAACGGCATGGCCATCAACATCGCACGACCGAAGGGCCGGTCGATCAAGAACCTGCGCATGGTGTGGGGCTTCGCGCTTCGCTACCCCGGACACATTGCCGGCGCAGTACTTGCATTGACCGTCGCGGCAGCAGCAACGACCTCGATCCCCTGGGGGTTCAAGCTGGTCATCGACAAGGGCTTCGGTCGAGGCGCGGGGAACGCTCATGCGATCGCTCCCTGGTTCGAGCTGCTGCTAGGGATCGTCGCCGTTCTCGCGGTCGCGACGGCGGTCCGATACTATCTCGTCTCCTGGCTGGGCGAACGCACCGTCGCCGACATTCGGCTGGCGGTTCATCGGAACTTGCTCCGCCTCTCTCCAGGGTTTTTCGAAGAGAACCGGCCGGCGGAAATCACCTCGCGAATCACGGTCGACACGACGATCATCGAGCAGGTAGTCGGAACGACCGTTTCAGTCGCGCTGCGCAACATCGTCATGGGGATCGGCTGCATCGCGACCATGCTGGTGCTGGCCCCAAAGCTCGCCGGCATGATGCTGCTCGGGATCCCGCTGGTGCTTGGCCCGATCCTCATACTCGGCCGCGCGGTGAGGCGGATATCAACCCGCAATCAGGACCGGATCGCTGCAGTCGGCACGGTCACCACTGAAGTCCTTGGCGCAATGAAGATTGTCCAGGCTTTCAACCAGCAGCAGCGGGAGGCCAACCGCTTCAGCGACGCTGTCGAAAGAGTGTTCGCCACTGCCAAGCGCCGTATCGGCATTCGCGCGGTCCTTACCGCGCTCATGATCTTCCTGATGATCGGCGCGATTGTGCTGGTCATCTGGGAGGGCGCGGTCGATGTCGCGGCGGGCAGGATGAGTGGCGGCACCATCGCTGCCTTCATCCTCTGCGGCGGGCTGTTGGCGGGTGCGTTCGGTGCCTTGTCGGAAGTGTTCGGGGACCTGCTTCGCGCGGCTGGTGCGTCGGAGCGGCTCGCGGAGCTGCTCCAGGCCGAACCCGAGATTCGTGCGCCAGCCAAACCTGAAGAATTGCCGAGTCCCGCACGAGGCGAGCTCGTCTTCGAGCATGTGACATTCCATTATCCGACGCGTCGCGAGACTTCGGCTTTGGAAGACTTCACCCTCAAGGTCCGGGCCAGGGAGCGCCTGGCCGTGGTGGGCCCATCCGGCGCGGGAAAGAGCACCTTGTTCCAGCTCGCCGAGCGCTTCTACGATCCGACCGGCGGCCGCATCCTGCTGGACGGCGTCGACCTGCGCGAAGCCGACCCCGCCGACATTCGCCAGCGGATTGCAATGGTGCCGCAGGACACGGTGATCTTTGCCGCCTCGGCTCGCGACAATCTCCGCTATGGCAATTGGGCCGCGACCGAAGACCAGCTGTGGCAGGCCGCAAGCGACGCCAACGCGGCAGATTTTCTGAAAGCGCTTCCAGAAGGACTGGACACTTTCATGGGCGAAGGCGGTGCACGCCTGTCCGGTGGTCAGCGCCAGCGTCTGGCGATTGCGCGTGCGCTGCTTCGCGACGCTCCGCTCCTGCTGCTCGACGAGGCCACGTCAGCTTTGGACGCCGAAAGCGAGCGCCTGGTTCAGGACGCCCTCGATCGGCTGATGGAGCACCGCACGACGATCGTAATCGCTCACCGCCTGGCGACCGTCCGCGCCGCCGACCGGATCGTGGTGATGGACGGCGGGCGGATCGTCGAGGAAGGCACGCACACCACGCTCAGCGCGCGTGGCGGGCTTTATGCGCGGCTGGCGCGCCTCCAGTTCGAAGACCGCGCCGCCTAGGCGTTCCCGCCGGACGTTCCGCCGCTCGAGCCGCCGCGACCGCGCGAGCTGGAGCCTCGCGACCGCGACGATGTGCCGCGTGAGCGAGCGCTGCTGCGCTTCGGCTTGGCTGCGGCGGCTCCCGCCTTTGGTGCCGAGCTGGAAGATTTCCGAGCGCCGCTCGACTTGCTTGCAGCACCTTTCGCCTTGGCACCGGCCGACGTCGACTTCCGTACAGTTCCGCTTGAACGCGGGCTGCTGGCCTTGCGCGCGCCGCCTGATTTGCGGGCGGAGTTGCCGCGCGATGAAGATGACGATGATGAGGTACCGGCGGACGAGCCGGAGCTGGCGCTCGCCATTCCCTCCATCGACCACTTGCCGGACATCACGCGCTGTGCAGCCTCGGCGACTGCTTCCGCAATTAGCGAACCAAGCTTGGTAGCGCTCGCCACTACATTGCTGGCCGCCTGACTGGCCGTGTCGGCGGCATCGAGGCCCGCGTCACGGATTGCCTTGCGGGCCTTGGGGCTGGCACTGATCGCCGCAGCGGCAGCCGCGAGGCCCGCCGCCAGCATTTCCTTGCTCATCGCCGCCTTGGCGAGCTTGTCGACAGTATCATTGCCTGAAGAGGAACCAGAAGAGCCGGACGAACCCTTGCGTGCGGACTTTGCCATTGCGTCATCTCCCTGAGCTTTAGCGGCAATGACACTTTAAGGCCGTAACGGTTCCCGAATGAAGTGCTATTCTGCACATATGTTAAAGGGCACCGCCGCGTCTCGCAGCGATGCCCTTCGACATGGTCAGCGGCCGAAGGTGTGGCCGTTCGTCAGCCTTTAGGGCCTGCGAACACCCCTCTCCGACCTCCCTGCTGAACCATGAGACATCGGATCACCTCCTTTCGCTGCGTTGAAGCCAGGGAGAATGTGATTCATGACTCGCCCAAGTGCAAGACTTGTAATCGCGTGAAATATCGTCAGACTTCCGCGCTTCGCGCCGGGTCAGCTCCGGCAGTCCTCCACCACCCGAGCAAATTCCGGCCATGCCGGGACGACCAGAGGCGCCTGCCCATTGATGGTGAACCCGATTCGGCCGCGGCTATGAACCATTGCGTCAAGCAGGCTGTCGTACGCAGCGAGCTGCGCGGTGAGCCTGCCGGTTGAAGGATTGAAGCCTGCCGACAGCGATCTAGTCACCGAGCTGGTCCACACACTGACGACCGAAGCGGCTGCGGTCGACGGCTTTGAAACGCTAATCTGGCGGGATGCCCGCATACAGCGGACCGAGAGCTGAACTGCGCCAGCCGGCGTCGCGAAGGTCGCTTCGCTGCCGTCGCTGACCTGAGCATATTTCCAGGTTCCGGCGATCGGTGCGGCGGCGGCAAGGTCGGGGCTTTGCGCGGCGAGAGGCGCGGCGCCCAGCGCGATGAATGCGGCAATGAGCAGACGCATGCGGTTCAGCGGCTCAGCTTGTCGACCTTGGCCTGAAGCGCAGCGAGCTCGGCCTTGAGTTGATCCACGTCGCTGCCTGCCTCGGTAGGCTTGGCGTCGCCCTTCGGCTTGCCGGAAAATGCTCGGCTCGCATCCTCGAACATCGCCATGTTGCGCTTTGCGAGGTCCGCGAAAACATTGCCGCTGAACGCATCCTTCACCGCGCTCTGGTTGCGCTGGAACGCGTCCATCGCGGCTTCGAGATATGACGGCACGAAATTCTGCATCGAATTGCCGTAAAGACCAATCAACTGCTTCAGGAAGTTGATGGGAAGCATCGTCGATCCGCGCGCTTCCTCGTCAACAATGATCTGGGTGAGCACCTGGCGAGTGATGTCCTCCCCGCTCTTCGCATCGACCACTTCGAACTCGCGGCCTTCCCGCACCATTTGCGCCAGGCGGTCGAGCGTGATGTAGGTTGAGCTTTCGGTGTCGTATAGACGCCGGTTCGCATACTTCTTGATCGTAACCTTGCCCGATGCCTTGACCATGGACAGCTCCCAAAACGCGAGAGGCGGCTTACTACCGCAACATAGTGCGCTGCAACATGAACGCGCGCCGCGGCCGCTGCCGCTGTTTCTCGAATTGGTACGGGAAGTGTCGCTGCGTGATCCGGCATTGGCGGCTGATGCCCTGGCCGGCCTTCGGAAATATGAGCAGGCGCCGCGCCGGGAACGCACCGCGCCGAAGCCGGAAACGGGGCGCGTCCGCGGCGCAACATTGCGAGATCACGGGGGCAGCGGACCGACCGCCTTGCTGGTCCCTTCGCTGATCAATCCCCCACGGATATTGGATCTTGATGAGGAAGTGTCCCTCACGTCGGCGATTGCCAGGATGGGACGGCGCACGCTCCTGCTCGATTGGGGTCCGGCCAATGCCCGCTCGGAGCTTTCGGTCGCCGGCCACGTCGAACAGTTGCTGCTGCCCTTGCTGCGCAGCATTGGCGAGCCCGTCGCCCTGATCGGCTATTGCCTTGGCGGCACGATGGCGATCGCCGCCGCGAACGTGCTGCCCGTCGAGCGTCTCGCCACTTTAGCGGCGCCATGGAACTTCAGCGGCTATCCCGAGCCGTCGCATCGCGCGCTGCGTGACATGTGGAGTCACTCGAAGGCCGCGTCGAATGCTCTGGGCGCGCTTCCGATGGAGGTCTTGCAGGCCGCGTTCTGGTCGCTCGACCCCGAGCGCACTGTCCGCAAGTTCGCGGAGTTCGGACGGGTTGAGCCCGGCAGCGCCGACGCCCGCCGGTTCATTGAGCTTGAAGAATGGGCGAACGAAGGAGAACCCTTACCCTATGCCGCGGCGGAGGAGCTCGTTGAGGATCTGTTCGGACGGGACCTCCCTGGGTCGGCGGGCTGGACGGTCGGAGGACGGACTTCGTCGGATTGCCTGTCGGTGCCCACTCTGCACCTAACAGCCGAGCGAGACCTGATCGCCCCACCGCAAACCGCGGCGAGCGGTGAAATCATTGCCATTCCGTCAGGCCACGTCGGGATGATCGTAGGCTCCGCGCGGCAGCGTTTACATCAAGAACTTCGGCGATTCCTAAGCTAAAAGGCTGGCGCACCCGACAGGATTCGAACCTGTGGCCTTTGCCTTCGGAGGGCAACGCTCTATCCAGCTGAGCTACGGGTGCGTGGCCGCCGACTTAGCGACGGCTTCTCCTGACCACAAGCGATCCGTTTGACCCTCCCACCCTCACGTGGCAACGGCCGAAGCATGGCGCATGACAAGCCTGCACAACGCACGTGGGGCGGTCGGTTCGGGAGTGGACCGGACGAGCTGATGACTCGCATCAACGCCTCGATCGGCTTCGACAAGAGGCTCTGGCGGGAGGATATTGCGGCGTCGAAGGCACATGCGTCGATGCTGCGGGATCAGCGAATTATTTCGGGGGACGACGCCGCTGCAATTCTCGAAGGCCTCGACCAGATCGCCGCCGAATATGAGCGCGACGGCGTACCCGAGCGGGTCGAACTGGAAGACATCCACATGACGGTCGAGCACCGGCTCGGCGAGTTGATCGGAGCAGCCGCGGGCCGATTGCACACCGCTCGGTCACGCAACGACCAGGTTGCGACCGATTTCCGGCTGTGGGTTCGGAATGCCTGCGATGAAGCCATTGACGCCATTCACTCGCTGCAATGCGTCGTCGTGGCTCGCGCCGAGGAGCATGCGGAAACGGTGATGCCGGGTTTCACGCACTTGCAGGTCGCTCAGCCGGTGACGCTCGGGCACCATCTCCTCGCTTATTATGAGATGCTGAAACGGGACGCGTCCCGGTTTGGGGACGCTCGGACCCGGATGAACCAGAGCCCGCTTGGCTCAGCGGCGCTTGCCGGGACGGGGTTCCCGCTTGATCGGCACGCGACCGCCGATGCGCTCGGTTTCGAACGGCCGACGGCCAACAGCCTGGACAGCGTGTCGGACCGCGATTTTGCGCTCGATTATCTTTCGACCGCGGCGCAGTGCAGCCTGCACCTGTCGCGCCTCGCCGAGGAACTGATCGTCTGGGCGAGCGCGCCTTTCGGCTTCGTGAAGCTGTCGGATCAGTTCTCGACCGGCTCGTCGATCATGCCGCAGAAGCGCAATCCCGACGCCGCCGAGCTGGTGCGCGGACACAGTGGGAGGATTATCGGCGCGCTCACCTCGCTGATGGTGACGATGAAGGGTCTCCCCCTCGCTTACTCGAAGGACATGCAGGACGATAAGGAGCCGGTGTTCGAAGCGCGCGACCTGTTGATGCTGTCGCTGGAGGCGCTCGCCGGGATGATCGAGACGGTCGAGTTCGTGCCGGAGCGGATGCGAGCCGCGGCGGCGCAAGGTTATTCAACCGCGACCGACCTCGCCGACTGGCTCGTGCGCGAGGCTGACGTCCCCTTCCGCGAGGCGCACCACATCACCGGCGCTGCCGTGAAAGCGGCGGAGGAGCGGGGATGCGACCTCGCCGACCTGCCGCTCGAGGCGCTTCAGGGAATCGACGAGCGGATCGACCAGCGTGTGTTCGACGTGCTCAGCGTCGATGCCTCCGTGAGGAGCCGCACCAGCTACGGCGGCACCGCCCCCGAACGCGTCCGCGAACAGATCGCGAGGGCGAAGGAAGACCTAGAACTTTAGCCGGTTCTTCCGCTGCGCGATCGTGCGCAGCCGCAGCGCGTTCAGCCGAATGAAGCCAGCCGCGTCGCGGTGGTCGTAGCTCCCGCTGCCTTCCTCGAAGGTCACCAGGTCCTGGTCGTAGAGCGACTGCTTGCTCTCCCGCCCGATCACCGTCGCATTGCCCTTGTAGAGCTTCATCGTGACGCGACCCGAGACATGCTCCTGGCTCTTGTTGATCGCCGCCTGCAGCATCTCCCGCTCGGGAGCGAACCAGAAGCCATTGTAGATGAGGCTCGCATATTTCGGCATCAGCTCGTCCTTGAGGTGCATCGCGCCGCCGTCCAGCGTGATGCTCTCGATCCCGCGGTGCGCGGCGAGCAGGATCGTCCCGCCGGGCGTCTCGTAGACCCCGCGCGATTTCATTCCGACGAAGCGGTTTTCGACCAGGTCGAGGCGGCCGATGCCGTTGTCATGGCCGAGCTGATTGAGCTTCGTCAGCAACGCGGCCGGTGACAGCTTCGTGCCATCGATGGCGACCGGATCGCCCTTCTCGAAGTCGATGGTGATGACCGCCGCCTTGTCGGGCGCATCCTCGGGCGAAATGGTGCGCTGGTGGACATATTCCGGAGCTTCCGCGGCCGGGTCCTCGAGCACCTTCCCCTCGGACGATGAGTGCAGCAGGTTGGCGTCGATCGAGAAGGGCGCTTCGCCGCGCTTGTCCTTGGCGATCGGAATCTGGTTCTTCTCGGCGAAGTCGAGCAGCGCCTCGCGGCTCTGGAACGTCCATTCGCGCCACGGAGCAATCACCTTGATGTCCGGCTCCAAAGCGTAATAGCCGAGCTCGAACCG
>DASUZY010000034.1:0-2823 GCA_036376635.1 Sphingomicrobium sp.
CATCTTCAAGCAGCGCAATGTCGACATCGGCGTGGTCGGCAAGGAAGACGCGATCGCCTGGGGCTTCTCCGGACCCATGATCCGCGCCTCGGGCATCCCGTGGGACATCCGCCGCTCGCAGCCCTACGAAGTCTATGACAAAATGGACTTCGAGATTCCGGTCGGGACCAACGGCGATTGCTACGACCGCTTCATGGTGCGCGTCGAGGAAGTCCGGCAGAGCTGGAAGATCGCCCGCCAGTGTCTCAAGGAAATGCCGGCAGGCCCGATCGGGGCCGACAGCAAGGTGTTTCCGCCCAGCCGTGCCGAAATGAAGACCTCGATGGAAGCGCTCATCCATCACTTCAAGCTGTACACCGAGGGTTATCACGTTCCCGCGGGCGAAGTGTATGTCGCGACCGAAAGCCCCAAGGGCGAGTTCGGCGTCTATCTCGTCGCCGACGGCACCAATCGCGCCTATCGCTGCAAGATCCGCCCGACGGGCTTCTCGCACCTGCAGGCGATGGACTTCATGATGAAGGGCCACATGCTGGCCGACACCACTGCAATCCTGTCGGCCATCGATATCGTGTTTGGGGAGGTGGACCGGTGAGGCTCAGCAGGCAGCATGTCGCTGCGATTGTTGCACCGATCGCAGGCGTATTCCTCGGCGCACTGATCCTATTGCCGCTCGTCGATCGCGAGATTTCGCCTTTGACATCGGGCGTGATGATCGGTGCTGCTGGCGCGATTTGCATTGTCGGGATCGCCGCTGCCATCTGGAACGTGCGCCGATCCGAGGCGCGGCGGAAGGCCAAAGAACGGATTTGGTTGAAGCACTGATGGCTGGCCAAGGCTCTTTCATCGATGACGCCACTGAGCGCGCCCGCTGGGAAGGCTTCCAGTGGACCGACGAGAATGCACGCAAGGCCAAGGAGATCATCGCTCGCTATCCTGAGGGACGGCAAATGTCGGCCTCAATCCCGCTGCTCGACCTCGCCCAGCGTCAGGTTGGTGCGGAGACGAACACCCAAGGCTACCTGCCGATTCCGGTGATGGAGTTCGTCGCTCGGGAAATCGACACCAGCTACATCCGGGTACTGGAGGTCGCGACCTTCTACACGATGTTCAACATGCACCCGGTGGGCCGTTTCCACGTCCAGGTGTGCGGGACGACCCCGTGCATGCTGCGCGGCTCGGATGACGTGCTGGAGGCCTGCTACAAGCGCGGCCTCAAAAAGGGTCACACGACCGATGACGGGCTGTTCACGCTAACGGAGGTCGAGTGCCTCGGCGCTTGCGCCAATGCGCCGATGGCCCAGATCAACGACGACAATTACGAGGATCTCACCGAGGAGAGCATGACCGCGATCCTCGATGCTCTGGCGGCGGGCAAGGCTCCGAAGCCTGGTCCGCAGATCGACCGTCAAACGAGCTGCCCCGAAGGCGGCCCGACCTCACTCAAGAAGATGGCCGAGCGCAACTACGATTACCGGCCGCTGTGGACCGCCACTGCCGGCCCGGCGAAGGAGGGGGCACAGTGATCGGAATCATCATCGCCATCATCCTGGTGATCGTCCTTGGCGGTATTCTTCTGCACCTGCTGAAGATCGCCATCATCCTCGCCCTCGCAGTCGGGATTGTGATGTTCTCCCAGAACAAGCTGGGCGGCGGAGCGAAGCGGCTCAAATGACGATCCTCGCCATCATTGTTGCCCTGTTGCTGGCTTTCATCGCCTTCAAGTTCATCAAGGGCATGATCAAATTTGCGATCCTGGCCGTGATCGTGTTGTTCGGGCTGTTCGTTGCACATCAGGCGGGGGCGTTCTGATGGGCTACACCGGGCCGCTGGCGGACAAGGACCGCATCTTCACCAACGTCTACGGCTTCCAGTCGCCGTTCCTGCAGGCCGCAAAACAGCGCGGCGACTGGGACGACACCAAGGGTCTGATGGCAATCGGTCAGGACCCGATCATCGACAAGATCAAGGCGTCGGGACTTCGCGGACGTGGCGGTGCAGGTTTCCCGACCGGGATGAAGTGGGGCTTCATGCCCAAGGAGCCGAAGCCGGGTAAGCCGAACTTCCTGGTCATCAACGCCGACGAGTCGGAACCCGGAAGCTGCAAGGACCGGGAGATTATCCGCCACGATCCGCACAAGCTGATCGAGGGCGCGCTGATCGCCGCCTTCGCGATGCGTGCGCGAGCGGCCTACATCTATATCCGGGGCGAATTCATTCGCGAAACCGAGGTGTTACGCAAAGCCGTTGCGGAGGCTTATGAAGCTGGGCTGATCGGCAAGAATGCGTGCGGGTCCGGCTACGACTTCGACCTGTTCGTTCATCGCGGCGCGGGCGCCTACATTTGCGGCGAAGAGACCGCGATGCTCGAGAGTCTTGAGGGCAAGCAGGGCAAGCCGCGTCTCAAGCCGCCGTTCCCGGCCGGTGCGGGCCTCTATGGCTGTCCGACGACGGTCAATAATGTCGAATCGATCGCCGTCGTGCCGACGATCCTCCGCCGATCGCCGGAATGGTTCGCCAGCATCGGCAACCCGAAGAATGAGGGCACCAAGCTCTTCCAGCTGTCAGGACACGTGAACACGCCGTGCGTGGTCGAAGAATCGATGGGCATCAGCTTCCGCGAACTGATCAGCCGCCACGGGCACGGCGTGCGCGGCGGCAAGAACGCCGAGGATTTCAGCAATTTGCTGGCAGTGATCCCCGGCGGTTCGTCGGTCCAGCTGGTGCCCGCCGAGCAGATCCTCGACGCCCCAATGGATTTCGATGGCCTGAAGGCGCTCGGCTCCGGCCTCGGTACTGCTGCGGTGATCGTCATGGACAAGTCGA
>DASUZY010000035.1:0-9679 GCA_036376635.1 Sphingomicrobium sp.
GCGAAGATCAACAAATGGTCCCGCTTCGACCGCAAGAATTACTTCTACGCCGACCTGCCGCAGGGCTATCAGATTAGCCAGCTTTACCATCCGCTGGTCGGCGAGGGTGAGATTACCGTCCTCACCGACGAAAAGGACGACAACAGCGCCAAGACCATTGGCATCGAGCGCATCCATGTGGAGCAGGATGCGGGAAAGTTGATGCACGACCAGCACCCGACGATGAGCTATGTCGACCTCAACCGGTCGGGCGTCGCGCTGATGGAGATCGTGTCACGTCCCGACATGCGTTCCCCTGTCGAGGCAGGGGCTTATCTCCGCAAGCTGCGATCGATTCTCCGCTACGTGGGATCGTGCGACGGCAATATGGAAGAGGGCTCGATGCGCGCCGACGTCAACGTCAGCGTGCGCAAGCCTGGGGAGGAGTTTGGGACCAGGACGGAAACGAAGAACGTCAATTCGGTCCGCTTCGTAATGGCCGTGGTCGAGCATGAGGCGAAGCGCCAGGTCGAGCTGATCGAAAGCGGGGGTACGGTCGCCCAGGAAACACGGCTCTACGACCCGGACAAGAACGTCACGCGATCGCTCCGTTCCAAGGAAGACGCGCACGATTACCGCTACTTCCCCGACCCGGATCTCCTTCCGCTGGAGCTCGACGATGCGTTCCTCGAGGAATGCCGCAAGTCGATCCCGGAACTGCCCGATGCCAAGCGGAAACGTTATGAACTGATGGGCATATCCCCTTATAATGCCTCAGTTCTGACGGCGGAGGTGGAGACTGCGGGCTGGTTCGATGCGCTCCTCAGAAATGACGTCGATCCTAAGCAGGCTGCAAACTGGACGGTCGCCGAACTGTTCGGCGCCCTCAACCGGCTCGGCGTATCGATCGCCGAGAGTCCGGTCTCCCCAGCCCATGCCGCCGGGCTGCTGAAGCTTGTCGGCGACGGAACGATTAGCGGCACGATCGCCAAGACGGTGTTCGAGAAAATGCTGGAAAGCGGCGAGCCTGCCGACGCAATCGTCGAACGCGAAGGCCTTAAGCAGACCAGCGATAGTGGCGCGATCGATGCCGAGATCGACAAGATACTCGCCGCCAACGCCGACAAGGTCGCCGAATACAAGGCTGGCAAGCAGCAGCTGTTCGGCTTCTTCGTCGGGCAGACGATGAAGGCGATGGCCGGAAAGGCGAATCCCCAGATCGTCAACGAACGGTTGCGGGCCAAGCTGGATTAACTGCATCCCGGCGAAGGCCGGGACCCAGGATTTATTTGTTCACTGGACCCCGGCCTTCGCCGGGGTACAAGCTGCGGATGCGTAAGTTCATACTGGCCGCGACCGCGGCGCTGCTCGCCACACAAACGTCAGCCCAGGCCCCAACCCCGCCCAAGCTTCTCGTGGTCATCTCGGTCGATCAGTTTTCCGCGAACCTGTTCGACGAATATCGCCCGCAATACACCAGCGGGATGGCCCGGCTCGCTTCGGGGATCGCCTTTCACAATGGCTATCAAAGTCATGCGAATACCGAGACCTGTCCGGGTCATTCGACGATTCTCACGGGCGACCACCCGTCTCGCACCGGCATCGTCAGCAACACCTGGTTCGACCAGTCGATCGCGCGGCAGGACAAGACCATTTACTGCGCGGAGGACGAGCGTGCGTCCGCCAGTCATGTCGCCAACTACAAGGTGTCGCCCATTCACCTGATGGTGCCGACGCTCGGCGAACTGATGAAGGCGCGTTGGCCCGACAGCCGCAGCGTCGCGGTCTCCGGCAAGGATCGAGCGGCCGTGATGATGAGCGGCCATAAGGTCGATCAGCGCTGGTACTGGGATGGCGTCCGGTTCACGACCGATCAGTCGGGGGCACCGGTCCCAAAGGTGATCGAGCGGGCCAATGCAGCGATTACCGCGGCCCTGGCCCAGCCGTTGCCGCCACTCGACCCGCCGCCCTATTGCCAGTCGAAAGCGAGAGCTGTCGCCCTCGAAGGTGGTGGGAAGCCGGTTGGCACGGGGCAATTTGCCCGAGCAGCAAATGACCGGAATGAGTTTCGCGCCTCGCCCGAGATCGATGGCGATACCCTCGCGGTCGCCGCCGGCCTCGTCGACGAGATGCAGCTCGGCCGTCGCGCAAGCCCTGACATCCTGGCGATCAGCCTGTCGGCCACCGACTATATCGGACACACATATGGTACCGAAGGCGAGGAGATGTGCCTCAACATGTTCTCGCTCGACCGCGAGATCGGCGATTTCCTGAGGGTGCTCGATAGCCGAGGGCTTGACTATACGGTCGTGCTCACCGCCGATCATGGTGGCAAGGATATTCCGGAGCGTGAACGTCTTGCCGGTGTTCCGGGCGCCGCCCGGGTGGATGCCGGTCTCCAGGCAGACAGGATAGGCCCGGCCATCGCGAGCCGATTCGGGCTGACAAGCTTTGGAATTACAGGCGGAAACTTCGGCGACATGTACGTTGACCGGACACTATCTCCCTCCGACCGGCAGCGAGTGCTCGATGCGGCGGTGGCGGAATACCGGTCGTCACCCCAGGTCGAGGCCGTCTTCACCGCGGACCAATTGGCCCGCACACCGGTCTCGACCGCTCCGCCGGAGCAATGGAGCATGATCGAGCGGGTGCGTGCGAATTACTATCCCGGCCGATCAGGCGACTTCTACGTGGTCCTGAAGAAGGACATCACACCGATTGCCGACACGAGCCGTGGGTCGGCGGCCACGCATGGCAGCCCCTGGGATTACGACCGGCGCGTCCCAATTCTGTTCTGGCAGCCCGGAGAGACGGGCACGACCATCGAACACAGCGCCGAGACGACCGACATCCTGCCCACTTTGGCCAGCATGATTGGCCTCCCGGTCGCCCCCGGTTCGATCGACGGACACTGTCTCAGCGATGTCCCAGGAGCGGCCTGCCCTCGTTAAGCGACGGGGGAAGCTGGGTTCGTCGGCGGCTGCGTGCCAGGCGAAGCGGGCGAAGGGACGTCGATATCGGGCGCCTGTTGCGGCTGCTCTGGGGGCGGTTGAGGAGGCTGTGGAGGCTGCGGAGGCTGTGGAGGTTGCGGCGGTTGCGGCGGCTGTGGCGGCTGGGGTGGCTGCTGCATGTTGAGCTCCTTTCCGTTGAGAACGCCGGCCCGCGCTGAGAAGTTGCCGGCGCTTGCGGGTTGCCCCGGCGGGCACGCCTGTTATAGGCGCGCACCTTCAAGCGTCCGCGCGGGCGTGGCGGAATTGGTAGACGCGCTGGATTTAGGTTCCAGTATCGCAAGATGTGGGGGTTCGAGTCCCTTCGCCCGCACCAGCCGCCGCACCGGGATGCGCAAGATTTCATCGGGACTGAAGAAACGTGACCATCAAGACCGTCGAGACTGAGAACCAGGGCCTGAAGCGCGCCTTCATGCTGACCATTCCCGCTGCCGATATCGAGGCTCGGGTCGAGAGCGAAGTGAAGCGGATTGCGCCGCAGATCCGCATGCCCGGCTTCCGCCCCGGCAAGGTGCCGCCGAACCTCATCCGCAAGATGCACGGCGAGAGCCTGCGCGGCGATGCACTCCAGGGCGCGGTTCAGGACGGCGTTCAGCAGCTGCTGAACGAGCAGAACATCCGCCCTGCGCTTCAGCCGCAGGTCGAGCTGGATCAGGGATACGCGCCCGGCAAGGACGCCGAGGTCAAGGTGAGTGTCGAGGCGCTGCCCGACGTGGGCACGCCGTCGATCGATGGGCTCAAGTTGGATCGCCTGACAGTCGACCCTGACGGCGGGGCGGTCGATGCGCAGCTCCAGCAGCTCGCTGGACAAAGCAAGCGCTGGGAAGATGCTCCCAAGAAGCATGCAGCGGCCAAGGGCGACCTCGTGGTTGTCGACTTCGCCGGCGAAGTCGGCGGCAAGGCGTTCGAGGGCGGCACCGGCGAGGACATGCAGGTCGAGCTTGGCTCCGGTAATTTGATTCCGGGCTTCGAGGACCAGCTGATCGGCGCCAAGGCGGGCGACAGCCGCGAGGTCAATGTGACCTTTCCGACGGATTATCCGGCCGAGAACCTCAAGGGGAAGGATGCCGTCTTCGCCGTCACCGTGAAGCAGGTGAAGACTGCCGGCGAGACCAAGGTCGACGAGGAATTCGCCAAGTCGCTTGGGCTCACCGATCTCGATCAGCTGAAGGGCCTGATTCGCGGCCAGGTCGAGCAGGAGCTCAACGGCCTCACCCGCACGCACATGAAGCGGCAGCTGCTCGACCAGCTCGCCGAGCGCCACGATTTCGTCGTCCCCGAATCGATGGTCGAGGCGGAGTATCAGAACATCCTCGGCCAGCTTCGTCACGAAGCGAGCCATGAGGCTGACCCTGAGGCAGCGCTTGCCGAAATCGAGGCCGAGGCCGACGATTACCGCAAGATCGCCGAGCGCCGCGTGCGTCTCGGCCTGCTGCTATCGGAGATCGGCAACGCCAACGGCGTCGAGATCAGCGAGCAGGAGATGAACCGGCTGATCATGCAGGCCGCCTCGCAATACGATCCCAAGGATCGTGAGACCTTCATCCGCTACATCCAGCAGGAGCCGATGGCCGCAGCTCAGCTGCGCGCTCCGCTGTACGAGGACAAGGTCGTCGACTTCCTGTTCGGCAAGGCGGACATCACCGACCGCAAGGCGACACGCGAGGAACTCGAAGCCGACCTCGAGTCCGAAGAAGGGCACGTCCACGGCCCCGACTGCGGTCACGACCATGGACACGATCATGGCGCCAAGTCCAAGGCGAAGAAGGCCGCTCCCAAGTCCAAGGCCAAGGCCAAGGAAGAGGACAAGCTCGTCGCCGAGGCTCCTGCGAAGGGTCCGGTCGGGAAGGCTTCCGCCAAGCCGAAGGCTGAAAAGCCGGTGAAGGACGCGGCGCCCAAGAAGGCTCCGGCGGCCAAAGCCGAAGCGAAACCCGCCGCGAAGAAGGCTCCGGCGAAGAAGAAATAATCCGTTCGTCCTGAGCTTGTCGAAGGACTGTCTTTCTTCCTACCATGCGAAGGGAAGGGCAGGGCTTCGAAAGGCTCAGCCCGAACGGGAGGGGCGCTTGAGCACGCAGCAGCAGGTACCACGCATCGCCGTGCTGCTTCCCTGCTACAATGAGGAAGCGGCGATCGCACAGACCGTCGCTGGCTTCCGTGCCGCACTCCCTGGCGCGACCGTCTACGTCTACGACAACAACAGCCGCGACCGGACCCGCGAGGTCGCGGCCAAGGCTGGTGCCGTCGTCCGCACCGAGCGCCAGCAGGGCAAGGGCAATGTCGTCCGGCGCATGTTCGCCGACGTCGATGCCGACATCTACGTAATGGCCGACGGCGATCTCACCTACGATCCGAACTCCGCGCCGTTGATGGTGGACCTGCTCATCGCCGAGCAGCTCGACATGGTGGTTGGCACTCGCCGACACGAGGAGAAGGACGCCTATCGCGGCGGGCACGTCCTCGGGAACAAGATATTCACCGGGCTGCTTGCCGGACTGTTCGGTCGCAGTTTCACCGACATCTTCTCGGGTTACAGGGTATTCTCAAGACGTTTCGTCAAGAGCTTCCCGGTGCTCTCCGCCGGCTTCGAGATCGAGACCGAGATGAGCGTCCACGCGCTGGAGCTCAGCATGCCGGTGGGCGAGGTCGAAACGGCCTATGCTGCTCGCATCGAAGGTTCCACGTCGAAGCTCTCGACCTATTCGGATGGAATCCGGATCCTCCGCACCATCATGACCCTTTACCGCGTCGAGCGGCCGAAACTCTACTTCGGCTTGATGGGATCGCTGCTGATCGCGCTCGCCATCGTCCTCGCGATCCCGCTGGTCATCACCTACCTCCACACCGGCCTCGTGCCCCGCTTCCCGACGGCGATCTTGGTCACCGGGATCATCATCGTTGCCGTGCTGAGCCTCTTCGCCGGCCTCATCCTCGACACCGTCACCCGCGGTCGTCTCGAAGTTAGACGGCTCGCCTATCTTTCCGTGCCCGGCCCATCAGCCGGAGCTTGAACCTTTCCAACTCCGCGCCGATGTAGGCTGCACAGCAACAAAGGATCCGTTTCACGTGACCGACCACCAGGACATCATCTCGCAGCTCGTCCCCATCGTCATCGAGCAGTCCAGCCGGGGCGAGCGCAGCTTCGACATCTATTCGCGGCTGCTGCGGGAACGGATCATCTTCGTCACTGGAGCGATCGAGGACCACATGGCCTCGCTGATCACCGCCCAGTTGCTCTTCCTCGAGGCCGAGAACCCGAAGAAGGACATCTCGATGTATATCAACAGCCCAGGCGGCGTGGTGACCGCCGGTCTCGCGATCCACGACACGATGCAATACATCCGCCCCCGCGTCGGCACGGTGTGCATCGGCCAGGCCGCCTCGATGGGCAGCTTCCTGCTGTCGGCCGGTGAGCCGGGAATGCGTGTCGCGCTCTCGAATGCCCGCATCATGGTCCACCAGCCCTCTGGCGGCGCCCAGGGCATGGCCGCCGACATCGAGATCCAGGCCCGCGAGATCCTCCGTATGCGCCAGCGCCTCAATGAGCTCTACGCCAAGTACACCGGCCAGAAGCTCGAGGAGATCGAGAAGGCCATGGACCGCGACAAGTTCCTGGAGGCGGACGAGGCCAAGGCCTTCGGGATCATCGACGAGGTGTTCGACAAGCGACCGGACCAGGGCGCCGATGGCGGCACCGGGGCAGGGGATGTGACGCCAGCCTGACGCCCCACGTCATCCCGGCCTTGAGCCGGGACCCGCCTTGTTCTGAAGTAGAAGCGGATCGAAGCCGAAATCCTCGGCAAGGTCTCGCCAGGTCGGGTTGCGCTCGTGAATCAGCTCGTACTTCCATTCGCGCGACCAGCGCTTGATCCGTTTCTCGCGGAGAATGGCCTGCTCCATCGTTTCGTGAGCTTCGAACCAGACCAGCCGTTTGATTCCATATTGCTGGGTGAATCCACGAACATATCCTGAGCGATGCTCATGAATGCGGGCGAGGAGGTTCGCCGTAACGCCCGTGTACAATGTCGAATGCGACGCCCTCGCGAGGATATAGACGCAAGGGTGTCGCTCCATCCGGGCAGTTAAGAACAAGGCGGGTCCCGGCTCAAGGCCGGGATGACGCCTTCATTTCCTCCTCGCCTCCTCACGGATACTGATTAACCCACGCCACCGGATAGGGCGGCGTCCAGGCCGGCGGGCGGACCCAGGCGGTGCCTCGCGGCGCCGCATGCTCCCAGATCGTGCCCACGCGCCTCAACCCGTCGCGGGTCGCTTCCTCGCGGCACGAGCCGGGCCCGACGTCAGTCTCGCCGAGCCGGTCGCAGAGATAGCGGGCGGTGAGCGCGATCCGGTGCCTCAGCACGTCGCGGTCACCCGGCAGGCTGAGGTCGAGATCGCCATAACCGACCGCCAGCGACGCGCTCTGGACGTTTTCCGGCAGCGTGCCTCCCCGGTCATAGTGCCCGACGATGACGATTTGCTCCGGCGGAGGTGCCGGGACGACCGCCACCGGCTGAGCCGCCAGCGGCGACATGAAGGCCAATGCTGCAGCGCCCAGGGCGAAATGGCGCGCCAGCGTTCGAACGGCGGGGGTGAGCAGAGTAAATGACATGGCGTCCTCCTCAACATCGCCCCAGCCCGCTGGTGATTTGAGGGTAGTGGGGGTGAAACGTCGGGGAGGCGACTATGGTTTCGTGGGGAGGCCAGCGAGACCGACCAGTCGCGGAGTATGACGTAGCATTAGTCCTCAATGGCAGGAATGGGTGGACAGAGGACATTGACGCAAAGGCTCTAGAATTTACCGTGCGCCCTTATGCGGAACATCGGAACCGTCGCGTTCTTGATTTTGGCTTGTGGGTGCAGCCGCGCTCGCAGTGACACTATCAAGAGCGTCGCGGCCATTGAAGTGCCCCTGCATTCGGCGGCAGACCACAACGACCTTGTTGGACTTATGCGTCGCGTCGCTGCGGCGAATGGTATGCATGTTGATGATGACAGCCAGAAATGGGCGGACTTTCAACGCTCAAATCCTCACGCCGCCGATGACCCGGTGGATACCCGCGCGACCATCTACGTCGGCGTGTGGCGTGGTTCGAATGACGAAGACTTTGAAGTCTCGGTGAGTGACATGACCCATCTTGGAAGGGCGTGGGTCACCTTCCTGCAGGATGGCGCCCATGACCTGCCTGCGGACAAGCGCGAGCGGGTATTGGCAGAGATAAGGCTCCGCTGGCCTGATGCCCGGTCAGTGCCTGTATTACCCTCGGGCGGCGAGCCGTTGGCCCAAGACCTTCGATTGACGCCAGATGGCTACAAAATCGCCGCCTCGGCAGCATCCAGATACAGCCTCGCCGCGACTTCGCCGCTGCTCACCCGTGATGCGGAGTGACGCGAGCCTAAGGGCAACTTTGGGTCGAAAGCTGCCATTAGATGCGTTCGAAGGTTCAGCCGTCACGGGAGTAAATCCCTGACGTCAGTTGGGCTCTCCCCCCGGATCATGTCCGGGGCGCCCCGCTGGCCGGCACTCAATGGCTCTACGCGCTGCCTCTGCGCTACGCTCGGTCAGCATCCCATGCTGCCCGTGCTCGTGCATGCTCCGCAATCGCTCGACTGCGCTCGGCATTTCGTGATTTCCTACACCCCCTCATTTCAGATAGCTGGTCCGTCGCCTTGAAACCGGAGGACGACCGATGGCATCATCCGGCAAACTCGCAGCAACCTTTCGCCCGGCCTCGTCCGCGACCGGCGCAAGGCAGGCCGCCTCGCTCGGGGCGCTGGAGGGGAACGGCCGCTCAGCGAGTCACGCGTGCGCGCGCGTACGCGCGCTGGGCAGCAAACTTGGCAACCTTTCGGCTGGAGCGGCGAGGGGGAAGGGCCGTCACGGGAGTGAATCCCGTGACGTCAGTCGTGTCGGGCGTCGCTCGCACGCTGGCCGGCTTTCACCGTCTCTTCGCACTGCCTCCCGATTGCTGTGCAATCGCTCACCTGTGCTCGGCGGTTCAAGTATGTTCCCCTATTGTTCTCACTGAACAAATAGGATACGAACGCTTTTCCACAGGCGGAACTCGGCCGCCGTTGATTGAAGCTTGAACGGAGGCAGGGGACATGGCAGCGCAGCTCAAAGTCATTGGCAGCACGGTGGAATCACCCAGTATGGATCGTCAGAAGGCCCTCGAAGCGGCGCTTGCCCAGATCGACCGCGCGTTCGGCAAGGGCTCGGCGATGAAGCTGGGCAGCCGCGAGAAGATCGAGATCGAGACGATTTCGACCGGTTCGCTCGGGCTGGACATCGCGCTCGGCGTCGGCGGGCTGCCGCGCGGGCGGATCATCGAGATTTACGGGCCGGAGAGCTCGGGCAAGACGACGCTGGCGCTGCATGCCATCGCCGAGGCGCAGCGGAACGGCGGGACGGCCGCGTTCGTCGATGCCGAGCATGCGCTCGATCCGGTCTATGCCAAAAAGCTGGGCGTCGACATCGACGAGCTGATCGTGTCGCAGCCCGATACCGGCGAGCAGGCGCTGGAGATCGTCGACACGCTGGTGCGCTCGAACGCGATTGACGTGCTGGTCGTGGACTCGGTCGCCGCCTTGGTGCCGAGGGCCGAGATCGAGGGCGAGATGGGCGACAGCCACGTCGGGCTCCAGGCTCGTCTCATGAGTCAGGCGCTGCGCAAGCTCACCGGATCGATCAGCCG
>DASUZY010000036.1:0-6728 GCA_036376635.1 Sphingomicrobium sp.
GGCTGCGGGCGTCAAGGTCAGCGATTGCTTGGGGCTAATCGCGGATCTGCGCGCTCGCCACCCGGATCTGCCCGTCGGCATCCTGACCTATGCCAACATCGTGACTTCTCGCGTTGGGTTCATGCGCGATGCGGCGGCGGCAGGCGCGGACAGCCTTCTGATCGCTGACGTGCCTTCAATCGAGGCTAAGCGTTATGCGCTGGAGATGGAGCAGGCAGGGATCGAGCCTGTCCTGATCGCGGCCGCCAACACTCCGAACGCGGCACTGGCACGCATCGCCGGCCTCTCGAAAGCTTACACTTATTGCGTCTCGCGCGCGGGCATCACCGGCACGCATGCAGATGGCGAATTCGATTCGGAGCTCATCGATCGTCTCAGGTCCGCCGGTGCTCCGCCCCCTATATTCGGTTTCGGAATTTCAACGCCAGCGCATGTCCGCGCCGCCCTCGAAGCGGGTGCCAGAGGGGTCATCTGCGGGTCGGCAATCGTCCGGATCGCGGCGTCCGGCGGTGACACACGCGCCTTCGTTCGAATTCTCAAAGATTCGACAAGGAACGAGTCGGTGGCGCAATGAATTGAATCGTCTCGGTTTTACAGGAGTCGATTCATGGCTGCGCGTCCCATCTGGCGAGGGCAAATTCGCCTCGCTCTGGTCTCGATCCCGGTCGAGCTCTACCCGGCGACCCGGAGCGGGGCGTCCATCCAATTCCACCAGGTGCACGAGCCAACCGGTAAGCGCATCAAGTACGAGAAGGTCGTTCCGGGTATCGGCGCGGTCGACAAGGACGAGATCGTGAAGGGCTACGAGGTGTCGAAGGGACACTATGTCCTGCTCGATCCCGAAGAGATCGAAAGCGTGAAGCTCGAGAGCCGCAAGACGCTCGATCTCGTCGAGTTCGTCGACGACGACGGCATCGACGCCATGTATTTCGACAAGCCCTACTACGTTGTTCCGGCCGACGATCTGGCCGAGGAAGCCTATGTCGTCCTCCGCGAAGCGCTGAAGGCCGCCAACAAGGTTGGCGTCGGGCAGCTGGCCATGCGCGGGCAGGAATATGTGGTTGCGCTGAAGCCCTGCGGTCGCGGCCTGTTGATCGAGACGCTGCGGTATGCCGACGAGGTCCACAAATCGACTGGCTTCTTCCGTGACATCGGCGACACCAAGCCTGATCCCGACTTGCTGGACATGGCTTCGATGCTGATCGAGCGTAAGGCGGGCGAGTTCGATCCCAACGAGTTCCACAATCGCTACGTCGATGCGCTCCATCGTTTGATCGAGGAGAAGCAGAAGGCGAAGGGCGAGAAGATCATCGAGGATCCGGACGCGGATTCGCCGCCGCCCAAGGGCTCTAACGTCATCGACCTGATGGCGGCGCTGAAGAAGAGCCTGGGCGACGAAAAGAAGGGCAAGACCGAAGCCAAGCCCAAGAAGTCCGCGAAGAGGACTGCGAAGAAGGAACCGGAGAAAGCGCCCGCTCGTAAGAGGGCTTAGTGCGCCGGAGTTTGTAATGCCCCCCAAGGTCCCGCTCGACATCGAGACCTACAACAAGAAGCGCGACTTCTCGAAGACGAAGGAGCCACGCGGACGAAAGCTTAGCGGGAAGGGCGACAGCTTCGTCGTCCAGAAGCATGACGCGTCCCGACTTCACTGGGACTTCCGGCTGGAGCTGGACGGTGTCTTGAAAAGCTGGGCCGTCCCCAAGGGCCCGAGCCTCGATCCGGGCGAGAACCGTCTGGCCATGCGGACTGAAGACCATCCGCTCGACTACGGGGGATTCGAGGGCACGATCCCCAAGGGCGAATATGGTGGCGGCACGGTCATGCTGTGGGACCAGGGTCGCTGGATTCCAGATCCTCGCAAGGATCCGAGCAAGACGATCGAGGAAGGTCACCTTCACTTCACGCTGGAAGGCGACCGGATGAAGGGCGAATGGGTGATGTTTCGCCTCAAGCCCAAGCCCGGCGAGAAGGCTGAGCCTTGGATGTTGAAGAAAGTCACCGACGACTTTGCGGACCCGGGCGACGGGGACGCACTGGTCGACAACTGCGTGACCAGCGTCACGACGGGCAGGACAATGGCCGAGATCGCCGCCGGTGAAGACGAATGGCGCTCCAATCGTGGCGGCCAGAAGGGTGGTCGAGCGAAGCGTAAGGCATCGAAGGCGCCGCCGACGTTCGAGGAGCCGCAGCTAGCGACGCTTGTCGATGAGGTGCCATCAGGCACGGAGTGGATTCACGAGATCAAATATGACGGTTACCGCCTGCTGATCAGCGTCGGTGAGGGAGTGGCGACCGCCTACACGCGCAATGGTCTCGACTGGAGCGACAGGTTCAAGACGCTGGTCAAGGCTGCATCGCGCCTTCCGGCCGGGAGCCTGATCGATGGCGAAGCGGTCGCGCTGGACGAGGACGGGAGACCGAGCTTCCAGTTACTTCAGTCCACGCTGAAGGGCGGCGGCGCGCCGCTGGCCTTCTATGCCTTTGATCTCCTGGTCGAAGGCGGGAAGGACATTCGGAAATTGCCCAATATCGAACGGAAAGAACGGCTGGCAGCGCTGCTCAAGGGCGTGTCGCCGCCAATCCTCTACGGCGACCACATCATCGGGCGAGGCGAGGAGATGTTTGCGGCCGTTTGCAAGTCCGGCGGCGAGGGTATCATCTCGAAGAAAGCGAGCGCGACCTATAGTGGAACTCGGACGCGCAACTGGCTCAAGATCAAATGCATCCAGCGCCAGGAATTCGTGATCGTCGGCTGGTCGGAGAGCGACAAGCGGCGCGGTTTCCGGTCCCTGCTTCTCGCAGCGAAGAAGGGGCGGACGCTAACTTATGCAGGGAAGGTTGGGACCGGCTTCAACGCCAGGCTGATCGAAGAGCTGATGGATCGGATGGAACCGCTCGCGACCGACAAGGCGGCGGTCAACGTGCCGCGCGCCGAGCGCAAGGGCGCGCACTGGATCGCACCCAAGCTCGTCGCGGAAATCAATTTCAGTGAATTCACCGATGAGGGCATCCTCCGCCATCCGAGCTTCGTTGGACTGCGTGAGGACAAGCCGGCCAAGGATGTGGTGAGGGAAGTGCCGAAGCATCTGTCAGCCAGCGAGACGAGGCCGAAGCGCCCCAAGGCGAAGAGCGCTGTGCATTCGACCGCCGAGGACTTCGGCATCGAGATCAGCAGTCCCGACCGGATCATCTTTCCGGAGTTGGGCCTCACCAAGAAAAACCTTGCCGACTATTACGCAACCATCGAGCCGCTGATCATGATCGATGCGGCCAATCGTCCCATGACCATTATCCGCTTCCCGAGCGGCCGAACTGGGGAAGGCTTCTTTCAGAAACACGACAAAGGCACGTTCGGCCCGCACGTGAAACACGTGCCGATCGAGGAAAAGGACGGGCATTTCGAAGACTATCTCTACTTCGACGACATCCAGGGCCTGCTGGCTTGCGTGCAGATGGGCACGATCGAGTTCCATGGCTGGGGAAGCAAGGTCGACAAGGTCGAATATCCCGACCGCCTGGTGTTCGATCTTGATCCGGACGTCGGCCTGGACTTCGACCTCGTAAAGAAAGCGGCGGTGCGCCTGAAGGCGCTGCTGGAGGATCTTGGTTTAAAGAGCTTCCCGCTTCTGTCTGGCGGCAAGGGTATTCACGTCGTCGTTCCGCTCGACCGAAGCAAGGACTGGCCGACGGTGAAAAGCTTCGCCGAGCGCTTCAGCCGGGCGATATCGGAGGCGGAGCCGGAAACCTTCACCGCCAACATCCGCAAAGTGCAGCGTAAGGACCGCATTTTCCTCGACTGGCTGCGGAACCAGCGAGGTGCGACGGCCGTCATGCCTTATTCGGCGCGCGCTCGGGAAGGTGCTCCGGTCGCTGCTCCGATCGCATGGGACGAGCTCGACAAATACGAAGGCGGCAATCACTTCACGATCCGCGACGTCGACGAACTGCTCGACCGAGCCAGTTCGAAATTGCTCGCAGGCTGGGGCGAGACGCAGCAGGCGCTCCCGGACGCCTGAACTGCCGTGACGAGCCGTTCCGAGCGGCGCACAAATTCAGGCTAGAGCTGCTCGGCAACGCTCAGGCGTACCCTGTCCACGAGCATTTCGAATACTGCTGGATGCAAAGGATTCTTGTACGCGAGGCCAGCCATCGACTGCTCGACCCAACACACCCGAGCTTCGATCGGAGCTAAGCCTTCCAACTTGATCCAAACTCGTTCGTAGACGCCGGGCCGGTCGACAAACTCGCACCGGCAACCTGACGGGGTCATGTCGAAGACTCTAACCGAGAAAGCGTTTCGACTACTGCGGCGAAGAAGCGCGTGGGTTTGAACATCGATACGCTGCGCCCTGCGCGGCCAATGGACCCGCGATTTGCGCTCGGTTTCGAATTGCAGGCCTGCTCGACGACCGTAATACCATCGCACGATGGCGTTGGTGGAGCTGCGACCGAGCACGCTTAATTTGACCAGTTCTCCCGGTGAGAGTGGTACCGTCGTGTGAACCGCACATCCGTCATAGGAGAGATTGACGACCTTTATGTCGACAATCTTTTTGGTCGCCCGGATCACGTAGCCGGCTAATTCGACCGTCCTGCGCTCTCCTCGCGCGGGCAGCTGCACGCCGTCACGAGAAGCGACTTCTATTCCGGACAGGTTGTCTTCGTCACGAACGAGCATCGGTACTTACACACTCAACACTCTACAGGAGCAGGGCTTTCCTAGCCGGAACCAGTAAAGAGGCACTTAAGGGTGCCCGAATTGCTCGTTGCACCATGTCTCCCAAACCGGCACGTCACCCTAACGAATCTGGGCGAGCTCCACGCCTTTGGTCTCTTTCGCGAGCAAGGCGCTTACGCCGCTGATCGCGCAGGCGATGGCGACGTAGATCGACACTGGGACCGACGAATGCAGGTCCTTGTACAGCCACAAAGCAATGATGGGCGCGAGGCTGCCGGCGAAGATTGCGGTCAGCTGATAGGCGATCGACACGCCCGAATAGCGGATGCGGGTCGGGAACAGCTCGGTGATGAATGCAGCCTGCGGCGCGTACATCGAGGCGTGGAGGACGAGCCCAACCACGATCGCGAGGATGATGAGGCTGTTGCTCCCGCTCGCGAGCATCGGGAAGAACAGGAAGACGAAGATCGCCGAGCCGAATGCGCCAAACGCATAGACAGGCCTCCGCCCGACGCGATCCGACAAGATCGCGAGCAATGGGATGGCCATAAGCTGGATCGCCGCGCCAATCAGCAGCGCGTCGAGCGCAAGGCTTCGGCTATGCTCGGCCACGTCGACAAGGAAGGTCAGCGAGAAGACGGTGAGGATATAATAGACGATATTCTCGCCGACCCTGAGGCCCGCGCCAAGCAGCACTGCGCGCGGGCGCTCGCGGAATACGTCAATGGCCGGCGTTTTCGGCGGCGCCTCGGCCATCTCGATCTCGGATTCGAACATCGGGCTCTCGGCAACCTGGGTACGGATGTACCAGCCGACGATCACCAGTACCGCGGACAGCAGGAACGGCACTCTCCATCCCCAGGCAATGAAATCCGCCTCGCTCTGCATGCCGGCCATCAGCGCAAGGATCCCTGCCGAGAGCAGGCTGCCAAGGGGCACTCCCGCTTGAGGCCAGCTCGCCCAATATCCTCGGCGCCTTGCGTCGCCATGCTCGGCGGCCATCAACACGGCACCGCCCCATTCGCCGCCGACCGCAAATCCCTGGAATACCCGCAATGCGATCAGCCCGACCGGAGCCCACACGCCAATGGATTCATATCCTGGCAAGAGGCCGATGAGGACGGTCGCCAGCCCCATCATCACCAGGCTCCACATCAGCAGCTTCTTGCGGCCGATGCGATCGCCGAAGTGGCCGAATACGATTCCGCCGAGCGGCCTTGCGACAAACCCGACGGCGTATGTCGCGAACGCTAGCAACGTCCCGACGAGCGGATCAAAGGAGGGGAAGAACAGCTTGTTGAAGACGAGTGCGGCGGCGGAGCCGTAGAGGAAGAAGTCGTACCATTCGATTGTCGTGCCGATCAGGCTGGACGCGATGACGCGCGTGAGGCTGCTGCGCTTTACTTCCGCCATTGATTTCCCTCCGCTCCGGCCCAGCTAGCGCGAACCTGCATACAAACGCCAGATTGCCGCGCGTCAATCTTGCCGAGGGCTGCGGCGGGCCCTAGCCCCCATGTATGCGCACATTCGTCCTTCCCGCCCTCCTTCTCCTCACCAGCGCAGCCGCTCCGCCACCGGAGCTAGCGCGGCTGCGCGCCGAAGCTTCGCGCGTCACCATCACGCGCGACAACTGGGGCATTGCGCACGTCCACGGACATAGCGACGCCGACGCGGTGTTCGGAATGATCTACGCGCAGGCAGAGGACGACTTCCCGCGTATCGAAGCCAATTATCTCACCAACCTCGGGCTCACTGCCGAAGCTGACGGTGAGAGGGCCATCTGGCAGGATCTGCGCGCGCGACTTTATGTCAGCGAACCTGAGCTGAAGGCCGACTATGCGAAGAGCCCGCGAGCGATGCGCGGCCTCATGCAGGCTTGGGCGGATGGGCTGAACTATTTTCTCGCCACCCATCCAAACGTGCGCCCGCGGGTGTTGACCCGCTTCGAGCCATGGATGGCGCTGAGCTTCACCGAGGGCAGTATCGGCGGGGATATCGAGCGGATCGATCTCGAGCAGTTGAAGGCCTTCTATTCCGGCAAGCCGATGGC
>DASUZY010000037.1:0-15839 GCA_036376635.1 Sphingomicrobium sp.
ACCAGATCGCCGGTGGGCGGGAAGGCGGGGTGCTCGACCGTCGGCGAATAGACACGGACCTTCACGCCCTTGCTGAGCAGATAGCCGACGAGCCGGTTGAGCGCCTGGTTGGCGCCGTCGCGAACGTAATTGTAATTGCCCGAGAAGAGGGCGACGCGCAGGTCGCTCGTTTTCATGGCCGCGCCTGTAGGGGTTTCTCAGTGAGCGTCAAATTCGGACTGCCCCCGGTCGCCTTGCCTGACGCCCGGCTGTTCATTCTCGGAAGCCTCCCAGGAGACGCCTCGCTAGCGGCGCGGCGCTATTATGCACACCCACGCAATCAGTTCTGGCGGCTGCTCGGGCACGTGGTGGGGGAAGATCTCCACCAGCTGGCCTACGATGAGCGTCTCGTCCGCCTCGCTGTCCACCGGATCGGGCTCTGGGATGTCGTCGCCTCTGCAAACCGGCCGGGAAGCCTCGATCAAGCCATCCGCGGTGCGGAGCACAATCGCATCGATCGCCTCCGCCATGATCATCCCGACATCCGTGCGTTCGGCTTCAACGGCGGCAAGGCGGCCGCCGTCGGCAGATTGCTGCTCGGCCGCGAGCCGCGCATCAGTCTGATTGACCTTCCGTCGTCGAGCCCCACCAACACTCGCCCCTTTGCCGAAAAGGCCGCCGCGTGGGAGGCGCTCCGCGAATTCCTTCAGCCGTAGGAGCCTTTCGCTTGCACGGCGCGTATCAGACGCCATGATTATCGATATGGTCGAGACCGACGACGAAGAACTGGGCGACGGCGACAAGAGGCTGTCGATGGTTGATGAAGCGCTGGTCGCCGGCACCATCGCCAACACCAACGGACTGCTCGTCATCCTCGCCAAGCTGGTGGCGAGAGGCGTGTTCGACGCGAACGATCTTCAGGCCTTTTCCGACAGCTATTCGAAGCCGCTCGACCATGTCGGGATGCGAGAGAACGAGCTGGTCAGCCAGATGCAGGACCAGATGGAATCGACCCTCGCCGAGCTGATGCGCTTCCTCAGCGAACGCGAGCGCGAAGGCTGAGGCAATTGCGCCGATTGACTAGCGCGGCCTAACCCCACATATGGCCGCCTCGCTTCAGCGATGGCCCCTTCGTCTAGCGGTCTAGGACGTCGCCCTCTCACGGCGAAAACACGGGTTCGAGTCCCGTAGGGGTCACCAGACAGGATCGATGATCTAGCTGTCATGCCGGCGCCGAACGTCGGCAGCGCCGTTGCGAACTGCAGACAAAGCCGCGATGAAGTCGCCACGAACCTGAAAGACGGGGTGTCGGGTATGCGGACTTTGCTTTGGGTCATCGCCGGTCTGACAGCATGCATTGCCCCAAATCCTTGTCTCGCCGACGTTTCGACTGCACCGGCCTATCTGAAGCCATCGCTTTCGCCGGAAGCTCGCGCGGCCGATCTCGTCCGTCGAATGACGCCGGAAGAAAAGGCATCACAGCTGGTCAATCATTCGCGCGACATCCCCCGCCTCGGCGTGCCGGCGTACGACTGGTGGAGCGAAGCGCTTCATGGAGTTGCGGTGAAGGGAACCACCGAATTCCCCGAGCCGATCGGCCTCGCCGCGACCTTCGACACCGCCAGTATCCACGCGATGGCCGAAGCCATCGGCGTCGAGGGCCGGATCAAGCACGCTCAGGACGTTCGCGCCGGCCACTCGACAACCTTCGAGGGGCTCGATTTCTGGGCGCCGAACATCAACATCTTCCGCGATCCTCGCTGGGGGCGGGGCCAGGAAACTTACGGCGAAGATCCGTTCCTGACCGCCCGAATGGCCGTTGCCTATGTCACGGGCATGCAGGGCAACGACCCGCAACACTATCGCGCCATCGCCACGCCGAAGCATTACGCGGTGCACAGCGGGCCCGAGCCGACTCGCCATTTCGCTGACGTCGACGTCAGCAAACACGATATGGAAGATACCTACCTTCCCGCGTTTCGCGCCGCGGTGATCGAGGGGCGCGCTGGATCGGTGATGTGCGCCTACAACGCCATCAACGGCGAACCGGCCTGCGCCAGCCAGTTCCTGCTCCAGCATGTGCTTCGCGGTGCGTGGAAATTTCGCGGTTATGTCGTGTCGGACTGTGGCGCAGTGCACGACATTTTCGAAGGGCATCGCTTCCGCGCAAGCCAACCGGAGGCGACCGCCGTTTCGCTGATGCGCGGCATGGATAATGAGTGCATCACCTTCGGCGAAGTTAAGGGCCACGACGACTATCAGCCTTATCTGGATGCGATGCGGCGAGGCTATTTGCCGCAGCAAGCGGTGGATACCGCGCTCATCCGGCTGTTCACCGCGCGCATGCGGCTCGGCATGTTCGATCCGCCGGGTGCCGATCCTTACAGCCGCATCCCGGAGAGTGAGCTCGACAGCCCGACGCATCGCCAGCTCTCGCTGAAGCTCGCGGAAGAATCCATGGTTCTACTCAAGAACGACGGGGTGCTCCCGCTCAAGGGCGCAAAACGGATAGCGATCGTCGGACCGCTCGCCGATCAGACGGAAGTAATGCTCGGGAACTATCACGGCACACCTACTCACGTCGTCTCGATGCTGGAGGGGATGCGCGCAGCGTTCCCAGGCTCGCGGATCAGCTTTGTCCCGGGCACGCAGTTCCTGTCTAATGCCGGTGAGCCCATCCCGGCCGCCATGCTGAAGAGCGGCTACCTGACGGCCGCCGAGACAGGCGATTACCGAGTCGGAGTTACGGCGAATGGTACAGCGCGGATCAGTGTCGACGGCCGGATGATTGCTCAGACCTACGGCGGAACGAGCGTCGGCCGCACGCATCTGGAGAAGGGCGTGCCAGCCAAGCTCGAGGTCACTGCGCCGCCCGACGCCCGCTTGTTCTGGCGCCGCGTCGACGACACGCCTGATCCGGCCGCAGTCGCCGCTGCAAGAGACGCCGATGTCGTTGTCGCGGTGGTTGGGATAACCAGTGCGCTTGAGGGTGAGGAGATGCCGGTCAGCGAACCAGGCTTTGACGGCGGCGACCGGACGAACATCGATATCCCCGCGCCCGAGGAAGCGCTGGTTCGCGCGGTCGCCGCGACCGGAAAGCCTCTGGTGGTGGTGCTGATGAACGGCAGCGCGCTGGCCGCCCGATGGGAGAAGGAGCATGCCAACGCGATCGTTGAGGCGTGGTACCCGGGCGAAGAAGGGGGACGGGCGATCGCCAATACGCTGAGCGGCGCGAACAATCCTTCTGGTCGCCTCCCGGTCACTTTCTACGCCGGCGTCGATCAACTGCCCAAGTTCGAGGACTATTCGATGAAGGGCCGCACGTATCGCTACTTCACTTCTACTCCGCTTTGGCCGTTCGGTCACGGCCTCAGCTACACCCAGTTCAGCTACACCAGCTTGAACCTGCCGCAGAACATTCGGGCGGGGCAGCCGCTTCGCGCATCGGCGGTGGTCAGGAACAGCGGTGCGGTCGCGGGGGACGAGGTGGTCCAGCTCTACCTGACCTTTCCGAAGGCACCTGGCGCGCCAATCCGTGCGCTGCGGGCATTCCGTCGCATCCACCTAGAGCCCGGCGCCAGCGAGCGGGTCAGCTTTGAGCTGCAACCTCGCGACCTCAGCATGGTCAATCCCGTCGGCGATATTGTGGTGGCAGCGGGAAAATACGGCCTCAGCCTCGGAGGGGGGCAACCTGGCTCCGGAGCGCCGGCAGTAACTGCAGACTTCTCGATTGCCGGCCAGCTTGGGCTACCCGAGTGATCCGTTAGCGGGCCGGCTTTGCCCAACCGTGCATCGTCAGCCAGTTGACGAACGCATCGAACCAGCCGGTACTTGTCGTCGTCTTCGGATACATGCCAAAGCCGTGGCCGCCCTGTTCGTACAGATGAAACTCGACGGGGCGTTTTGCCGTCACCCAGCTCTGCACCAAGCCAAATCCGTGCCCGCCCATCAATGGATCGTCGGCTGCGAGCGCGACGAACATCGGCGGTGCATCGCCCGGGACCGTCACTGGATCGAGCGGACCATAGATGATGCCGATGAAGGCGGGCTTGAGGTCCGGCTGACGAAGGGCAGTCTGCAGCGTCAACATCGCGCCGGCAGAAAAGCCGATCATCCCGATCCGCCTCGGGTCGAGGTGCCAATCTGCAGCGTGCTCGCGGACGAGGTTGAAGGCTGCGCGTGAGTCGGCGAGTTGCGATGCAAGGTCGCCGCCAATGCTGCCCCTCGGCGGTCGCGGACGAACGGCTCCGGAGAACATCTGTGCCATCGATTGCTCGAAAGCGGACATGTCGGGTGGAGTCTGGTTGAGCCGGTATTTCAATACGAACGCCGCGACTCCCCGTGCCGCCAGCGCTCGAGCGACGTCCGAACCTTCGTTTTCCATCGACAGGCTACGAAAACCGCCCCCCGGAGCAACGATGACGGAAGTACCGGTCGCCTTTGAAGGGTCGGGTAAGAACGGTGTCAGCGTCGCAACGGTGACGTTCCGTGCGAACGCCCGATCATACTGCCGGTACCAGCTTTCATGAGCAGCTGCGCCCGGCAGTGAACCGGTGCCGAGCACGATAGCCCCTGGCTGCGGAGGAACTGGGATTGGCGTCATCGCGTCATTTTGGCCCGCGGCCGGCGACGACAACGCACACACAGCCACAAGTCCGGTGATCGCAAGAACGAAGCGCGTTGCACGCATCGGTAATGGCAGCTTTCCGACGTTCAACATCCGCGTCTCCTCAACACAGCATTCGAAGCTTGCACAGCCGAGGTCCGCTTTCCACCCATTGCGGACATTGGGGCAAGTTGACGTCCGTCGCTGGGGACATTCACAACAGGTTGGCTCTGGCCCGATGCCCCAGGTGCAGTGCGCTGGGCTTCAGCGTCCGCTTGAACGTCGTGCGGTCCACCGCAACCAGGCCGAACGGGATGTGATAGCCCGAAGTCCACTCGAAATTGTCGAGCAGCGACCAGTAGAGATAACTATGCACGGGGATGCCTTCGTCGAGGCACTCCCGAACCCCGGCGAGCGCCTCGTCGATGAAGGCGATGCGGCGCGCGTCGTCATGGGTGCCGATGCCGTTTTCCGTGACATAGATCGGCTTGCCGATCGCCCTATGTGCCCAGCGGATCGTCGCAGCCAGCGCCTGCGGATCATATTCATAGCCAGACAGCGTTAGCTCGGCGCCCGGCGGCGGCGGGACCATCCCGCGCTCGTCGAAGCGGAAGCGTGTGTAGGTCTGGACCCCGAAGAAGTCGGCATGATCGCGAGCGACTTGAACCCAGTCGCCGTAGAGCGCGTCGCGGTAGTGCTCGACTAGCGCCGGGGAACCGACTGACTGAATATCCTGCGTGGTGAGGGTGAGACCGACCGGCAAGTCCGGCTGCGCGGACTTCACGGCTGCGTAGGCCTCCCGGTGCGCCTGCTGCATGATCGGCGTCACCAATTTCGGATCGGCGTAAGCGAGCCTCGAGAAGCGCGGCGATGCCGTCGCCTTTGCAGCCGCCGCGATTGAGTCCCTGATCCTCTGAGCAACCGTAGGGGATTGCGGAAACAGCGCCACGAGCAACCGGATGTTCGCCTCATTGAACGTCGTGGCCATGTGCATCAGACCGCCAAGGCGCTGCACTACCGTTTTGCAGTAACGGGCGAACAGCGCGGGAGCATCGACGACCTCGAATCCGCCACGCTCGGCGAACCACAATGGCACCGTGAAGTGATTGAGCGTGACGATCGGTCGCAGCCCATGCGCCCGGCAGGTTTCGAGCATCCGCGCGTAATGGTCGAGCTCGGCGTTGGAGAACTGCCCCTCGCTGGGTTCGATCCGCGACCATTCGACCCCCAGGCGATAGGCGTTGAAGCCGAGCTGGGCCGCGATCGCGAAGTCATCGCCGTAGCGATGATAACTGTCACAGGCATCGCCCGAACGCTCCTTGAACATGCTCGGGTGGATGTTTTCGAGCAGCCAGGCGTCGCTGTTCGTGTTGTTGCCTTCGCTCTGATACGCGGAGATCGCGGTACCCCAAAGGAAGCCCGGCGGCGCCGGGCGCCTTCCGTTCGAGGGCTTCGCAGCGGCTGCGGCAGGCGCCGCAGCGCCGGCAATTGCAGCGCCAATCAGTTCGCGGCGGGAAAGTCCGGGAAGGATCGGCACCCGCTCCCGCGCCTTTTACCAGGCCGCGACAGCCGCGGGTGAATTGTCGTTGGCGGCGGCGCTTGCCGTCTCGCGCTCCGATTGGATGAATCCATATTCCGGAACGATCTCGTCCGAGCGATCCGAAATCTCGCTCCAATTGCGCATCACTTGTTCGCCGGCGTCTTTGCCCGAGCCGATGAAGAGGCCCTCGGTCAGGGTCACGTTCGCGCAGGCGAAGTGCCCGGCGCCCGCGCAAAGGATCGTGCGTGACGGCGCCTGCTCCGATGTCAGTTGCAGCAAACCCGGGCTGACGCGCTCCGGCGCCAGGATATTTAGCGCTTCGTCCGGAAGGATGCCGGCAGTCATCTGTGTCGCCGCCGTGGGGGCGAGGCAATTCACCCGGATGCCGTATTTCGCGCCCTCGATGGCCAGCGTCTGCATGAGGCCGACAAGGGCCATCTTGGCGGCGCCATAGTTCGCCTGACCGAAATTCCCGTAGAGCCCGGATGAGGAGGTCGTCATGACGATGCGGCCATAGCCCTGATCTCGCATGATCGGCCAAACCGCCTTGGTGCAAATGACCGAACCCATCAGGTGAACGTCGACGACTAGTCGGAAGTCGTCGATCGACATTTTTGCGAAGCTCTTGTCGCGAAGGATGCCCGCATTGTTGATAAGGATATCGACGCGGCCCCACTTGGCCATCGTCTGGTCGACCATTCCAGCGATGGCGGCTTCGTCGGTTACGGACGCGGCGACGGCAAGCGCATGGCCACCGGCGGACCGGATTTCGTCAGCGACCGAGCCGGCTGCATCGGCCGACAAGTCATTGACCACAACCCTGGCGCCATGGCGGGCAAGGAATAAGGCGTGCGAGCGGCCCAGGCCGCCACCAGCGCCCGTCACAATAGCGACGCGACCATCAAGTAACATTTGAACTCCTCGAGCAACCGCCGCCCTGGATATCGCCCAAGACACTAACTCACAAGATAGCGAATTACTTTGCGCCCTTATCGCAGATCGCAACGAACCCTGCGGCCATGAAGGATGCCATGCGGTCCTTGACCGCGGCATAATCGTCGGACTTGCAGAGTCCGTGGGACAACTTGTCGATCCGGCCGGTGCGCGCGAGCGTCAGCATCAGAGCGCCTGACACGAAGTGATAACCCCAGAAAATGTCGACGTCGGCGCAATTCGGAAGAGCCTTCTTCAACAAGCTGATCAGTTTCAGGACGACCGGGTCGAAATGCTGGTCCATCAGCTCCGCGCCCCATTGCGGCGTATTCGCAACCTGGGCGCCGAGCTGCGCGTAATTCTTCCAGCCATCACCGCCCTGAATATACAGATCCAGGTCCGTATCGAGGTAAGCCCTGAGTGCTCCTTCGATGGTCGGCTTTCCGGCGCTCGCCGCCTCATACTCATCCAACGCTTTCATGCGCCGTTCGCTGGTGACAACGGCGCGCCGGGCGAACACGGCGTCGAACAGGGCCTTCTTGTCGTTGAAATAGTAGTTGAGCAGCGTGTGGTGCACCCCGACGCGCTTCGCGACGTCCTTCAAAGTGACGCCGTAAAGCCCATGCTTTGAAAACAGGTCTTCCGCGGCATCGAGGATCTGTTCGATCGTTTCCGCGCGCTGCTCCGCCTTCTTGCCGCGCCGCTTGGGTGTGGAATGTTCGTTCACTCCACGGGTTTTGGCAGGACGACGCGCACCGTCAAGGCGTTGATGGTCGGTGTAGCCTCCAGGCGGATAATTTTCACTCACTGATTAGTTAGTATGGATTGACTCGCGCTCCGGCGCCACTGCATGTTGGTCAACGCAGTCCGACAGGGAGAGGAGGCACTGCGTTGATGACTCGGTTTCCGCAGCGATTCAGCAGCGGCGAGAGCAAAGCTCTGTGAGCGTCGAAGCTGGCGGACCAATTGCCGCGGGCGCGGCGCCCTCATCGCGACCTGTTCCAACGCGCGCTTGGGTAGTCCTGTCGACGCTCACCGCCGTGTATGTTTTGAATTTCCTCGACCGATCGCTTCTCGGCATCCTCGCCAAGCCGATCGAGGACAGTCTGCATATCAGTGATGGGCAAATCGGCCTCATCGGAGGCCTGTATTTTGCGATCTTCTACTGCTTCATCGCCATTCCGGTAGGCTGGCTGGCCGACCGGACAAGCCGGGTCGGCGTGCTGTCGATCGCCTGCGCAATCTGGAGCGGCGCTACCGCATTCTGCGGGATCGCGGCGAGCTATCCGCAACTCGTTCTCGCGCGAATGCTTGTCGGCGTCGGCGAGGCCGGGGGCGTGCCCCCATCCTATGCAATTATCACGGACACGTTTCCGCCCGGCCGCCGCGGCATCGCTTTTGGTGTCTACAATCTCGGGCCGCCGGTCGGAGCCGCGTTGGGGATCGCTTTTGGCGGCTCCATCGCGGCAGCGTTCAACTGGCGAACCGCCTTCGTGGCTATCGGCGCGGTCGGCGTCGTGGCAGCGATTGCCGTCCGCCTTATCGTGCGCGAGCCTCGGCGCGGGACGTTCGACGGCCAAAACATTAGCGTCGCCCAAAAGAAGGCCGACTTCTGGGAGACGATGAAAGTCTTCTTCGCCAACCCTTCGCTGCTCCTCGCGGCACTGGGCAGCGGCGCAACACAGTTCATCACTTACGGCCTCGGGAACTTCACGACCTTGTTCCTGATCCGGGAAAAGGGAATGTCTCTCCAGCAAGTGGCAATCTGGTATGCTCTCGTCGCCGGCTTCGGGATGAGCGCGGGGATGCTGGTGTCCGGTCGCGCAATCGACCGTTACGTTCACCGTTGGAAGCCGGCCTATGCGGTCATCCCTGCCGCGTCGCTGTCGATCGCGATCCCTTTCTACCTCGGATTCGTCTGGGTCGCTGCATGGCCGCTCGCGCTGGTGCTGCTCACCGGCGTGATGGCGCTGAACTATTTCTATTTATCCTCTTCGATCGCGTTGGTGCAGGAGGAGGTTCAGCCTAACCAGAGGGTGATGGCGGGCGCCTTGCTGCTGCTCGTCATGAACTTCATCGGTCTGGGTCTCGGGCCGACCTACGTCGGTGCAGCCAGCGACGCCTTCAAAGCGCACGGCTACCCCAATCCGCTGCAGTTGGCGCTCACGACCCTGACGCCTTTTTATCTGATCGCCGTCGTGCTGTTCCTTTGCCTGGCCAAGCGCCTGGGAGCGGAGATGAGGGCTTCTCGTGGAGTTGCCGGATGACGAATGCCGCACGACAGCTGAAGTGGATTGCCGCGCCTCTTGCCCTCCTTTTCAATTCAGCGAGTCCCGCCATGTCGCAGTCTTCCCCAACAGCCCCAGTCGTACATTCGCCCGCAGGTACGGTTGAAGGCGCGTCGGAAGGCGATCTTCGCGTCTTCAAAGGCATTCCCTATGCCGAGGCGCCGGTCGGGCCGCGCCGCTGGCAGGCACCGGTGCCGAAAGCGGCGTGGAGCGGAGTTCGGAATGCCACGGAATTCGGACCGGCATGCTGGCAACCCGAAGGCAAGCTGAACAACATCTACGCCAACAAGCCGATGCCAATGAGCGAGGACTGCCTTTCGCTCAACATCTGGGCGCCAGCGCATGCGCGCAATGCACCCGTCTTCTTCTGGATCTACGGCGGGGCACTCTGGGGCGGCGCCAGCCGCGATCCGCTGTACGACGGAACTCGAATGGCGGAGCGCGGGGTCGTCGTTGTGTCGATCAACTACCGCCTCGGGCCACTCGGCTGGCTGGCGCACCCCGAGCTCAGCAAGGAGAACGCGCAGGGCCTCTCCGGTAACTACGGGCTTCTCGACCAGATCGAAGCGCTGAGATGGGTGAAG
Source organism: Sphingomicrobium sp. (assembly GCA_036376635.1). Lineage (GTDB taxonomy): Bacteria > Pseudomonadota > Alphaproteobacteria > Sphingomonadales > Sphingomonadaceae > Sphingomicrobium. The sequence goes on from DASUZY010000037.1 coordinate 9,931, forward strand.
CGCAATATCTCTGCGTTCGGGGGTAATCCGGCCAACGTCACGATTGCCGGTGAGTCCGCGGGCGGACTCAGCGTGATGTATCTGCTGGCGTCGCCACCCGCTCATGGCCTGTTCGCCAAGGCGATCGCCGAAAGTGCTTACATGGTTTCGACGCCGGAGCTGAAGGAGGCGCGCTACGGGTCACCTTCGGCAGAGAGCATTGGGGTCGCACTGGGCGCCAAGCTCCAAGCTCCGAACATCGCGGCGCTTCGGGCCATCGACCCTGAGAAGCTGACCAATGGTGCGGCCGCCGCCGGGTTCCCACCCTTCGGCGCTATCGACGGGAAGATCCTGCCCGCTCAGCTCGTCGACGTATTCGATCGCGGCGAGCAGGCGCACGTGCCGATTCTCGCCGGCTTCAACAGCGGCGAGATTCATTCGCTCCGCATCCTGGCGCCGCCGGCTCCTGCGACCGCGGCCGAATATGAGACCAAGATTCGCGCTGCTTATGGTGAGCTCGCCGGCGAGTTCCTGCGACTTTACCCGGCGTCCGATTACAAGGAGAGCATCCTCAAGACGACGCGCGATGCGCTGTACGGCTGGACCGCTGAGCGGCTCGTGCGGAAGCAGCGAGCGATCGGCGTTCCTTCTTATCTGTACCTGTGGGACCATGGCTATCCGGCCGCCGACCAGGCTGATCTCCACGCCTTTCACGCGAGCGAGCTCCCTTATGTTTTCGGCACTTTCCGTTCGGGAACCCCACCGTTGTGGCCGAAGGTTCCCGACACCGCTGAAGAGCAGGGATTATCCGATGCGATGCTCGATTACTGGACGAGCTTCGCTAAATTCGGGAAGCCCACTGCCGAGCACGCGGCTGCGTGGCCCGCCTGGGACTCGAGCCGAGCTTATTTGCACATCACTGACGTCCCGCATCCGGCCACTGAATTGATGCCCGGCATGTACGATCTCAACGAACAGATAATGTGCCGGCGGCGCGCTACTGGCGCCATTGCCTGGAACTGGAATGTGGGGCTGGCTTCTCCGCCGCTACCCCCGGCAGTTCCGGCCTGCGCCTCCAAATAGGAGGCCCTTGCCGGTCAGCGCTTGACCTGCTCGGTGGCGATCTTGCCCGCTTCATAGTCCGCCCGGAGACGGCGCTTGTCGATTTTGCCGGAGGCGGCGAGCGGCATGGCCGAGACGCGGGCGATTTCCTCCGGGATCCACCAATCGGCGACCTTGCCGCGCAATGAGGCGATGAGCTCGTCGGCTCGCGCTTCTCGACCGGGCCGAGGTTGCACTACGAGCAATGGGCGCTCGCCCCATTTGTGATGGGGCCGGCTGATCACCGCCACCAGGCTGACGGACGGATCGCGGCCAATGATAGCCTCGATCTCCGCCGGATTGATCCACTCACCGCCGGATTTGATGAGGTCCTTCGACCTTCCGCAGATCGTAAGGTTTCCGTCTTCATCGATCGTCGCGAGATCGCCCGTATCGAAATAACCCTCTTCATCGAGCGCGTCGGAATCGGCCTTGAAGTAGCGGTCGACAACGCTCGCTCCCTTGGCCTTCAAGTGGCCGACCTCGCCGCGTTGCTGATGGAGTGTTTTCCCGCGCGCATCGGTCAGCTTCAGATCGAGCCCCAATGGCGGACGACCGGATGCGCGCGCGCCCTTAACCTCTGCCGTGGACGGAGAGATCGTCCCCAAGGGTGAAAGCTCGGTCATTCCCCAACTGGTCTGAACGTAGGCGCCCAATCCCTCCTCCATCTGGCGGAGCAGGGCGTCCGGACAATTGGATCCCCCGATCACTACTCGCTCAAGCGCCGGCAGGTCCGACCCGTCTTCCTTCAACTGTTCGACAAGGCCGAGCCAAACCGTCTGGACGCCGACTGCAATCGTGACCTGTTCCTCGTGCATCAAGCCAGCGAGGCTCTGTCCATCTGTGTGCCGCCCAGGCAGCACAAGCTTGGCGCCGACCGCGGGCCCGGCAAAGGGCATTCCCCATCCATTCGCATGAAACATCGGTACGGCCACGAGCACGGAATCCTCGTGACGAATGGCCATCGCATCCGCCTGGAGAGACCTCAGTGTGTGAAGATAGTTGGACCGATGGGTGTAGAGCACGCCCTTCGGCCGGCCTGTCGTCCCGGACGTGTAGCAGAGCCCCGCGGGGGACTGCTCATCGAACTCTCCCCAAGGCAATGGTGTTCCTTGGGATGCGAGCAGGTCTTCGTACAACCAGACGGTTGCTGCTGGGCCATCGAGACGCCGTGTCGGCGAGCCCGCGTCCAGAATGATGATGTGCTCGACCGTTCGACAATGCGGTGCCAGCTTCTCGAGGAGCGGCAGGAGATCTTCCGAGACGGCGAGGGTACGATCCTCCGCCTCGTTCACCATCGCTGCCAGTTGCTCGACCGTGAGCCGCGGGTTGAGCGTGTGGCAGACGAAGCCCGCGCCCATCGCCGCGTAATAGATCTCGAAGTGATGCAAGGTGTTCCAGGCGAGGGTACCGACCCGGTCCCCTTGCTGCAGGCCGAGCGCTGCGAGCGCCCCCGACATGCGGTTGCTGCGTTCCCTGAGGACCGAATAAGTCATCCGCGACACGACCTTGCCGGCATCGGCTTCGACGACCTCTCGATCGCCGAACCATTTGGCGGCATGGTCGAGGAACTTGTCGACCGTCAGACTATAAGATTGCATGATCGGTTTGCGGCTGCCGCTGGGGGACGGCCGGCTCCCAAGACATGGAAGCCGACCGAACCCTGACCTCAGAAGATCTTCTGCACCTTGATCCCGTACTGGCGCGGGGCACCGGCGAAATCGAGGCCGCTGTTGAGCGCAGCGACATAGTGCTGGTTGGTGAGGTTGGTCGCGTAAGCGGTGAGACTCCAGCTCTGATGGGCCAAGGTGAGCTGAGCGTTGACGATATTCCGGTCGCTCAGACGATCGCCGAGCAGCGGATTCTCGAACAGCGTCGCCCACTGCGGGCCAATGTGTCCGTAGTTCACCCGGGGCGTCAGAGTGTCGCCATGTCCCAGATCAAAGTCGTAGGACGCCGATGCGTTGAACGTGAAGTTCGGCGCGTAGGTCTGCTCTTTGCCTTTGAGATTGATGCAGGTCGCGCTCGCCGGTCCGGTGAACGGATTGCACGCCGACGTTGTCGCAATACGAGGGTCCACCGCAAAGAATTGGGCAATCTCGCTGTGGAGGGCATTGACTCCAGCATCGAGCGACAACCTGCCGATCTTTGCCTCGATTTCTGCCTCGATACCGTAGATCTTCGTCGTGCCGGGCACATTGAGCTCGAACCCGAATGTCGGGAACAGCGGATAGCCGACCGTCACCTGGAAGTTCTTGTAGTTGTTGTAGAAGCCGTCGATCGTGGTTCGGACGTGGCCGCCGGCGAAGGTGCCCTTCCATCCGGCTTCGAACGACTGCACTTTCTCGGAATCGAACGGTGCAGGCTGGCCTAGTCCAACGGGGACGTTGAGTCCGCCTGGCCGGAAGCCCGTTGCGACGAACCCATACAAGAAGTTGTGTGGATCGACGGTCCAACCCAGCGACGCCTTGTACGAGAAGTTGTGGTACTGGGCCGCCTGCTGGTCGAGAATGTACGTACCGTATTGCAGTACGTCGACGTTGTTCCTGGTCCGGCTCCACGTATAGCGGCCGCCAAGCTCGGCCTTGAGGTCCGGGGTGATGGCGTATCCGACCTGGCCGAACACGGCGAGCGACCGCTCCGGGTTCACCCCCTGAAGCTTGTATTGGTATTGCGGCAGATTGAACGGATAGGCGAGGTCGATCACAAACTGATACGGCTTCAGGAAAGTATAGTCGTTCCAGACGCCGAACGCGCCGAGCAGCCACGTAAAGCGCTGCGTGTCCGGCGAGATCAGGTTGAATTCCTGAGATATCTGCCGCTCGTCGACAGAGTCGAAGAAATACTCCGTCCCCCCCGAAGTCCCGTCGAGGTCGGTCTCGTACTTCGTGTTGGCCTTCGCCCAGGCGGAAACCGAACGGAAGCGAATGCCGCCATCGAATTGATAATCGATTCGCAGGATCTCGCGGATGAACTTGTCGCGGCCCTGCTGCGGGGTATTTGCCCCGATATCGAACAGATCCGTGTAGCCGGGATTGGGCGTGCTGGTGCCCGGTAGGAAGCGGAACCTGTCAGTATAGGGGTCTGACGGATAAGCGCCCATGTCGAGATAATCGAGGTCGGTCTTCGACACGATCGTCAGTTGGCTCGAGGGCTTCCAGGTCAGACTTAAGCGACCCGCGTACATTCGGAGGTCGCCGGGATTATAGGGATATGCTGCACCGCCCGGACCGGTGATGTGATAGAAGCTGTCCCGACGCTCGCCATAGAAAGCAACACGAGCCGCGAAGGTGCTGCTCATCGGGATATTGACCGCCCCCTGCGCGCCGACATCGTTGTAGTTGCCGTAATTGGCGGCGAGATACCCGTGATATCCGCCGTTGGGAGCGGCATCGTTGGAGTTGACGAACACCGCGCCGCCAGTCGCATTCTGCCCGACGATCGTGCCCTGGGGACCCCGAAGGATCTGGATGTTGGCAATATCGTAATAGGGCTCTTCGGTAACGTAGCCCGGGAAAGTCGGCGCGCCGTCCCGATAGGTGATGACGCCGGTCGTCGTCTGCGTGTTGTGCTCGCCCTTGCCGATTCCGCGGACGTTGAAATCGTTGCCTTGGCCGAAGTTGTTGACCGTGATGCTCGGAGCGGCAAACTGCAGGGCATCGACCGTGACGACGCCCTTGTTCGCAAGGTCGGTCCCGCTGAGCACCGTCGCCGAGATCGCCGTCCGCATCAGATTCTCCGAGCGCCGGCGAGCGGTGATCACGATCGACTCCGGCTGACTGTCGGAAGCGGCGGAGCTGTTCGTTTGAGCCTGCGTTGTCTGCGCAGCCTGCGCGTTCGCGTCGCCACACCAAACGAGCGCGACTGCAGATGCCGTCGTCCAGAAAGTTGCTTTCTTCATGATCTCTCCCCTGGACACGCTGGTCCTTTGCGCATCGTGCCCAAAACGCGATCCGATTTCAACACTCATTCTTTCGAGAGTGAATGTTCGATTGAGATATAGTCCAGGGGTGAGGAGCCCGAGGGCGGTTCGATGGAGCCCCCTCTAAAAAGCGGTCAATCGGGCTGTAGGGTGACTGCTTAGCTCAGCCCATATCCAAACATCGCTTCATCCAGCCGGCGAATGGCGCTTTCGAGCCATTGCAGACATTAGAACTGCCTGCGAAATTGCGATCCGATGATCGCGGCGTTTATGATCCTACTGCAATCCTTTTCGCTAGTTCCGGGGGCGAGCTTAGCTGGCTGCGATCCTGCGAAACGCCCGTTCAGTGATGCCTGCGCGGAAAATGGGCTCGGTTGGTGGATCCACGATGTTCGACCAGGTCCAGCAATCGATCAGAGTCGGACCGTCGAAGTTCGCTATTCGACGATGCATGGGACAGGGGCATCAGGGGTCAACGTGTCGCTCCTGCAGAAGCGCGGGCGATCTTACCGGGTTCTTTGGACACATAGGCTCCTGGAGGTCGACAATAGCGAAGGGACTGAAAATTCTCGCGTCCGCTATAGTTGGCATTACCGGCCAAGAGGCGCGCGGATAGTGGTGACGGGAACGGAGAGCCGAGGCGGTTCCTTTGATCTGGGAACGGGCAATGGGAAAACTAGAGTTACTCTGCAGCTGCCAACCGAAGAGTATTGTTATTCTTCAAGCCTCAGACAATTCGACCACTGTTAATGGCAGCTTTCCACCCAAGCTGACGTGGAAATAGTGGGGCGGCGGTCCGAAGCCTGACCGCGAGTGCTGCCGTCGACCCTACAGCTCAACTTCCCTTGATCGGCATTATTGCGTAGTGTCACGCCCGCGCAGGGGGACAGGCGTGGACAAGCCGGTT
>DASUZY010000038.1:0-4748 GCA_036376635.1 Sphingomicrobium sp.
CCCGACGGTTTGGGGTGTACCAAGCCACTCCCAATCGATCTCCGAGGCCCGCTCGATCAGCCGTGACGTGACGCCCAGGCGCTCGGCCACCTCGGCAAGCCGCAGGGAATTGCTGCTATTGGGTGCGCCGATCACGAGCATCCGGTCGCATTCGCCTGCGATCGCCTTGACGGCTGCCTGGCGATTCGAGGTGGCGTAGCAGATGTCTTCGCTCCGGGGGGCCCGGATCGTGGGATAACGCGCCTTCAGCGCTTCAACGATCGCCGCAGTGTCATCCACCGACAGGGTGGTCTGGGTGAGGAATGCCAGGTTCTGGGAATCGGCGACGTCGATCCGTGCAACATCTTCCACCGTCTCGACGAGGGTGATCTTTCCTGTTGGCACCTGGCCGAACGTGCCGATCACCTCCGGGTGGCCGCCGTGGCCGATGAACAGGATGTGCCTGCCCTCGTCGATCAGCCGCTCGGCCTGGCGGTGCACCTTGGAAACGAGCGGGCAGGTCGCATCGACATAGGTCAGCCCCCGGGTGCGAGCGGCTGCCGGCACCGATTTCGGGACGCCGTGCGCCGAGAACACCACCGGGCGGTCGTCAGGCACCTCGTCGAGTTCGTCCACGAAAATGGCGCCAAGCTCGCGAAGCCGGTCGACGACGAAGCGGTTATGGACAATCTCGTGGCGGACATAGACGGGCGCACCGAAGCGCTCGATCGCGAGCTCGACGATCTGGATCGCACGATCGACTCCGGCGCAGAAACCGCGGGGCGCTGCGATCAGAACGCGTAAGGGGGATAGTTCATTCACGGTGCAGGCCATGTAAGGCATCGCTTGCAGCCATAGAAGGCCCTTCCTATGAACGCGGCCTGCTGACCGCTTGAGGATTACCGCTAGTGAAGCTTCGCCTTGCCGCACTGATATCCCTGACACTCCTGGCGGGATGCCGTCACGCCGGAGATCTCACTGGCGAGAATGGGGGTGGGGTCTACGCGGTCCGTAGCACCTGTCCGGTGGTCGGGATACCGACCGGTACGGGGGACATCACGCTTTTCAATCCGGCTGGAAGCACGGACGAGAACGCGATCGACGTCAGCGCGACGATGACCCAGCTGCGGTCATATTGTCAGGAATCGGGCGCGGATGTTGTCTCGACGGTCACCTTTACCGTTACCGCGCTTCGTCGCGACGCCGGGCCAGCGCGGAAGATCGTTCTTCCCTATTTCGACGTCGCGCTGCGCGGTGGCTCGACCATCTCGGCGAAGCAGATCGGCTATGTCGAGCTCAATTTCCCTGCGGGCAGCCTACACGCAACGACTCGAGGGCAGGCGAGCATCCGGGTCAACCGTGCCTCTGCAACGCTTCCCGACAACGTGAAGGCGATCCTAACCCGTCCGCGCAAGTCCGGTGAAAGCGATGCAGCGATCGATCCGATGTCGGAACCTGGCGTTCGCGCCGCGGTGGCGGCAGCGACCTATGAGCATCTCGTGGGGTTCCAGATGACCCGCGACCAGCTCAAGTACAACGCAACCCGCTAAGACTTCACCGAAAGTCGCGTTGACTCGCGCGTGCGCGCCAGCCAAGGCACGCCGCGTCGCCGGGAGCTTGCGTTCCCGGATGGCCGCGCGGGAGAGTTCGTTCGAAAGAACGGCGCCGAAGGAGCAACCGCCCCCGGAATCTCTCAGGCACAAGGGACCGCGCGCGCCTGACAGTCTGGAAAGTGTTCGCCGTCGCTTAAGCGTTGGTGGGCCGCCGAAGGGGCAAAGCTCTCAGGCGCTAGGGACAGACGGGGGCGGCAACCGGGGCCATCATTGCGCCCTGGCGGTCGCACCTTTTTTCCGGAGCGCGTGATGAGCAGGGAAGTCCATGACGGTCCGACCGACGAGACCCAGGCCCGAGGCACTCCAATGAGCGGTGATCCGCAGGGTGGCGAAGGCGCACCGGCGACAACGCTCGAGAAGCTACCGCTTGATCGATGGCACCGCGAAAAGGGAGGCCGAATGGTGCCCTTCGCCGGGTACGAGATGCCTGTCCAATACGAGGGCATCATGGCCGAGCATCTCTGGACCCGCGAGAATGCGGGCCTGTTCGATGTCAGCCACATGGGACAGCTGCTTATCCACGGCCGCGGAGTGGCAGAGGCGCTCGAAAGGCTCATGCCCGGCGACTTCGTCAACGCCGCGGATACAAAACCGAAATATTCGCTGCTGCTTCAGGAAGACGGCGGGATCGTCGACGACTTGATGGCCACTCGGCGTGGTGATGACTTCTACGTCGTCGTCAACGGCGCCACCAAACAAGGCGACATTGCCTACATGGGCGAGAATCTGCCGGGCGAGGTGGTGATCGACTATATGAAGGAGCAGGCGCTCCTGGCCCTGCAGGGTCCCAAAGCTGCCGAGGTCCTGGAAACGATCATCCCTGGCGTCAGTGAACTCAGTTTCATGCAGGGTAGTCCATTCAACTGGCGGGGTCGGAATCTTTGGATCAGCCGATCGGGCTATACTGGTGAAGACGGCTTCGAGATTTCGGTGCCAGCGGTTGCGGCAGCAGACCTCGCTGATGCGATTACTGCTCACGAGCTGGCCAAGCCGATCGGTCTCGGCGCTCGTGATTCGTTGCGGCTGGAAGCCGGCCTTCCGCTGTACGGGCATGATCTCGACACCCGAACCACCCCGGTGATGGCCGGGCTCACCTTCGCCATCAACAAGCGCCGTCGCTCCGAAGGAGGATTTCCGGGATCCCTGAGGATCCTCGCCGAGCTTGGAAACGGAGCGCCGCTGACGCGCGTCGGCCTTGAAGTCGAAGGCCGCCAGCCGGTCCGAGAGGGTGCGCTGATTCTCGACGGCGAGGGCAATGAAGTCGGCAAGATCACCAGCGGTGGATTTTCACCGTCGCTCCAGCGTCCCATCGCCATGGGCTATGTCGCAAGCCAGCTTGCAGCGACTGGTACCACTCTGAAGCTCGAACAACGGGGTAAGCTGTTCGACGCCAGGGTTGTGCCCATGCCCTTCGTTCCGCACCGCTATCACCGAAAGGGAGCTGCCTGATGCCTGTCTACTTCACCAAGGAACATGAGTGGGTCAGTGTCGACGGCGACACTGCGACGGTCGGCATTTCCAATCACGCGCAGGAGCAGCTTGGCGACATTGTCTTCGCCGAGGTGCCCGAGGCGGGGCGCAAGCTGATGAAAGGCCAAGAAGCCGCCGTCGTTGAGTCGGTGAAGGCCGCCTCTGATGTCTACGCGCCGGTCTCGGGCGAGGTGACCGAAGGTAATCAAGCCGTCGCCGACGATCCCTCGCTTGTGAATAGCGACCCGGAAGGGCAGGGTTGGTTCTTCAAGCTCCGCCTCGACAACCCAGGCGAGCTTGACGGTTTGATGGACGAAGGCGCGTATCGCTCGTGGGTCGAGACGCTTTGAGCCAAGCCGCCACCTCAACCAGCAAATGGGATGCAGGTGATTATGCCCGCGTCGGCGCTTTTGTCGCGGAGCTGGGAGGCGCTGCGGTCGACCTGCTAGATCCTCAGGCGGGAGAGCGGATCCTCGACGTCGGTTGCGGCGAAGGAACACTGACGCTGAAGATCATCGAACGCGGCTCGACCGTGCTTGGGATCGACAATTCGCCGGAAATGATCGCGGCGGCTCGGGCGAAAGGAGTCGACGCGCTTCTGCTACCAGCCGAGGACATGCAATTCTTCGCCGAGTTCGACGCAGCCTTCTCTAACGCCACGTTGCACTGGGTGCTCCAGAAAGAGCAGGCCGCGCGAGCGATCTTCCGGGCCCTCAAGTCCGGTGGCCGATTCGCTGGAGAGATGGGCGGGGAGGATAATCTCAGAAGCCTTCGCGATGCGCTCGACGAAGAGCTGATCATCCGCGGCTATGTGCCCCCCACAGAGGCCGGCAACTGGTATCCTTCGCCAGAAGAGTTTGCCGAAATCTACGAAGCCGCCGGCTTCCGCGAGATTGATGCGCGGTTGATCGAACGGCCGACGCCACTAGACCACGGCATTGCCGCCTGGGTCACGACCTTCCGCAAGGGGTGGCTCGATCGAGCCGGAGTGCCCGAGGCGGAGCGCGCCGAGATCGGGGCTGCCGTTGCCGATCGCATCGGCTCCAATATCGCCGACTACGTCCGTCTTCGCTTCATCATGAGGAAGCCCGCCTGATGCGTTATTTGCCGCTGAGCGACGCCGACCGTAGCGAGATGCTGCGGGTGATCGGCGCCAGCTCGATCGACGAATTGTTCCGTGACGTGCCCGAGGCGGCGCGGCTGACTGGCCCGATTGAGGGCCTGCCGATGCACGCCTCCGAGATGGCGGTCGAGCGGCACATGACGGCCTTGTCGCGTAAGAACATGGTCGCTGGCGATGGGCCATTCTTCCTCGGCTGCGGCGCATACCGCCATCACGTGCCCGCCAGCGTCGACCACATCATACAGCGCGGCGAGTTCCTGACCAGCTACACGCCCTACCAGCCCGAGATCGCCCAGGGCACGCTGCAGATGTTGTTCGAGTTCCAGACTCAGGTAGCTCGCCTGTTCGGCTGCGAGGTCGCGAACGCCTCGATGTACGACGGTTCGACCGCGATGTGGGAAGCCATCTCGATGGCGCATCGCATCACCCGGCGGAACAAGACGATTATCTCCTCCGGCGTTCACCCGCATTACGTCAGCGTCGCGAAGACGATGGCGAAGTTCACCGAGGATCGGCTGCAGACTTCGGTGCCCGAACTTGCGGCCGCGACCGACGCCGAAAAA
>DASUZY010000039.1:0-3481 GCA_036376635.1 Sphingomicrobium sp.
TTTGGTTAGCTTCTTCCGTGGCGGTCCGTATGGGGGTCCGCATCGATCCAGAGCTGCCCTTTCCGATCCTCGATCTGATGAGCGCAGAGGGTGGAAATCAGACCTTCTCTTTGCGCTGCAACACCTATCCAATGGCTTGGCGGATCGCACAAAGCAGCGATGGCGCGGTTAGAGGCTTTCTAAGGAACTGGCTGATTCCCAAAGCGGCGGCGCGCCGCTCGACGGCTGGGTCGATTGCTGCTGTGATCATTACCGCCGGCATGTCGAGTCCGTGTTTGTGTCAACGGCGGAGCAAAAGCCGGCCACTGCGGCGGAGTAAAAGTCGGCCACACCCGGCGCTGCTGATTGATATGCAGGGGACCCTCATGGGGTCCGATGCGCATTGCCGGCTTGGTTATGATCAGGGGTCGAGGATTTCGCCGGTATCAGGGTCGACGGCGATGCCCGTCTCCTGAACAAGCTGGCGCTGTCGCCGGGCCTTGGAGTGCTTCAGGCGATAGGACTCGCCGTTCATCTCGAGGATCTGAACGTGGTGGGTCAGCCGGTCGAGCAGCGCGCCGGTCAAACGTTCGGACCCGAATACGCTCGTCCATTCCTCAAACGGCAGATTGGAGGTAACAATGGTCGAGCTGCGCTCATGACGCTGGCTGAAGATCTCGAACAACAGCTCCGCGCCGGTTTGGGAGAGTGGCACGTAGCCCAATTCATCGACGATCAGCAGCTTTGCGGCGGCGAGGGTCTGCTGCAGTCGCAACAGGCGGCGCTCGTCGCGCGCTTCTTGGAGCTGATGGACGAGGCCAGCGGCGGTCGCGAAGGCAACGGAGAACCCCCGCTGACAGGCGGCAAGACCCAGGGCCAGGGCAATGTGGGTCTTCCCGGTGCCGCTCGAAGCAGCGTCATACTGCCGGGTGTCCGGCAGTAGAGGTTCGGATCCTCTATCCGTTCCATCCGCGTAGCGGCGAAGTCGTTACCGTCATTGGCGCGAAACGGCACGTCGGCATGGTGCACTTCATCATTCGACAACCTGATCGCACGCTGGCGCTGCTACCGGCGTGGATGACCGATGCAAGTCGGGGCGCCGAAGCGTTGGTTGCCTCTCCGCGACTGTCGATCGAGCGGCTGAGGGATCTGCGCGCGCTGCTCGATGCCCTGATGGCCTCATGCACGGGGAGCCTACCCCCATGCAACGGAGCCGGCGATGCGGAGAACGCGAGGCAGTCAGAGGGACCTATTCGACAAGAGGGTGCAGGCGACGGAGTTTCAACCCGACCTGCGGAGCAAGCTGGCACTGCTGCTGCAGGTTTTGCTGGCCGAGGCGGCCGGCGCACAGCGGCGCCAGACCGAAACAGCGGATCACGACGGTGCGGAGGCAGGTGATGACCAGGATCACGCCTGACCACCTCGCCCGTGGGGCTTTTATCTACATTCGCCAATCGACCAGCGACCAGGTGTTGCACAATCACGAAAGCCGGCGCCGGCAATACGGCCTTGTCGATCGCGCCCGCGCTCTCGGCTGGGGCGCCATTGAGGTGATTGACGACGATCTCGGCAGGTCCGGTTCCGGTATCTCGCGCCCCGGCTTCGAGAAGCTGCTGGCCGCGATCTGTGAGGGCCGGGTCGGTGCGGTCGTCTCGATCGAGGCCTCGCGGCTCGCCCGCAACGGGCGCGACTGGCACACGCTGCTCGATTTCTGCGGGTTGGTCGGCACGCTGATCATCGATGAGGATGGCGTCTATGACCCGCGGCATCCCAACGATCGCCTGCTCCTCGGCATGAAAGGCACGATGAGCGAGATGGAGTTGTCGCTGTTTCGCCAGCGCTCGCTTGAAGCATTGAAACAAAAGGCCCGGCGCGGCGAGCTCTTCCTTACCGTAGCGATCGGCTACGTGAAGACGTCGCACGATCGCATCGAGAAAGACCCTGATCGTCGGGTGCAGGAGGCGATCATGCTGGCCTTCAACAAATTCGCCGAGCTGCAGACTGTGCGCCAAGTCCATCTCTGGATGCGACAGCAGCGGCTGCCCTTACCAGCGACCGAATACGGTCCGGAAGGCCGCAAGATCGTTTGGAAACTGCCGGTCTACAACACGCTGCATCACCTGCTCACGAACCCGATCTATGCCGGCGCCTACGTCTTTGGCCGAACCGGCAGCCGCATCACCATCGAGGCCGGGCGGAAACGGATCGTGCGTGGCTTCCGCAAGGAGCGCAGCAGCTGGGAGGTTTTGATCCCCGACCATCACGAAGGTTACATTAGCTGGGCGGAGTTCGAGAGAAACCAGCGGCTGATCGCTGACAATGCCAACGGCAAAAGTTTCATGAGCCGCGGCTCGGTCCGGCGCGGCGAGGCGCTGCTGGCCGGCCTGCTGCGATGCGGCCATTGCGGTCGCAAGCTGCACGTCGCCTACAGCGGCGAGAACGGCAGCTCGGGCCGCTATCACTGCCGGGGTGGCCAGATCAACCATGGCGGCGACCGCTGCATCTCGTTCGGCGGCATGCGGATCGACCGCGCTGTCGGTGCCGAGGTGATCGAGCGACTACAGCCGCTTGGTATCGAGGCGGCGATCGGCGCCATGGAAGCGCAGCGTACCGAGAATGCGGAGAAACAGCGTCAGATCGAGTTGGCGATCGAGCAGGCCCATTACGAGGCAGCGCGGGCTCGACGGCAATACGACGCGGTTGATCCCGAGAACCGATTGGTCGCCGCCGAGCTGGAGCAACGCTGGAATGAGCGCCTGCTCGTCGTCCGCGCTCTCGAAGAGGAGCGGGACGGGTTGGCGGCAACGGCGCAGACGACATTCACCGAGGCCGAACGTCAACGTCTGCTTGCGCTAGGCCGTGATGTGGAGGTCGCCTGGAATAGCCCTGGGGCGACGCCGGCGACCCGCAAGCGGATCATCCGCACACTGATCGAGGAGATCGTGGTGCGGGTCGAGGAGGACGCGCTCGATCTCGTGATCCGCTGGGCGGGCGGTGACCACACGGCGCTGCGCGTGCGCAAGAACCGCGCCGGCCAGCATCGCTGGGGAACGGATGTCGACGTTGTCGAACTCGTCACGGCGCTCGCCCGGCAGCTGCCCGACAAGGCGATTGCGCCCATCCTCAACCGCGCCGGCAAGACAACTGGGCGCGGCAACGGCTGGACCCGTTCGCGGGTCTGCTTCCTGCGCAATCATCGCGGCATCCCGCCTTATCGTGAGGGGGAGCGCGCTGAGCGCGGCGAGGTCACGCTGGAAGAAGCAGCCAAAGTCCTGAATGTCAGCGAAGCAACTGTGCGCCGGCTCATCCAGGAGAAAAGCTTGCCCGCTACCCAGCACTGCAAGGGCGCTCCCTGGGTGATCCGGGCCGGGGATCTCGATGATGCCAGGGTCAAGCAAGCTGCCGACGCACGCCGGCTTCGGCGTCCGCCGTCTGACGATCCGCGGCAAAACACCTTGGCTTTATAGGATGATAGCGAGATGGGCATCATAAAGCGGGATCG
>DASUZY010000040.1:0-8017 GCA_036376635.1 Sphingomicrobium sp.
GATCTCTTCCCTCATCCGCTGCAGACGCGCGTAGGCGAAATCGGCCGTGTCGGCTTCGATGCAAGGATATTCGTCGGAATCCTCGAACACGATGGCGATGTTGCGCGCCTTGCAGAGCTCGAAGAATTTCTCGTCCCTGAAGCTCTCGTTCCGGGGTTCGATCGCGTGTCGGAGTTTAATGCCGTCGAGCTGTTCGGGCAGCAGGTCGATGAACCCGGCGATATCGTCGCGGTCGAACTTTCGACGGCCGGCGAACTGCCACAGGATCGGGCCGAGCTTGGGTCCAAGCGCGGCAAACCCCTGAGCGAAGAAATTCCCGATCCCTTCTTCGCCTTCGCACAGGCGAGAGCGCATCACGCAGAAGCGTGAGCCCTTGATGGCGAACTGAAAGCCTTCAGGCGCGACCTTTTCCCAGGCCTCCCAGCTCTTGGGCTTCTGCCGGCCGTAGAAGGTCGCATTGATCTCGATCGCGCCAAGCTGGCTCGACGCATATTCGAGCTCCTTCGCCTGCGGGAACTTGTCCGGATAGAAGACGCCCCGCCACGGCGCGTAAGTCCATCCCCCGATGCCGATGCGGACCTTTCCCCCAGTCATGTCCGCATCAACCTCGGTTCTCCTTACTTTGCCGCTGCCGGCGCCGGGCCGGGAGTGATGAAGTCCTCGGTCGCCTTCCAGCTGCCGTCCGCCTGCTTTTTATAGACGGTCAGATAAGACCCCTGACCATCGACCGGCTTGTTGGTCTTCGGATCGGTGGTGGTGATCGCGAAATGACCGCGGCTGTATGCCATGTCGCCCGAGCTTGCGACTTCTACCTTGTCTGCGGAAAAGGTCAGCTTCAGGTTCGGATCGGTGATCAGGTTCTGAAGCTCCTTGCGGCGATTGACGTCGTCGCTGACAACCGCCGTGCCGGCATCGCCGAGCTCGGCATCATCGGCATAATGCGCCGCAAGCGCGTTCATATCCTTCGCCGCATAGTCCTTCTGCCACTGCGCCTCCTGGGCCCGGATCGACTGTTCGATCTGGGCCGGGTCGGCCGCCGCCTTCGCCCCTTTGGTGCAACCGCTTACGCCAAGCGCGGCAACTGCCGCGATCGTCAATGGAATAGCTTTGTGCATGGAAACCCCTCCTCCTTGGGCCGCTGGGGTCGGTCCGGGGCGGAAACAATCACGCATAGGCGAGTCGCACAAGCATTCTTCCGTGGACGCAGAGGACGCTCTAGGCGGAGAGAATGGATTTTGACCGCATAAGCAGGATCGTGATCCTCACCGGAGCGGGAGTGTCGGCAGAGAGCGGCCTGGCAACTTTCCGCGGTCCCGACGGGCTGTGGGAGGGGCACCGGGTCGAGGATGTCTGCACCCCGGAGGCTTACCGCCGGGATCCGGCACTGGTTCACGCCTTCTACGATGCGCGGCGGGCGAAGCTACATACCGTGAAGGCAAACGCAGCGCACGAGGCGCTGGCGAAGCTCGATGCGGAATGGCCGGGCGAGCTGCTGCTGGTCACGCAGAATGTCGACGACCTGCACGAACGGGCAGGCTCGAGGCGTCTGATCCACATGCATGGAGAGCTGAGCAGCGGCTTGTGCACCGCCTGCGGCGAGCGGTTCGAATGGCTAGGACCGATGGGGCAAGGCGCACTCTGTCCGATCTGCTCTGTCGAGGGGAAGGTTCGCCCGGACATCGTCTGGTTCGGGGAAATGCCGTACGAGATGGAGCGCATCGACGAAGCGATCCAGCGTTGCGATCTGTTCGTCTCGATCGGGACTTCAGGCGCAGTCTATCCCGCTGCCGGGTTCGTCCAGACCGCTCGCTACTGCGGCGCGAAAACGCTGGAGATCAACCTTGAGCCGAGCCTCGGCAGCTATCTGTTCAATGAGAGCAGAATTGGACGGGCAGGAGAGCTGGTGCCCGAGTTCGTCGCCGAGGTGCTTCAGGCTCAATCGGCCCAATCGAGTCCGATCTCGCGATAGAGGCCGCGATCCTCGTCCCAGCGGGGATTCACCTTCACATGCAGGAACAGGTGCACTGGCCGGCCGAGATGCTCGGCGATCTGCTCGCGCGAAGCGGCGCCGATGGCCTTCAACCGCTGTCCGCCCTTGCCGATCACGATCGCCTTCTGGCTATCCCGCTCGACGAGGATTTGCTGGCGGATGGCGGTCGAGCCGTCGGGACGGTCCTCCCAGGTCTCGGTCTCGATCGCGGTCGCGTAGGGCAACTCCTGGTGCAGCTGATTGACTAGCTGCTCCCGGGTGAGCTCGGCGGCGATCATCCGGTCGGTTGCGTCTGAGACGTCGTCTTCAGGGTAGAGCCACGGGCCTTCGGGCATGGCCTCGGCCAGCGCGCGCTTGAGATCGGCCACGCCGTCGCCGTTTGCCGCGCTGACCATGAACACCTGGTCGGGCTCCAGCCGGTCGGTGAGACGCGCCGACAGCGCCAGCAGTCCGGGCTTCTTCATCAGGTCGACCTTGTTGAGCACCAGGAACAGCGGGTGCTGGCGATCGTCGAGGGAATCGAAGATTCGAACGACCTCGGCAGTGACGCCGATGGCGGCATCGATCACCAACAGGATCAGGTCCGCGTCCTGCGCTCCGGTCCAGGCCGCCGCGATCATTGCGCGGTCCAGGCGACGCTTCGGTTCGAAGATTCCGGGCGTATCGACCAGTAGAATTTGCGCGTTGTCCTCGATGGCAATCCCCATCAGCCGCGAGCGCGTCGTTTGCGCCTTGGGACTGACGATCGCGACCTTCTGCCCGACGAGAGCATTGACGAGCGTCGACTTACCCGCGTTGGGCGCGCCGATAACGGCGACAAAGCCGGCTTTGGTGTGCGGATCGATCACTTCGACTGGGATAACAGCGCGGCCGCCGCAGCGGTTTCGGCTTCCTGCTTGCTCGACCCCTCGGCGGTGGCATCGCCCAACGTCGGCACCGAAACGCGGACCGTGAACCTCGGCGCATGATGCGCTCCGGTCCGCGACACCACTTCGTAGAGCGGCGCCTTCAGTTCCTTTGCCGCGGCAAGCTCCTGAAGCGCGGATTTGGGATGCTGCGGCGCGCGCCGCTGAACCGCGAGGTCGGGCTCCCAAAGCTTCAGGATGAACCGCTCCGCGGCCTCCACGCCGCCATCGAGCAGCAGGGCGCCGATGAGCGCCTCGACGACATCGCCGACCACGTTCTCGCTTTGGCTTGCGCCATCCTCGCGAGCCTGTTTGCCGAGACGTACCAGTTCGGGCACGCCGATCTCGCGTCCATTCTCGGCGCAGGTCTCGCGATCGACCAGGCCATTATACCGCCTCGACAGATTGCCTTCCGGCTCGGTCGGATAGCGTTCGTACAGCGCGCGCGCGATCACCATTCCCAGTACCCGATCGCCGAGAAACTCAAGGCGCTCGTAGCTGTCCTTTCCAACGCTCGAATGGGTGAGCGCGAGCTGAAACAGGGTGAGATCGCGGGGCTCGTGCCCCAACTTCTCGCGCACGAAGTCGGTGACTTCATCGGTCATTCCGCGACGCCCTCGTAGCCATTCCCGATGCGGTTCCAGCGGAGCGCGGTGAACCAGGTCCAGGGCTTCACCCAGGACGCACTGCCGTCGGTCGACCAGAAGGTGACCAGCGGGCGGCCGATGAGATTCTCGGTCGGGACCATTCCGATCCCTCCTTCGTAGCCTGGGAAGCGGCTGTCGAGGCTGTCGTCGCGATTGTCCCCCATCAGGAAAACATGGCCGGCAGGCACCGTGGTTGGGGGAAAGTCGTCGGCCGGTCCGTGATCGACCTGGTCAAGCACCGTGTAGCTGCGGCCGCTGGGCAGAGCCTCGAGGAACGACCGGTAGAGACAATAATCGTGACCCCCGAGGCTCGCCACGACAGATGTCGCCGGGGGAACAACACGGCATGGGCTGTTGTCCGTCACCTCGACCCTCGCCGGGCCAAGCGGGCGGCGCGGCACCAGGCGGCCGTTCAGGATGATCCGCCCATCGCTTAGCTCAACCGTGTCCCCGGGAAGGCCGATGACCCGCTTTACGAGATCCGAGTCTTCGGTTGGATGACGGAACACAACGACGTCGCCGCGCTGCGGCAAGTGATCACCAATTCGTCCGTGGAATGCGGGCAACGCGAATGGGAAGCTGTAACGCGAGTAACCGTAGGGCCATTTGGCGACGACGAGATAGTCGCCGATGTACAGCGTCGGCACCATCGATCCGGACGGGATGTAAAACGGCTGCAGGATGAAGCTGCGCATCACCCAGGCGAGGATCGCAATTCCTAGTACGAAGCGGAGCAGGGAGCCCGGGCTCTCCTTGGTCTCCGATTTTGCGGCGGGCGCCGTGGGCTTGCCACGGCGGGAGAGGGGCCAATCCATCGGTTCGCTTGTTTCCGCCACAGCCGTGAAGGTCAAGCGGGCTGGCAAATGGCGGGTTCGGCATTATGTGCGGCGGCGATGGACAAACCTTCGATGAAACGGCTCGGTGACCTGTTTGCCGAGGAACCCGACCGCCTGAGCAAGCTGACATTTGAAGCCGCCGGCATCTACTTCGACTGGACCAAGACGCATCTGGATGCGGCCCTTATGGGCGAGTTCGAGGCGCGCGCCGAAGCTGCGGGATTCGCCGCCGCTCGCGATGCCCTGTTCGCCGGAGACGCGGTGAACACCAGCGAGGGCCGTGCCGCGACCCACGTCGCCGAGCGCGGCAGCGGAGCGCCGGAGGACGTCGACCTTGCCAACGCGCGCCGGCAGCGGATGCGCGCGCTCGTCGATGCGATTGAGGCCGGGGCCTTCGGTGATGTCACCGGTGTCTTGCACATCGGGATCGGCGGCTCGGTCCTCGGCCCAGCGCTGCTGGTCGACGCGCTCGGCCGTCATAGCTCGACGCTTACCGTTCGGTTCCTGTCGAACATCGACGGCGCGGCGGTCGACGATGCCGTCAAGGACCTTGATCCGGCGACGACTCTGGTCGTCGTTGCGTCGAAGACATTCACCACGCTCGAGACTCTGACGAACATGGAAGCCGCGCTAGCCTGGCTGCGCGAGGCTGGGGTGGATGATCCCGACGGCCGCATCATCGCCGTGACCGCGAACCCGCAGGCCGCGCTCGACCAGGGCATCGACGAGACTCGCATCCTCCAGTTCGCAGAGGGTGTTGGAGGCCGTTTTTCGCTGTGGAGCTCGGTCGGTCTCACCGCAGCGCTGGCGCTGGGCTGGGATGCATTCGAAGCGCTGCTGGAGGGAGCAGCCGAGATGGATCGCCATTTCCGTTTCGCCGGCCCCGCGGAAAACGTGCCGCTGATTGCGGCCTTCGCCGATCGCTATTATGTCGAGCAGCAAGGCTGCCAGACCCGGTCGCTGTTCGCTTACGATGAGCGGCTGCGCCTGTTGCCATTCTATCTTCAGCAGCTGGAGATGGAGTCGAACGGCAAGTCGGTGACCAGAGATGGAAAGCCGGTCTCCCATCCGACCGCACCGGTGACCTGGGGCGGCACCGGCACCGACGCGCAACACGCTGTATTTCAGCTCCTTCACCAAGGCACCGTCCTGACTCCGGTCGAATTCATCGCGGTCCGGGAAGCCGACGATGCCCAGGACCCCGAGCATCACCGGCTGTTGCTGTTGAACGCCTTTGCTCAGGGCGCGGCCTTGATGCAGGGCCGCCAGAGCGACGACCCGCAGCAAAGCTACGCCGGCAATCGCCCAAGTTCGACGATCCTCCTCGATGGGCTGGACGCTCGCTCGCTTGGCGCATTGATCGCTTTCTATGAGCACCGCACCTTCGCCAATGCCGTGCTGCTCGGAATCAACCCGTTCGACCAGTTTGGAGTCGAGCTTGGGAAGCAGATTGCGCGGCAGCTTGCTGACGGGTCCGGCGAAGCTCAGCTCGATGCGTCGACAAGGGCGTTGATCGAGCGAGCCGGGGTGTGACGGCAAGCATCAGACCTATGCCGATAACTGGAGCACGGCGGTGAATTCGACGAGAAGCCGCTGATGGAGATCGATGATGGCTGACTTCGACCTGTTCGTGATTGGTGCCGGCTCAGGCGGCGTCCGCGCAGCGCGCGTCTCCGCCGCTTACGGCGCACGCGTCGCCATCGCTGAGGAATATAAGGTCGGCGGTACCTGCGTCATCCGCGGCTGCGTCCCCAAGAAGCTGCTGGTGTACGGCGCGCATTTCGCGGAGGATCTCGACGACGCGGCGATGTTCGGCTGGGACGTGCCACAGAAGCGCTTCGACTGGCAGGTGCTCCGCGATAACGTGCTTGCCGAGGTGACACGTCTCGAGGGCGCCTACACCGATACGCTCACCAATCACGACGTAACGATCTTCCACGAGCGCGCCGAGCTGACCGGCCCCAACTCCGTCCGGTTGGCGAGCGGGAAGGAGATCACGGCCGAGAAGATCCTGATCGCGACCGGCGCTCGGCCGTCGATGCCCGGCATCGACGGGATCGAGCATGCGATCAGCTCGAACGAGGTCTTCCATCTGGAATCGCTGCCGAAGCGGATCGTGATCGCCGGCGGCGGCTATATCGCTAATGAATTCGCCGGCATCTTCCACCAGTTCGGGAGCCACGTGACACTGGTCAATCGGACCGACGTCATTCTCCGCCAGTACGACCAGCAGGTCGTCGACCGATTGATGCAGATCTCGATCCGCAAGGGCATCGAGTTCAGGTTCCATTCGACGATCGAAAAGGCGGAGCGTCGAGACGATGGCTCCCTCCATATCAGCATGTCGGGCTGCGACGATATTGAAGCCGACCAGCTTCTCTTCGCCGTCGGCCGAACGCCGAACATCGAAGGCCTCGGCCTCGAGGCGGCAGGCGTTGAAGTCGGCGACAAGGGCCAGATCAAGGTCGATGCCGACAACCGATCTTCAGTGTCGTCCATTTTCGCGGTCGGCGACGTCACAGATCGGATCCAGCTAACCCCGGTCGCGATCCGCGAGGGCCAGGCATTCGCCGACACCTTCTTCGGCAACAAGCCTACGCGGGTCGATTATGGCTGCGTTCCTTCGGCCGTGTTCAGCCACCCTCCCCTTGCCGGGGTCGGCCTCACGGAGGGCCAGGCGCGCGAGAAGCTGGGACAGGTAAAGACTTACACGTCCGATTTCCGCGCGATGAAGAACGTCCTCGCCGGCCGCAACGAGCGCTCGCTCTACAAGCTGGTCGTCGATGAGGGGACCGACGCAATCGTTGGCATCCACATGATTGGTCCCGATGCTCCCGAGATCCTCCAGGCCGCCGCGATTGCGGTCAAAGGAAAGCTGAAGAAGGCCGACTTCGACGCGACGGTTGCGCTTCATCCGACCATGGCCGAAGAACTAGTGCTGATGCGCTAAACCCGTGGGGGGAATTTGCACGACGCAATTGTGATTGGGGCGGGGCACAACGGCCTCACCTGTGCTTATTATCTGGCTCGCAAGGGGCTGAAGGTCGCCGTTCTGGAAGCCGCGGACACCGTCGGCGGGGCTGCGGTCACGGACGAGTTTCTGCCGGGCTTCCGCAATTCTGCGGCGAGCTACACCGTCAGCCTGCTCCAGCCAAAGGTCATCCGCGACATGCAGCTCGAGCGGCATGGGCTGAAGGTGGTCCTCCGCAAGACCGACAATTTTCTGCCCGGGGATGGTGATTATCTCCTGTCGGGCCGCAATGGGCTGACGCGCAAGGAGATCGGCCGCCATCACAAGGCCGACGCGGAAGCGTACGACCGCTACCACGCCGAGCTGGAGACGGTCGTTCGGCTGCTCAAGAAGTGGTTGCTGCGTGCGCCGCCGAACGTGGGCCGCAAGGTCAGCGCGATCCCCAAGCTGTTGAGCCTTGGCCGCGACATGGCCGGCTTGTCGCTGGCTGAAACCAGAATCGTCCACGACTTTGCGGTGCGCAGCGCGGCCGACATCCTTGATCGGCACTATCAGGGGGATCTGACGAAAGCGCTGTTCGGGTTCGACGGCGTGGTGGGGAATTTCGCCTCGCCTCGGTCACCGGGCACGGCCTACGTCCTGCTGCATCACTTGTTCGGCGAAGCTGC
>DASUZY010000041.1:0-12949 GCA_036376635.1 Sphingomicrobium sp.
GTGGCCGAAGCTTCGGCAAAGCCGCCAAGGGTCCAGCTCTCGCCCCCGGCGTGGCGCCGCTTCGTGGGGGCGCCGGCTGAATAGTTCGCGAATTCGCGCGTTTCCCCGCTGGTTCGTCTCGTGTCTGCACCGAGCCTCAACTCGATCCCGGTTGGCATCGGGGGCCTCACCTCGAAACTGCCGCCAGCGCCGTAGGACGGCACCTTATCCTGCAGCAGCACCTGCGTCGCGACAGTCCGGGCCGGATCGAGGCTCGCCGTGCTGCTCCTGAGGTCGCGCCACTGCCAGTAGCCGAGCGCGCTCCATTGCCATACGCCGCGCCCGACCAGCCGAAGCGACGCGTCAGCGCCGTTGGTCCGGTCCGCGCTGAATGCGGTCCCGCGAGTCCGCCAATCGTGAAAGGCGGAAAGATTTGCCTGCAATTCGGTCGAGCTGCCCACCGGGGCAACCCATCGCCCTCGGCCGCTCCACTCCTCGTAAGGCGCCCGTTCATCCGCCGGACCCCGCGTTGCCTCGGTGATCGGCACGAACCCGTCGCTTCGCTCGTAACGCCCGGACAGGCTGATCACTCCTGCGCCCATCGCGGCGGCTTCGCGTGCAAGCGCCTCCACCGAGCTGCGGCTGCCCCAATCGATTTCGCCTGAGGTGCCGACATCCGATCGGCTATCCATCTCGATCGTGCCGGCGAGCGCGCCGGGACCGTTGGCCACGCTGCCGCCACCGCGAACGACGCGAATGTCGGCCAGGGTTTCCGGATCGTAGGCAGGCCAGTTCACCCAGCCACCGAACGGATCGCTTTGCGGAACCCCGTCGAGCACCAGCAATGCCCGACTGGAGGCATTGCCGCCATGCGCGCGGAGCGTCACTCCCTGGCTCGTCGGGTTCGCACTTCGCGCATCCGAGCGACGGAACAACTGCACGCCAGGGATACTCTTCAGCAGCTGATCGAGTTCGTGACTCGGCGATTGGCCGATTTGCTGGCTGTCGATGTGCTCGACTGCGTAGACCCGCTCGGCCTTCGCCTCAGACAGCGCTCTGCCGGTGATGACAATCGCCGGCGGCGGCGGAGGCAGCGCGTCCGCCAATCGTCCCTACAGGATGTCGTACAAGGTCGCGGCGATGGTCAGGAGTGACGTCACTGCGACCGCAAGGAGCGCCCACGGAGCCCACCACGGCCACGACAAGGCTTTGGCTTCATTCGGTTTCGCCATGGGCAAATTCCCTGCAGCAACCCGCCAACGGCGTCGAGTGAAAAGGCACGCTTGTATAACTCTCGTTAAATTAAGTTGCCCGTTTGAAGGTAAATTGCTCTAAATCCGCCCGATTCTCGAACGCGACTCGATGATGGACGGGGGGAGGGGCGCCCCGGTGAAGCTGGAGAAGAACCCAAGGCCGGCAGCGGGCGGCTCGGCGCGCAGCCCTGCCGTGCGCCTGTGCATCGGGGTCTCGCTCGCGCTGAACGCAATTGCATCGACCGCCCAGACCGCACCCCCGCCGCTACCGCCGACTCGGGAAGAAGTTACCCGCCCCGTAGCTCCTCCCGCGCCACCGCCGAGGGTCGAGGTTGAAGGCGGGATCCCGGCTGCGCCTTGCGCACTTGGTGGTCCCGAATTCCAGTCGATCCACTTCGTCTTCACCGGCGCCGAGTTCAAAGGGCTCGAGGGGCTGGCACCCGCGGAGTTGGCGTCGGCTTACACGCCGTATCTCAACCGCGACGTGCCGATCGCGACGGTGTGCGCGATCCGGGATCGCGCTTCGGCGATCCTTCGCGATGCGGGCTACATCGCGGCCGTCCAAGTGCCCGAGCAACGCATTGCGGCTGGCAATGTGCAGTTTCGCGTGATCATGGCGCACCTGACCCAGATCCGGGTCCGCGGAGATGCTTCGGGAGCCGAGGCAGTACTTGCGAGCTACCTCAAGCAGCTGACCAGAGAGCCGCTCTTCAACCGCTTCGCTGCCGAGCGCTACCTGCTGCTGGCGAGCGACCTGCCAGGCTATACGGTTCGGCTGACGCTACGCCCCGCGGGGACCGCCCCCGGCGATGTGATTGGTGACGTCACCGTTCAGCGCCTGCCCGCCTACGCCGATTTTGTCGTGCAAAACGGCGGATCACATGCGCTCGGACCATGGGGCGGTCTGCTTCGGGCGCAGATCTACGGCCTTACAGGTCTTGCGGATCGGACTTCGGTGTCAGTCTACAGCACCGCTGATCTCAAGGAGCAGCAGACCTTCCAGCTCGCGCACGAAATGCGGCTGGGCAATGAAGGGCTGAGCCTCGCGGGTTCGTTCACGTACGCATGGGCAAAGCCGACCATTGTCGGCGCGGACGTTCTCGCCCGCACCCTGCTTTCGAATGTGGAACTCGGCTACCCACTTGTTCGCCATCAGTCCGAAACGATCCGAAGCGCGCTCGGGATGGACGTGATCAATCAAAAGGTCGCCTTCGACGGCGCCACGTTCAGTCGGGACCGGCTGCGGGTCATCTATGGCCGCCTCAATCTCGATGCGGTCGGCACGATTTATCCGAGCGACCGGTACTCCGCCGCAGTGCCGCCGTGGCACATCTTCGCGCAGATGGAACTGCGCCAGGGTCTCAGCGCCTTCGGCGCCACAGATTGCTCGATCGCTGCGAACTGCCGCGTACCGACCAGCCGCCCGGATGGTCGCCCAGATGCCGCTGTCATCCGTTGGCTCGTCAACAGCGAGCTTCGTCCATCGAGCCGCTTCACCGTCGCGCTCAACCTGCGCGCTCAATATGCGTGGAAGCCGCTTCTCAGCTTCGAGGAGTTTTCGGCCGGCAATTACACGGTCGGCCGCGGTTACAATCCCGGCACGCTGCTTGGCGACCGCGGGTGGGGAACCCAGCTTGAGCTTCGTTATGGAAGCCGCATTCCGTCGAGCGCCAAGAGGGCGGCCGTTGAAGGCTACACTTTCTGGGACCACTCGGGGATCCACAACATCGGCAGCGCTCTTACGGGGACGTCGACCAGGATCGACTCGCTCGGCGGCGGCGCACGGATCAGTTATGACCGCTTCACGCTGGACGCTGGCGTCGCGGTTCCGATGAGCCACGCCGGCCCGTTCGACAAGCAACCCGGGGCCCGGGTGCTGATCAGCCTCACCACCCGTCTATTCCCGTGGCAATATTAGGATTGGAGGGTCGCATGAAGACCACCATCGCGATTGCAGCAGCAGCTTCGGCGGTGCTGGCCGCCCTCCCCTCACTTGCCGCAACGCCCCTCAGCATCCGCGACAGCTGGCGGATTGGCAGCAGCGGCACGAGCTTCTGCTCGGCGCAGAGCCTGACAAGCGACAAGGCGTTCGGCAACATGTTCGACGCCGGTTACTCGGTGACCTGCCGCGATGCCGCCCTCCCGGTCGGCAAGCTCTACAAGCTAAAGGAAGCGGCTGATGCGGAAAGGCGTGTTGCCGCCGACCGTGCGGAACGCGCCGTCTGCCAGGCGCCGAGCCGCGGCAACATCCCCGGACTGGGCGCAGTCGACGTCATCGAGTGCAAGCTGAAGGACGCCGATGTCAGCTATCGCGCTTATGAGCTTCGCCGAGGACATCTGCTTTATGCCGCACAGGGTCTCGGCGGTTACGATAGCGCGCTAAAGCTCGCCCTTCGAAGCCTGGTCGCAGACCAACCCGTGAAGGGCGAGATTTCGATCGCAACGACCGGCGTCGGTGATCCTGCCGCCTTCGCGCGAGTCCAGGCTGGAACATTGGCACCCGACAAGGCGCTTGAGGAAGCCTATCGGCGCAACAACGCGGGCAGCTATGCCGAGGCGGCAGAATTCTTCGCCGCAGCCTCTCGTGGCTCGACCGAGACTCCGGCGGGACGAGCCGAAGCCCTCGTCAACGAGGCGCTGCAACGGTCGAACCTTGGCCGCTATGCGGAAGCGGACTCGCTGTTCTCACGAGCTGCTGAACTCGTTGGGTCGGACGCAATCGTCGCTCGGCGACTTCGCAATTATCGGGCAATTCACGACCTCAACCAGGGCGATCCGAAAGCTGCCCTCGCCGAACTCGACAAGCCACTGCCGAAGGCTGTGCTGGACGATCAGAACGACGCAGCACACCGGCTTGAGATCGATACGACCATGTCGCATCGGCTCAACACGGAATCGCGCGGGAGCCAGCTGGCGGTCGAGACCGACGAATTGTCGCAGTCCGAAAAGGCCCAGATCCTCGATGGACAGGCGCTCCAGCTGCGCGGCACGTCCCTTCGGCTGACTGGCGACCAGGCCGGTGCGGAAGAGGCCCTTCGCCGAGCGGACGCGCAGCTCCAGTCAGTCCGTGGCGGCAAGGTCGCTTCGATGCTGTGGATGCGCGCGCAAATCTTCGGCGATCTGGGCTCCATCGCCGAGGAGCATGGCAATAAGGTTGAGGCCGAACGGCTGTTCCGACAGGCCGTCGACCTGCTTGAGGTGAATTACCCCGGGACTGCGGTGCTGCTCAATTCGAAAGCACGGCTAGCCGGCTTCCTTGCGCGGAGCGGCCAGCTCGCCACCGCAGAAACGATGTTTAGCGAAATCGTCCATTCGCAACCGGACACCAGCAACCTGCCGCCGAGCTTCGCGAACGTGCTTCGACCTTACGTCGACCTGCTGCTGAAAAAGGGCGACGATCCAAAGACCTCGGCCGAGATTTTCGTCGCCACGCAGCTGATGGTGCGGCCAGGCCTCGCCCAGACTCAAGCGGTGCTCGCGCGTGAGCTCAACGGCGGCACGGACGAGGCTTCGCGCCTGTTCCGACAATCGGTCACGCTGTCTCGCCAGGTCGAACGCGCGCGCATCGAACTTGCCCGCCTTTCCGATCTTCCGAAGCCCAGCCCGCAGGAGGTCACGCGTGCTCACCTCCTGCGCGCGACGCTCGATACGTCGCAGAAGGAGCAATTGACGACTCAGGCTGCACTGGCGGACTTCCCGCGCTTCCGGGCGGTGTCGAGCGACACGATCCCGCTGGCTGACCTGCAGAAGATCCTGCGGGCGGGCGAAGCCTATTACCGGATGACCATCGTCGGTGAGAATGTCTACGCGATGCTGGTGACGCCGAGCTCGGCTAAGGCGGTCAGGCTCAACACCAGTGCAAGGCAACTCGCGGACCAGGTCTCGGCGCTGCGCGATACCATCTCGGTAGATGAGAACGGCCAGCGTACCACCTATCCTTTCGACGTCGCCCTATCCCATCAGCTCTATACCGAGCTGTTCGGCCCGTTCGCCGCCGCGATCCCGGCGACGAAGCACCTGATCTTCGAGCCCGACGGAGCGCTGCTGAAACTGCCGCCGAACCTTCTGGTGATGGACCAGGCATCGGTGGACACCTACACGCAGCGCGCCAAGGGCGGGGAAGACGCGGCGTACGATTTCCGGGGCATTGCATGGCTCGGGCGCGATCGCGACATCAGCACCTCGGTGAGTCCACGCGCCTTCGCGCAGCTCCGCGCGGCCCCTCCTTCAGCCGGTCGAAAGGAATATCTCGGGCTCGGCCAGAATACGCCGCCATCCGCCTCTGCCGCCGGCCTCATTCCGGCGACTGCCGATCGCGACTGCCTGCTGCCGCTGTCTTCCTGGTCGCATCCGATTTCGGCCAAGGAACTGCAGGTTGCGAGCGATATCCTGCGCAAGACTTCGCCCAACGGGGTCGACGTAGTCACCGGCGATCAGTTCACCGATACGGCGCTCGAAGCACGTGGCGACCTCGATGAGTACCGGATCCTCCACTTCGCGACCCACGGCGTTGTCACGGCGCGCGCCGCCAAATGTGCTGCGCAGCCGGCGCTGCTCACCAGCTTCGGGGGCGCAGGATCGGACGGTCTGCTTACCTTCCGGGAGATTTTCGATCTGCATCTCGACGCCGACCTCGTAATCCTCTCGGCCTGCGACACCGCCGGCAAGGCGAGCGCAGCCGCAACCGAGCAGGCTGGGCTGACCACAGGCGGCGACGTCGCTCTGGACGGCCTCGTTCGTGCTTTCGTCGGCGCCGGCGGGCGGCTGGTCATTGCTAGTCACTGGCCAGTCCCGGACGACTACAACGCCACGGAGCGTCTGATCACGGGCCTCTTCTCCGCTCCTCCCGGCACGCCAACCGTGACGGCCCTACGAATGTCCCAGCGGCAATTGATGGACGACGAGAAGACGTCGCATCCCTTCTACTGGTCGGCCTTCGCTGCGGTAGGCGACGGAGAGATCCCGGTGATCCGCGCGCCGCGCCCGGCTCAAATCGCCACCGCCGGCAAATAGAGACTACTTTTCCGGGGTGAGATTCTCGGGTTGAGAATCACCGCAGCGGCAGTTCGTGATGCGTCCGGCGCGCCGCTTCGTCGGCGCAATATTTTGTCGAGACTCTTCTGGCGAAGGCGAGCGTGGAGTGTCGGCCGCCGCCAGGATCACGGGCGCCGTGTGCTTCTGCGGCGTGCCTTGAGTATCGGTCTTGCGCGGCTCCGATTGAGCCGCTTCCCCGATGAGCATCGCGGCCGCAAGGACCAGAGCAACGCGCATGATGTTCCTCCCCGTGCGAATGACAGCCAGGTTTTCACGCGGAAGGATGTTGAAATGGTTAACCCCGCTTAACGCTGAAGTGTGGATAGTTTCCGAGGCGGAACGTAATGCTCGGCTAAATGGTTAAAACCATTGGAAGATTCGACGTTTGAGGCCGTTATTCAGAGGCAAAATAAGAAGCAAACTCAATAACTTGCTCAGCATTACAAATGAGTGTCGGCCCTACGACATTCGTTGACTTTTGGTTAACAAGCGACCACTGTCGTCCACCTTGACAAGGTCAAGGGGGCACAAATGGCAACGACTCTTTCGTCACCCAACAATCGCAAGATGTTTGTCACCGGCGCGGCAGTCCTCGCGGTCGGCATTGGTGCGTACGGCCTGGGGCGCGTTTATCCGCCGCTCGGACCTAGTGCAGGCACGGTCGCTCCGGCTCAGCGCTATGTGAACAGCCAGGTCAGCGACAAGGATGTAACGCTCGGCGATACTTCAGTGCCCGAGCTGATGCAGTCCGACGCATTCGAAGCAATGGTGAAGGATCCGTCCTTCCGTAAGCTCGCGCGCGATCCGAACTTCCAGGCGCTCGCTCAAAATCCGACAGCTCTGTCGACGCTCGCCGCAAACGCGGGAGTGTTCAAGTCGATTGCTTCGGATCCGGCACAGTTCGCATCGGTGGCTCACTCGGCGCAGCAGCTAACGGCGGATGCCGGAGCTCGCGGGGCCGGGAACCTCGTTGCAACGGCCCTGGCCATGAACGCAGAGTCGTTCAAGGTCCTCGCTTCGCAGCCGGCGGCGCTTCGCGCGATCTCCGACCATGCAGCGACGTTCGCACAAATGCTCAACCACAGCGACGCACTGATGGTCATGCTGAAGAATCCGGCCGCGTTTAGCCAATATGCCGGCAACGTTGCGTCCTTCCAGCAGTCTGCCGCCAATGCATCGAAGAACAGCGCGATGTCAGGCGCGTCGAAGGCCTTCTTAAGTCTCGCCGCGGACTCAAAAGCGATGGGCGCGCTGAAAGCTGACGGCAATTTCTTCCAGTCGCTCGCGACCAATGCCAGCTCATTCGAAGCGCTGTCGGCAACGCAGGCAAGTTTCGATTCAGCCTTCAACCGCAATCTGATCAACGCGATCGTCGCGAACTCCGCGGCATTCGGATCGCTCGCGGCGAACAACAGCCTGCTGTCATCCGCAGTTGTGCAGGCGGACGCGTTGAAGTCCGCGTTCGGGAGCAATCCGGCCGCGATTACGGCGCTTCTCCGCAATCCGGCTGGCTTCAGCTTGTTCGGATCACAGCCGACTGCGCTCGGCGTGATGGCGGGACACGCCCAGACCTTCCAGGCAATTGGCACTCACAGCGCCGTGCTGCAGGTGATGTTCCAGAACGCGGCGTCGTTCAGCCGCTTCGGCAGCAACATTGCCGCTTTCCAGGATGCCGCGGCGCACGCATCGCAAGATGCCGTGATGGCTCAGCAGGCGAAGGCGTTCGAGACCTTCGCTGCTGACTCGAAGGCAATGAATGCCTTGAAGGCAGACTCCTCGTTCTTCGCCTCGCTTGCGGCCAATGCGAACGCGTTCAAGGCGATCTCCTCCGACGCGAGCTTTGCGAAGGCAATCAACTCGGGAACGATCGATGCAATCGCCGGCAACCCGAAGGCGTTCATGATGTTCTCGGGCGGAGCGAAGATGGGCAATGCAATCAATGCCGCCCAAGCGCTTAGCGCTCAGTCGGCAATCGCCGCGGCGCGCGGAGTGAACAGCCAGGCGCTGCAGATGGCGGGTGCTTACCCGCAGGCGTTCGCACTCATGTCGCAGAACTCGGCCGCATTCTCGCAGCTTGCGAGCCAGCCGAAGGCACTTGCGTACTTCTCCGCCAATGCGGTTGCGTTTGCCAAGCTTGGTCAGGACGCGAACTTCAGCCGACTGGTGAGTAGCGCCGCCTTTGCAAATGCGGTGACGAGCTCGAATTTCGCCAACGCGATCAATAGCGGACAGTGACAGCGTAACAGCGTCTGAAGGGGGTTCATGAGGGGAGTAGGCGCGCGGCCGCGTGCTTTTCTGGCCGCTGCAATGGGCACCGCCCTGTGCGGTGCCGCGCCTGCGTTCGCGCAGGCTCAGCAACAGCCGCCGGCTCCTCCCCAACCCGACACGACTACCGTCGAGGAGCCAGTCGCCAAGCCTGAGCAGCCGAGCAAGCCCACCTCGACGGACCGCGATCAGGGTCCCGCTCACGTACCGCCCGACGCCTCGGGCATTAACCTCAGCCAGATCGACACGCCCGACCTGCGGCTGCTCTATTTCGACCCGGCACAAACCTATCTCACGCCCTACATCGGCCGCGCCTTTACCAACGCGCTGCGGTTCCACGAGAAGAAGTTCAATTGGAAACCGTGGGACAGGACGACGGTCTTGCTCAAGGATTTTGGCGACTATGGCAATGCCGCGGCGCGGTCCTCGCCGAACAATGCCGTGCTGCTCGACGTCGCGCCGCTCAGTCAGACGATGGAGACTTTCTCTCCGGGTGAGCGCTTTTTCACGCTCAACAATCACGAGCTGACCCACGTCGCGACGATGGACGTGTGGAACAGCAAGGACGCCGCCTGGCGCAAGTTTCTGCACGGCAAGCCGATGCCGATCGAAGAGCATCCGGAATCGATCTTGTGGAACTATCTCGCGGTGCCGCGGACGAACGTTCCGCGCTGGTACCTCGAAGGCAGCGCAGTCTTCTTCGAAACCTGGATGGCGGGTGGCCTCGGCCGTGCCCAGGGGGGATTCGACGAGATGGTGTGGCGCGCCAAGGTTCGCGACCACGACCGCTTCTTCTCACCGCTGGGGCTCGAATCCGAAGGCGTCGCGGTCGATTATCAGGTCGGGGTCAACGATTACCTCTACGGTACCCGCTTCTTCTCGTACCTCGCGCTGATTTACGGGCCGGAGAAAGCGGTCGACTGGCTCCGACGTCCGGAGGGTAGCAAGGCCTTCTATTCTGATCGTTTCAAGCAGGTATTCGGACGGCCGCTCGACGCCGTATGGGATGACTGGATCAGCTTCGAACAGAAGTTCCAGGAAGCGAACCTCGCAAAGCTCGCGCAATATCCGCTGACCAAGACCGTGCCGATCAGCCCGCACGGCCTCGGCTCGATTTCGCGCGGCTATGTCGACACGAAAACCAACAGCTTGATTGCGGCGTTTCGTTACCCCGGAACCATCGGCTTCGTCGGCCGGCTCGATCTCTCAACCGGCAAGCTGACGAAGCTCCAGGAAATCAAGGGCATGATGCTCTACCGGGTGACGAGCCTCGCCTTCGATCCCGAGGCGCGCACCGCTTATTACACCGAGGACAATGCTGCCTTCCGCGACATCGTCGCTGTGAACGTCGACACCGGTAAGAAGCGAATGCTGCTGAAGGATGCGCGCATCGGCGACATCGTTCTCAACCCGGTCGACAAATCGCTGTGGGGCGTACGGCACCAGAACGGCTTCGCCACGATCGTCCGCATCCCCGCGCCCTACAAGTCCTTCAATCAGGTCCACAGCTTCAAATATGGGCAGATTCCCTTCGACCTCGACGTTTCGCCGGACGGAACGATGCTGTCGGCCTCCTACGGTGAGGTGAACGGCAGCCAGTCCGTGCGCGTCTGGCGGCTCGACTCTCTTAGCGTCGATGGCGATCCGCAGGAGGTCGCAAAGCTTTCTCTGCCCCCCTCCGTTCCCGAAGGATTCACCTTCTCCCCCGACAGCAAGAAGCTCTACGGCACGTCTTATTATACCGGCGCCTCGAACGTCTTCCGTTTCGATATCGCGACCGGCAAATATGACGCGGTCAGCAATGCATCGACCGGCTTTTTTCGTCCGCTCATCCAGCCGGACGGATCGCTCATCGCGTACGAATATAGCGGCGAAGGGTTGCAGCCTGTTCGCTTTCAGCCGGCGGTCCAGCAGGACCTCGGCAACGTTGAATTTCTCGGCACCCGCGTAATCAATGAGCATCCCGAGCTAAAGGACTGGGGCGTCGGCTCACCTGCCAAGGTGCCCTTCGAAGACCTGGTCACCGGGCGTGGCCACTACAGCGCCGCCGGTGAACGGAAGTTTGCCGCCACTTACCCGATCGTCGAAGGCTATAAGGGCGAGATCTCGCCGGGCTGGTTCTTCCATTGGGAAGACCCGCTGCAGTTCAACCAGATCAACGCCAGCATCAGCGTCTCACCGTTCGGTCATTTGGACACCGGCGAACGCTTCCACGCCAAACTGCAGCTCAAGACCCTGAATTGGGACATCAAACTCCAGCACAACGGAGCCGACTTCTACGACCTGTTCGGGCCGGTTTATCGCAGTCTACGCGGCAATTCGATCATTGCGGCTTACAACAAGACGGTGATCTACGACGTCCCGCGACAGCTGGACCTGTTCGGCTCCGCCGCCATCTACACCGGGCTCGATACCCTGCCCGACGCACAAAATATCGCCAGTCCGAAGAACATCGGCTCGCTGGAAGTTGGTGCCAAATACACGAATACGCGCAAGTCACTGGGCGGCGTCGATCATGAAAAGGGCATTGCCTGGCGAGCGCTCGCGGACCTCGACTACGCCCAGGGCCACGCCTTTCCAAAGCTCTACGGCGGGGTCGATTATGGCGTCCCGCTGCCCTTCTCGAACAGCTCGGCCTGGGTCTATGCTTCGGGCGGTATCGCCGAGGGCGAACGATCCAGTCCCCTCGCGGCTTTCTACTTCGGCGCGTTCCGTAACAACTATGTCGATGACCGGCCGGAGAAGCGGTACCGCGAGATGGAGAGCTTTCCGGGCTTCTCAATCGATGAAATCAGCGCACGCCGCTTCGCCAAGGTGACCGGCGAGATCAACCTTCCACCGCTGCGCTTCGCGGAGGTAGGGACGCCCGCCTTCTTCCTAAGCTACGTGCGGCCGGCAATCTTCGGGGGGGCAATGCTTACGCAAGCTCCCGACTACTCCACTCATCATTACGCTGATCTCGGCGCACAACTCGATTTCAACTTCACCATTGCTTTGCGGTTGCCGATGGTCTTTTCCGTTGGTGCTGCCGGTGGATGGCGAGACGGTCATTACCGGAAGACCGAGTGGCTAGCGTCCCTGAAGATCATGTGAGGCGATGAGCACGCTGCTGACCGAAGGGCTGCATTGGGGACTGGCTCTCCTGCCGGTGCTAGTGTTGCTCGTCGTGTTTGTCTGGCTTGACGCGTTCAAGCTGATGAACGTGAGGGAAGTCGCCGTTCTGCTTTTGCTTGGCGGCGTCGGAGCAATCGCGGCTTATCCCGTCAGCGGCAAAATGCTCGACACGCTGCCGATTGGCTTTTCGCTCTACAGCCGTTTCATCGCGCCTTGGATCGAGGAAGCGATCAAGGCGCTCATCGTGATGGCGCTATTTCGGGTGAACCGCATCGGCTACAAGCTCGACGCGGTCATTTCCGGCTTTGCGATCGGAGCCGGCTTCTCGGTGGTCGAGAACGTCTTCTACCTGACCTTATTCCCCAATTACGCGACCGGTACCTGGCTGGTGCGAGGCTTTGGCACCGCGATCATGCATGGCACTACCCTCGCCTGCCTTGCAGCGATGGCGCATGAGTTCGCTGAACGGGAGACCCGCGAGGCGGCCAGCGATTACCACTTCAGCTTGATCTGGTTCATTCCCGGGTACGCCGTTGCGGTGGCGTTGCACATGACCTTCAATCAGTTCCCTGAGCGGCCGCTGCTGGCATTGCTTGGAACAGTCATTGTCGCGCCGATCCTGCTGATTGCGATCCTGAGCTTCGGGACTGCCGAGGCGCAGCGGTGGCTAGTCGCGGAGAAGGCCGAACATCTCGCACAACTGGAGGCGCTTCGCGCGGGTCGCTGGCCCGATACTCCCGCTGGAGCGAAGATCGGCGCGCTCGCCGGCAGGCTCGATCCCGAGTCCGCCAAGCGGGTCCGACGCTATTGGGAGATCATGGCGTGGCTCGTCGCGGAAGCTGAGGAGACCATGCTGGAAGAAGTCGAGGGCAACGTCGAGATCCACTCCGCGGAGATCCGCTCCGCCGTAGCCGAACTCGACGGCCTTAAACGAGCGCTGGGCCGCAGCACCTTTGCCGCGCTCCAGTCCCTGCTGCCGTTCAGCAGGAACGATCAATGGGAGGTCGCCGAGCTCAAGCAACGGCTCAGCGGTCACTGAGCGAAACGGTTACCCTTTCTTAACCATCGGCGCGCACCGCAGTTGGCGGAGACGCGTACATGCCTTTGAATGCTCACTTCCTTGAAGTTACCCCTGGTACCGATCGGCGCCGTTACCTTCGGCGAGCGCTGAGACTTGGGGCGGGTGCCGGCAACGACCCGGTAACCGTTCACGACCTGTCGCTCACCGGAGCGCTGATCGAGACTCGCGAGCCAATGCTCGTCGGGGCGATTTTTGAGGTCGAGCTGCCGCACGCCGGCAAGGT
>DASUZY010000042.1:0-2268 GCA_036376635.1 Sphingomicrobium sp.
GAAGATTTCGAGGCGTTCAACGCCTGGCTCGACGAGCTACACGGGCAATTAGAGGTCGCAGGCTCCGTTTTTCGACCCAGTGAGGTGCTCTATCTACTCTTACTGCGTCAGGAAATTGCCAGCTCTGGCGTGACTGTCCGAGCTATCCTGAGAGAGCATTTTCTTGAGGGAAACGGGGCATGAGCGAGGACCGGCAGGAACGGTTCACGGCCTATGTCGAGGCGCTCGCTGATGTGATTGGGCACGCGGATCGGGCCGAGCCGTTGCGTGATTACTGCCTGGGCTTGCTGCTGCCGGGCGAACGCAAGAGCGTCGAGCCGATCGCGGCGGTGACGGCGCCGGCCCGGGTCTCGGCCCAGCACCAGTCGCTGCTGCATTTTGTGGCCAACGCGCCGTGGTCGAACGAGCGGGTCCTCGGCCGAATCCAGGGGCTGACCCTGCCGATCATCGAACGTAGCGGCGCGATCGAAGCCTGGATCATCGACGACACCGGGTTTCCAAAGAAAGGTCGACATTCGGTCGGGGTGGCGCGTCAGTATTGCGGCCAGCTTGGCAAGCGGGACAACTGTCAGATAGCGGTCAGCCTGTCGCTGGCCAATCATGCGGCGAGCCTGCCGGTTGCCTGGCGCCTGTATCTGCCGCTGGAGTGGACGGCCGACGCCGAGCGCCGCGCCGCTTCCGGCATCCCCGAGACGGTCGGGTTTCTGACCAAACCGGAGATCGCGCTGGAGCAGATCCGGGCGGCTTGCGCGGCTGGTCTGCCGCGCGGGGTTGTGCTGATGGATGCCGGATATGGCACCAATACCCGGCTGCGCGAGGAGATCGGCGCTCTCGGGCTGAGCTATGTCGCCGGCATCTCGCCGCATACTTCGGTATGGCCACCGGGGACGGCACCGCTGCCGCCGCTGCCGTGGTCGGGTCGCGGCCGTCGCCCGAAGCTGATGCGCCGCGACACCGAGCACTGTCCGGTTAGTGTCAAGATGTTGGCGCTCGGCCTGCCGGCGGCCAGCTGGCAGACGATCTCTTGGCGCGAGGGGAGCGCGGGAGCGCTGACCTCGCGCATTGCCCGGGTTCGGGTGCGGGCGGCCCATCGCGACGAGTGGCGGACCGAGCCGCGGGATGAGGAATGGCTGCTGATCGAATGGCCCGAGGGCGAGGCCGAGCCCGCCAAGTATTGGCTGGCCACCCTCCCGCCGGACATGCCGTTCGATCGCCTGGTCGATCTGGCCAAATTGCGCTGGCGCATCGAGCGCGATTACCAGGAGCTGAAACAGGAACTCGGCCTTGGACACTACGAAGGGCGTGGCTGGCGCGGCTTCCACCATCACGCCACGCTGTGCATCGCGGCCTATGCCTTTCTGATCGCCGAGCGGGCGAGACTTCCCCCCTCAGCCGCCGCCGGCGACGCCGATCAATTCGCGACGCTTGGCGTTTCCCAAAATCGTCCACCCCGAGGCGCTGCCCGTCCGCCCCGAACGACATGTCGCAAACTCGATCGCGACAATGCGCCGACACCTGATCGTCGCCCTCGCAACCACCCTGGCGCGATGTCCATGCTGCAACGCACCGCGCAAAACCACCCACGACACTCCAATTCTATGACGCAGTAAGAGTAGCCGGTCGCATATTGCGACCTCGTCGCCCCGCCCGGCGAGCGCGACGACGACATTTGAGCCGATAAAGCCGGCCCCACCCGTGACCACGATCGTTGGTACCCTGCCGACAATGTTTCGTTCTCGAGCCGGGGGGGGGGGGGCCGCCCTGCCATCGATCCTCAGCTTGCGGGAATGCTCGATTGTGGCGCTCTTCTTGTCAAGTCTATGCATTAATGAACTGCAGCTGACTGGTGATCTGTCCGGTTTTTGCGGCGGGAACGGAACGCTCTCAGTACGCCAGCAAGCGCCATCGAGATTTTCGTCTGGTACACATCCGGCATAGCTGATAGCATCCATCGGGCCGAGGCCCGCCAGGAGGATCCTGTGCCGGGTTCCACGTCGAGAAACGAGCCGCCTGATCACCGCAGCGATCACCTTGGCGAAACGGAGGATGGAGAACGCTTTATGGTCAGTCCAGAGGAAGTAAGGACTGCTTACCGGCTCCTCCTTGGCCGGGAGGCGGAAGACGAGAAGGTAGTTCTTCGCCACGCAGCTCACTTTTCGTCGGTCGATGAGCTGCGAACCGCCATGATGAAATCCCCAGAATTCCAATCCAAGGTGCTTGGCCGAGCTGTTATGCGTCCGAAGCCTCCGCCTGCGCTCCCGGCACGGG
>DASUZY010000043.1:0-9016 GCA_036376635.1 Sphingomicrobium sp.
GCTCCTTGCCAAGGCGCTTGGGGTCAGCCGTTCCGAACTGTCGATTATTTCCGGCGGCGCATCTCGCCACAAACGCATCGCGATCCCATTTGACCTGGCGGACGCGCGGGGGCGCATCGGCTCGTAAGAAGGAGAAGCGCATGTTCGAGGTCGGCAAGAGGCGGCTTGGCCGCGATGGTCCCGAAGTGTCTGCAATCGGCCTCGGTTGCATGGGCATGAGTGAGTTTTACGGTACCGGCAGCGACCAGGAATCGATTGCCACCATCCACCATGCCATCGAGCGGGGCGTGAACTTTCTCGACACCGCGGACATGTACGGGGTCGGCAAGAACGAGGAACTGGTCGGCAAGGCAATCGGCGATCGTCGCGACCGGGTGTTCCTTGCCACCAAGTTCGGCAACGTTCGTGGACCGAACGGCGAGTTCCTGGGCGTGAAGGGCGACCCTGCCTATGTACGATCGGCGTGCGAAGCCAGCCTCAAGAGGCTCGGCGTCGAGGTCATCGACCTTTATTATCAGCACCGCGTCGATCCCAACGTGCCGATCGAGGACACGGTGGGCGAAATGTCGCGCCTGCAGCAGGAAGGAAAAGTCCGTTACCTCGGCTTGTCTGAAGCCGCTCCGCGCACCATTCGCGCTGCGAACGCCACCTCCCGAATTACTGCAGTCCAGACCGAACTATCCCTCTGGAGCCGCGACGCCGAGAGCGAGGTGCTTCCGACCGTCCGTGAACTCGGCATCGGTTACGTCGCTTATTCTCCGCTGGGCCGCGGCTTCCTGACCGGGCAGATCACGTCGCCTGAAGATTTCCCTGACGACGATTTCCGGCGGTTTCACCCGCGCTTCACCGGCGAGAATTTCAAGAAGAACATTGAGCTCGTGCATGAGGTCGAGGGACTGGCACGGGAGAAAGGCTGTACCGCGGCTCAGCTGGCGCTCGCCTGGGTGCTGGCGAAGGGCGACGACATCGTCCCGATCCCCGGTACCAAGCGCATCCGCTTCCTCGATGAGAATATCGCGGCGCTGGACGTAAAGCTGACGGGCGACGATCTTCGGCGGCTCGATGAAATTCTGCCACCGGGAGCTGCCTCGGGTCAGCGTTATCACGAACGCGGAATGGAGACCGTCAACCGTTAGTCGAGCGGGGCTGGCAAGCGCTCAACAACCGTGCCATGCGGGCGCCTCCTTAAGGGGGAGAGTCTCGCATGGTGGATCTGTCACGCCGCGAAGTGATGATAACTGCTGCTGCAACCGCGGCGCTCGCAGCTGGAGTGCCTGGTGTAGCCATGGCGCAGGCGGCGAGCAGCGCGGCGGCGTGGGACTTGACCGATCTTTACCCGAGTGATGCTGCCTGGGAAACCGAACGGCAATCGATCCTTGCCGCACTGCCGCGCCTGAAGGCGCAGAAGGGGACGCTCGGCCGCAGCCCCGCTTCCATGCGAGCCGCGCTCGTCGCCCAGTCAGACGTCAGCAAGCGCGCCAGCCGATTGTTTGTTTACGCTTCCCTGAAAGCGGACGAGGACCGCCGGGTCGCGCCGAACCAGGAACGCAAGCAGCAGGCGCTCGACGTCTTCACCGCACTCGGCGAGGCAACCGCCTGGACCAATCCGGAAATCGTTTCGATCGGCGCGAAGAAGGTGAACGCCTTCATCGCTGCCGATCCGGTGCTGAAGAAGAGATTCGCGTTCGGACTCCGCGACGCCCTGCGCCTCGCGCCGCATATCCTGTCGCCAGCTGACGAGGCGCTGCTAGCGGCGGCGGGCACGCCGCTTGCCGGCCCCAACGACATTCACGACCAGCTAACCTCGTCCGATATGCCGAGGCCGACGGTGAAGCTCAGCGACGGCACTGAGATACGCCTGGACGACCAGGGCTACACGATCGCCCGTCAGGCCTTGAACCGCGCGGACCGCAAGCTGGTGTTCGACAAGTTCTGGGCGAGCTACAAGGCTTTCGAGAACTCGCTTGGCGCGGCTTTGGGTTCGCAGATCAAGGGAGCGCTGTTCCAGGCAAAAGCCCGGCATTACGACAGCGCGCTCCAGGCATCGCTCGACGGCGGCAATACTCCGGAAGCGGTCTATCGCACGCTCATCGCCGAGACCAACCGCGGCCTTCCTGTCCTCCAGCGATATTTCGAGCTCCGGAGGCGGATGCTGGGCCTTCCTGATCTCGGCTATTGGGATATCTATCCGCCGCTAGTGAAGTCGGACCGGACCTACAGCCTTGGGGATATGCGGCAGCTCACCATCGATGCGGTGAAGCCGATGGGCGCCGATTATCAGCGGCAATTCGCCGACGTCACGAGCAAGCGCTGGATGGACCCGCTGCCGCGGCCAGGGAAGGCGTCTGGTGCCTACATGAACGGCTCGGCCTACGACGTTCACCCGTATCTGCTGCTCAATCTCAGCAACAAATACGATGGCCTCACGACCTACGCCCACGAATGGGGGCACGCGATGCATACGCTGCTCGCGAACGCCGCTCAGCCTTACGATCTCGCTGGGTATCCGACTTTCACCGCGGAGGTTGCCTCGACCAATCACGAGTTGCTCCTTGCCAACATGATGGTTGAACGCGCTCAATCGAAGCAGGAGAAGCTCTTCTACCTCGGCCAGCTGATGGAAAATTACCGCGGTACCTTCTTCCGCCAGGCAATGCTTGCCGAGTTCCAGCTGGCCATCAATGACCTCGGGACCAAGGGCGAGGGGCTATCGGGCGAGAAGTTTACTTCGATCTACCTCGACATCCTGAAGCGCTATCACGGTCCGAAGGTGCAGATCGAACCGGTCTATGGCGCCGAATGGGCCTATATCCCTCATTTCTATTTCGGCTTCTACGTCTGGCAGTATGCGACCTCGATTACGGCCGCGAACTTCTTCGCGCAGAAGCTGCTGCACGGCACGCCCGCCGACCGCGACCGCTATCTCAGCGTCCTTCGAGCGGGCGGTTCGGATTACGGCTACAACCTGCTGAAGATGGGCGGGCTCGATATGGCGACGCCGGAACCTTACCGCCTCATTGTCGACAGCCTGGCCAAGGTGCTTGACCAAGCCGAGGCGCTGCTCGCCTAACCATCAGGTCCCGCGCTGGCGCATCCAAAGCGCGAACAGGTCAGGCCAGCGCGAGCCCGGATTGTCGCGAGGAAGATGCAGGCCGAAACCGTGGCCGCCCTGCGCCAGCAGATGGGCCTCGACCGAAGCCTTGTTCTTCCGGCAGGCGTCGATCCACAGCAAGCTATTGTCGATGTGGACGAGGCCGTCGTCGAACGCGGCGACGATGAAGCTTGGCGGTGTCTGAGCACTCACATGAAGTGCGGGGGAACGCGCGGCGAGCTCGCCAGCGCTCGGATTCGGACCAAGCAGGTTGGGGCTCGAGCTGCCCTCGCTGATCTTCGTGTCGAGGCTGATCACCGGATAGATTAGTCCGGCAAAGGCGGGACGGGCGGAAAGATCGTCGGCCCCGTCGATGCGAGCATAAACTTGTTCAGCGTGGGAGACGGTGAGATCGGCTGCAAGATGGCCGCCGGCTGAGAACCCGAGGACACCTAGCTTCGCAGGATCGATCCTGAACCCTGCGGCCCGAGACCGGATCAGCCGCATCGCCCGCTGCGCGTCCTGGAGGGGAGCCCTGCTCCGATCCCTCCACCCCTCCGACGGCAGACGATAGGTCAGGATGAAGACGGTCGTTCGCTCGGCATTGAATCGCTCCGCGGGATCCAGGCCTTCATTCTGGATCGACAGGAACTCATAGCCACCGCCCGGCAACACGAGCAACGACGAGCCGTCGGCGCGGGCAGGGCGATAAACGTGCACTTCCGGAGTGGCGACGCCGCGGATCCACAGCTCCCGGTTCGGCGGCGGATTGTTCATCGTCCAGTTGGGCGAGATCGGCTTGGCCGGCGCCCCGGGAGGATGCCCGGGCCAGAGCGGAAAGCGTTCGGCCGGCGGGAAGAACGGAGCAGCCGGATCGCCAGCCGCCGGCGTCGGCCCCGATTGTGCGGCGGCTGAGCCAGCGATCAACGCCAGTCCGCCGCCAAGGAAGGTTCGCCGTTCAATGCTCACGATCGCGCTCACGCTTGCGATGCCCCAAAGCTTAAGTGACGTCGCCTGGAGCATGAGGGATGAAGGTCGGCGGGGCAAATTCATGCTGCTGGTCTTCCAGCCGCCACACGATCGGCTGGACATTGCCCGAGCATCCGGCAGGCTTACCGTTCAGCTTCGGCAGGGTGTAGCGTACCGTCGACAGCCCCTTCTCACTCAGCTCGTCGAACAGGCCAGAAGGCAGGGAATAAAGGATGTGGTGAGCGCCGATGGCGCCCGTTGGGGTTACATTGAAATCGAAAGCAGTAACGCCCTCCTGCTGGCCGACAATCAGCTCCTGTGGATACTGCTTGTAGGTGAAATGCTGCTCGAGCAATTCAACGTCGGAGTCCGTGATCAGGCATGATCCCTTGTCGAGCTTTGCCGATGTGAGCGTCGCTCGCGCCGCCTGGTCCTGCCCCAATTTCTTCTGCGCTTCCGCAACCGTCATGAGCCAAGCCTGACGTTCGCGCGGATTGAGGTCGGTCATTGGCTTATCTTTCAGGCTGACCGTCAACCTGTCCAATAGGGAGGTTGCGCGCCCGTCATGATCCTTCCCGCCAATCTCATGATCGATCTGCAGCAAGTCCTGCCGGGCAGCGGTCAGTGGCGCCTGCGCAAGTTGGCTCCGGGCCTGCGCTTCGTAGATTGCCATTTGCTGCTCGGGCGTTCCGCCGCTTGCATATGCCTGGAGGAGCGCTGCTCGCGCTTCGGTGCTGGAGGCGAGCCACTCCGGAGCGCCCGCCGCGCGAAGGCCATTGGCCAGCTGGTTGGAAAGTTCGACGATCTGCCCCGGCAGTACGTCGTCGCCTGCCGTCGCACGCGCTAGCAGAATATTGAGCGTCTCCCAGGTCGGAACCAGGAGGAGTGGGCTGTTCTTGCCGAACCGGGTGGTGAGAGCATCGACGCGCGCGTCCAGCGCATTCAATTGATCGTCAGTCGAATCACCGGTCAGCCATCCGGGGTAATAATTGTGCTGCACGAACCATCTGAACAGGGGATCGCCGTCAAAGTGGTTGGCGACATAGCTGGGGTGGACCGAAGTTCGGCAGGAAACTGTCAAAACGGTGCCGAGAGGCTTGCGATCGAACGCCTCGTTGACGGGGACAAATCCGGATAGCGCGTCGTAAAACGGTCGCACCGCTTCGATCCGGCTTGCGGCGATCGGAAACAACTGCCGTTCAAGGTAGGGGCCGGAGACGAAGCCGAAGATCACATAATCCGCCGGCCGAAGGCCATTGTCTCCGCATACAGGGAGTTCGGCGCTCAACGCACCCGAAGCGGATAGCGACAGCCCGTTCGTGGTCGTCAGCATGGCGCGTTCGGTGATCGAGTCATGCCTCGCCGCAGCAAGTCCAGCGCGCAAGGTGGCAGCGCGCAACGCAGACAGGTCCGCGATGGGG
The DNA here is from genome assembly GCA_036376635.1 of Sphingomicrobium sp. Classification (GTDB taxonomy): domain Bacteria; phylum Pseudomonadota; class Alphaproteobacteria; order Sphingomonadales; family Sphingomonadaceae; genus Sphingomicrobium. The sequence goes on from DASUZY010000043.1 coordinate 5,482, forward strand.
GCATTGATCGCATCCGCCCAAGCCTCGTCCGCCAGTCGGGAGGCGGACGCCGGATCTCCCGAAAGCGAGGCCGCTTGCGCTGAAATTGCCTTGGCTTCCCAGCGCTGCGCCGAAGGCGCGCCATTTGCGATTTCCGCGACCGTGGACCGTGCGATCCCCGGACTTTCGACAAGCACCTGGCGCGCGATGCCGAGCTCAGCCTGCCGCCTTTGGAGGTCCGTTCCCGCTACGCCGCCGGCTTCCCTGAACGCCGCAAGCGCTCCAGCGCGATGCCCGGTTCGCTCGAGTGCTGCCGCCTTGTCCAGGGCAACCGTTGGCCGGATTGACGCCGGAAGATCGGCAAGCGACGCTTTGTTGAGGTAGACGACCGCACCTTCGGTGTTCGTCGATGCCAGATAGAGCTGTCCGACGAGTGCATCGATCAGCGGGTCCGGGTGTGGCTTGCCGTCAGCCGGCGTGCGCGCTTCGATCAGTTTGTTGAGGACGGAACGGGCTTCGTCGAAGCGATATTCCGAAAGCGCCTGTTCGAACCTCCCGACTTCGGCGGGCGTATCTGCCGCGGTGACCGCCGCCGCCAGCAGCAATATTGAAAACATGAATTCCCCCTCTACGCGCGTCCCTAGCGTGGACGCTCAGGAACAATCTGCCCACCCTTCATGACCATTCGCACATGTTCGACCGCCGAAACGTCGCGCGTGGGATCGCCGTCGACTGCGACGAGATCGGCGAGCAGGCCGGGGCGAATGGCGCCGCGGTCGGCAAGGTGGAGTATCCCGGCATTCCCGGACGTTGCCGCGATCAGCACCTGAGCCGCCGGCATTCCGGCACGCTGCATCGCCTCCATCTCCAGCCAGTTCTGGCCGTGCGGGAAGACGCCCACGTCGCCGCCCATGCAGATCCTCACGCCGGACCTCATCGCCAGCTGGAACGACCGGCGGTTCTGCTGAACGCTTTCGGGCGCCGGTTCCTGTCCGTTCCAGTGCTGGAAGTAGCGTGCATAAGCCTCGGACGCGCCGAGCGTCGGGCAGAGCGCAATGCCCTTGTCATGCATCAACTTGAACACTTCCGGAGTGCCGCCATAGCCGTGCTCGATCGTGTCGACCCCTGCGATCGCGGCGCGGCGCATGCCTTCGGCGGTCGTGGCGTGCGCGGCCGCGAGCCGTCCTGCATCGTGGGCGACCGCGACGCCTGCCGCCATCTCTGCTTCGGTTAGCGTCGGCCGGCTCGGTTCGCCCGGCAGGTAATGATAGTCCGCGTACATCTTGATCACGTCCGCTCCGGCGGCGATCTGATCGCGGGCGGCACGGGTCATCTCGTCGGCGCCGCTGACCTCTTCAGCGCCCTGAGGCACGTGGACGCCCGGCTCGAAGCCTTTCGGGCCGTACGCGCCGCGAGCGACGTTGGCCTTGGTAGCGACCAGCAGCCGAGGTCCGGGCACGATCCCTTTGTCGATTGCCTGCTTCAGGCCGACGTCCGCGTAGCCCGCGCCCTCGGTTCCGAGATCGCGCTCGGTCGTGAAGCCGGCGTCGAGCGTGCGCTCGGCCTGCACCACCGCTCGGGCTGTGCGGAGCGCGAGGGGCTCGTGCAGCACCTGATCGTCCCACAAGGTCTCGTTGTAGGGATGAAGAAACAGGTGCGAGTGGCCTTCGATCATCCCGGGGATCAGGGTCTCGCCGGGCAGGTCGATGGTGCGGGCGCCCGCGGGCGCCGCAACGTTCGGTCCGACCGCCGCGATCTTGTCGCCTTCAACGAGCACCGACCAGCCGATGTGCGGCTGTGGGTTCACGCCGTCGAAGACTCGCTCGGGGCGCAAAAGGATGGTGTCCGCAAGCGCCGGAGCGACCGGCACCGCCACTGCGAACAGGGCCGCGCAAGCGCGAAACGCAGCAATCGCAGCGATCCTACGCGCGCGGGTGATCGAATGCTCGCTGCCGCGGCGTGAGGAGGGAGGAAGGCGCTCGGTCATGCGCACTGTGGACCACAAATCAGCGGCGATAGGGAAGAGGAATTCGGTTGCGGCGGTTCATGGCAGCTTTCGACCCATTGCAGACGTTAGCGCCTTCCATCAAACGTGCTGCCATGTCGATCGAGCAGTCAAATGTTGTCGATTTGGTGACCATCGAACGAGGCACGGGCAACGTGCTTCTCACGATTAGCGACCATCTGCCTTGGGAAACCGATGAGGGTAATCATCTCCTGCTGCTGCAGGAGAAGGTGAACGCCTACTTGCGCTTCATCGAGAGTGGTGAGTTAGTCAGGAAGTATCCTGAGGCGGAAGGGTCCCCAGTCATTAACGTCGTCGGCAAGTTTCCGCTGAGTGCTCAGGCGCAACTGTTCCTGCAGCAAGCCACCAAGATCATTGAGGGCGCGGGGCACGAGCTGCGCTTCACGTTGATGCAACCTCACTGAGCAAAGACTCAGCTTTCCACCCATTGCAGACATAGCGGGTACGCTTAGACTGATCTTATGGGTGTCGTTCAGGGAGTAGGAGCCGTGATCGGCTTCGTGATCATAACGGTGACGGTCTGGCAGCTTGTTCGGAACGGCGTAGCTCGAAGCGATGGGAAGTATCCGGAGCGCGACGATAGTTGGACACCGCCACCTTGGTAATGGCAGCTTTCCACCCGAAGCTGCCATTCGCTTCCTCTCGAGTACAAACGAAAAGGGCGGCCGGGAAATCCCCGACCGCCCTCTTCGCTTGGCTTATCTCGTCGGCTTAGCGCTTCGAGAACTGGAAGCTGCGGCGGGCCTTGGCGCGGCCGTACTTCTTGCGTTCGACGACGCGCGGGTCGCGCGTGAGGAAGCCGGCCTGCTTCACCGCGGTGCGGAGCGCAGGCTCGTAGCGGCTGAGCGCCTGGGCGATGCCATGCTTGACCGCGCCGGCCTGACCCGAGAGCCCGCCTCCGACAACGGTGGCGACCACGTCGTACTGACCCTGACGGTCGGCGACGTCGAACGGCTGGTTGATCACCAGGCGCAGCGTCGGACGAGCGAAATAGACTTCCTGCTCACGGCCGTTGATGACGATCTTGCCCGAGCCCGGCTTCAGCCAGACACGCGCGACCGCGTCCTTGCGTCGGCCGGTCGCATAAGCGCGGCCGTATTTGTCGAGCTGCTGCTCGCGAAGCGGAGCGGCTTCCTGGACCGGCGGCTGAGCGGCAGGAGCAGCGGCGGCCGGAGCCTCGGGCGCGGGAGCGGCGGGGGCAGGGGTGGCGCCGAGCTGATCGGCAATCGATTCACGAGTATCGGACATTAGGCGCCCACCTTGTTCTTGCGGTTCATCGCCGCGACGTCGAGCGGCTCGGGGTTCTGGCCGGCATGCGGATGCTCGGTGCCGTTGTAGAGGTGCAGGGCACGCATCTGGTCGCGGCCGAGCGGCCCGCGCGGGATCATCCGCTCAACGGCCTTCTCGAGCACGCGCTCGGGGAAGCGGCCCTCGAGCACCTTGCCCGCGGTCACTTCCTTGATGCCGCCGGCATAACCGGTGTGCCGGTAATAGATCTTGTCCTGCAGCTTCTTGCCGGTGAAGCGGACC
>DASUZY010000044.1:0-30000 GCA_036376635.1 Sphingomicrobium sp.
AGCCGCGCCATCGCCGGATCGTAGCGGTCAACCGCCCTGGCCTGCAGCGCGAGGCATTCGGCGAGTGATCTCGCTCCAACTCCGGTCGGTTCGAGAGTCTGGATCAGCTCGAGCGCATGCCGCACCTTGGACAGGGGGGCACCGGTCAGCTCGGCAATCTGTTCCAGCGGCACCGTGAGGTAGCCAGTCTCTTCCAAGGTCTCGGCGATGATCCGGGCAAGGTCGCCGACATCCCCCGGAGCTCCGTGGAGCTGGTCGATCAGATGCTCGGCGAGCGAGGCCGCAGAATATTGAACCCGATCGAAATCAAAGGCTTCGTCGCCGCCTGGTGACGTCACGACGTCGTTGAAGCTGTCGATCTCGAGGGCTTCGGACTGCCAGTCGACATCAAGTGGCCGGTCGTCTTCGGCCTGGCCCATGATGAGGTTGTCGGCGCCAGGGTCATCAGGTGCTTCGTCACCCTCAACCTCGTCAGCAACAAAGTCGCCGGCGGGCTGCTCGTCGCCATCGTCGGATCGCGATTCCAGCAGCGGGTTCTTCGACAGCTCCTCGGCGATGAACGCGTCGAGTTCGAGGTTGCTGAGCTGCAACAGCTGGATCGCTTGACGCAGCTGAGGTGTCAGCACCAGTTGCTGCGATTGGCGAATGCTTAGAGAGGGACCAAGGCCCATGGCGCGGTCTTGTTACAGCGCGAAGCTCTCGCCGAGGTAAAGGCGCCTAACCTCTTGGTCGGCGACCAACGCTTCGGGAGTACCGGCAAACAGGACCTGCCCGTCGTAGATAATGCAGGCGCGGTCGACGATATCCAGCGTCTCGCGGACATTGTGGTCGGTGATCAGCACGCCGATATCGCGGCTCTTCAATTCTCGGACCAACTCGCGAATGTCAGAGATCGAGATGGGATCGATGCCTGCGAACGGCTCATCGAGCAGCATGATCGAGGGGTCCGCGGCAAGCGCCCGGGCGATTTCGCATCGGCGTCGCTCACCGCCGGAAAGCGCCATAGCAGGGGAGTCGCGCAGCGCGGTCAGCCCGAACTCGCCGAGCAATTGCTCCAACCGAGCCATTCGAGCCGTCTTGTCCGGCTCCGCGACCTCCAGCACCGCGAGGATGTTCTGTTCGACCGACATGCCTCGAAAAATCGAAGTTTCCTGCGGCAGATATCCGAGGCCGAGGATCGCTCGCCGGTACATCGGAAGGCCAGTGATATCGTTGCCGTCGAGAAAGATCCGGCCGGCGTCCGGCTTCACCAGCCCCATGACCGAGTAGAAGCAGGTCGTCTTGCCTGCGCCATTGGGACCAAGCAGGCCGACCACCTCGCCGCGATGCACATCGAGGCTCACGTCGTGGAGCACCGCGCGCTTGTCGTAAGACTTGGCGATCGAGCGGACCTCAAGTCCGTCGTCACGCCGCTGCGCCTCACTGTCTGGACGCTTGATGGTGGCAGTCTCGTTCATCGCCTTATTGCTGGCGCTGCGGAACGCTGAAGTGCCCGGTGACGCGACCGCCGCTGGAGTTCACCCCGGGCGGTCCGCCATCGACCACTGCCCGGCCCGAGTCGAGGTCGATGACCAGCCTGGAGCCATTCACGCGATTGTCCTGGCGATCGAGTTGAACGTTGCCGATCAAAGTGATGAGCTTGTGGTCAAGATCGTAGATGCCGAAGTCGCCCTTCGCGGTTTCCGACGGACTTTTGACGACGACTCCTCCTGCGGCGTCGAGACGTCGAATCTGGACGTTGCTGCCGCCCGCGGGCCCGCCTGAATAAGCGACCGTCAACCGTGGCGTGTCGAGCGTGAGCTCTGCCTGAGTAACATGGACATTGCCGGCAAAGATTGCGCGGTCGGCTCGATCCTGCACTTCGATGCGGTCCGCCGAAACGTCCACCGGCGCGTTGCTGTTATGCCCCTTGAGCGCGGAAACGGGTTGTTCCTGCTTTACCTGGGCGAAGGCCGCCGACGCGGCGAGAGCAGCTGTTGCAAGGATGATGCCAGCGGAGTGCACAGCCATCATCTGACCGCCCCTTGAGTGATTTTCAAGCGAGCACCGCCTTCGAGCACGACAGTGTGACTGCCGAGATCGGCTCGGATGTGGTCCGCCCGGAACTGTCCAAGGCGCAGCGCACCCTCAGCAGGACCATCGCTGGCGAGCTGCTTGCCTTTCAGGTCGACGGTCACGTCGCTGGTGTTGAGCTGGAATCCATCGGTACCGGCAACCTTCACCGGTCCGACCACAGCGACCTTTTGCGTATCGAGATTATAGCGTCCCTGGTTGGCCGCGATCAGGATTGGGCCCTGCTGCTCGTTCAGCCGGGCGAACATGCCGCCCACGTCGACAATTGGCGTGTCGGAGCTGCGCTGTACCGCCTTGTTGGCGGTCATCACGAACTGTTGTCCCTTGTTGTCGGTGCCGGTGTAGCGGGCCGCCTCGACTCGCATCCTCTCGGGGGCGCTTTGTACTTTCTTCTTGTCGAGGATGAAGCTGACGTCGCCTTTGCGGTCGAGCGGCGCCAGCGCCAGGCCGACGAGCAAGAGGCCCGCGGCGGCCGGCAGCAGGATCTTCAGCCAGCGAACTACCCAGTCATGAGCGCTTCCGGGCTCCGCCCAGCGCTGTTTGGTGACTCGTTCCTCGGCACTCGTGTCAGCCATCGTGAGCAAAAATGTCCTGTTCGGGCCAGCCGGCGAGGTCGAGCAGCGCTCGCGTCGGCAGAAAGTCGAAGCATGCCTGCGCCAACGCGACGCGATTCTCACGCTCCAGCCGCAGGTCGAGCTTCTCCTTGAGCTGGTGAAGGTAGCGGACATCGCTCGCCGCATAGTCGCGCTGCGCGTCGCTCAACTCGTCCGCACCCCAATCGCTGGTCTGCTGCTGCTTCGAGACATCGACGTTCAGCAGCTCCTTGACGAGTTCCTTGAGACCGTGCCGGTCGGTGTAGGTTCGGACCAGCCGCGACGCAGTCCGGGTGCAATATAAGGGCGCTGCCATGATCCCAAGATAAGCACTCATGATGCCGATATCGAACCGGGCGAAATGATAGATTTTCAGCCGCTGCGAATCGGACAGGAGAGCTTTCAGCCGGGGAGCCGAATAATCGCTTCCGACGCGGAAACGGACCAGATGTTCGTCGCCCTTCCCGTCCGACAATTGCACCACGCAGAGCCGGTCGCGTCCGGGAACGAGTCCCATGGCCTCAGTATCGACAGCGATCGGCCCATCAGCGAAACTTACCTCTGCGGGCAGGTCTTCTTCATGCAAATGGACCGCCATTGTCACTCCTCGGCAACTGTTCGGAAATGCCTTAGTCCGCCTGCCGCCCCGCTTGCCAGCCCCGTCTCAATTTGAGTCACTAGAGACGATTTGTTTTTTCCTGTAAGGGCGTCGCCGGTGCGTGAGTGGTTTTACGCGCCAAGACCGTTGCGCCGTTCAGCCCGAGCGCGTTGGTTTCAGGGGTCAGGCGGGCTTAAATTCGGACGGTACATGGGTTTCGATAGAGGGCGCAAAGGCGAGCGCGGCGGGCGCGGTCGCGACAAGCGCGACAGTTTCGGCGGCGAAGAAGGCAATTTCGGCGAATTTAGCTACCAAGAGCGCGGCGGCTACGGCGGCGGCGGCGGCGGTGGCGGCTATCGCGGCGGCGGTGGTGGTGGCTACGGCGACCGCGGCGGCTTCGGCGGTGGCGGCGGAGGCGGTGGCTTCCGCGGTGGTGGCGGCGGCGGCGGTTTTCGCGGCGGCGGTGGCGGCGGAATGCCTCCCCAGGTCGTTGGCGAAGGCAAGGGCGTCGTCAAATTCTTCAATCCGCAGAAGGGCTTCGGCTTCATCGTCCGGGATGACGGCGGCGAAGACGTATTCGTTCACATCTCCGCGGTCGAGCAGGCCGGCCTCAGCGACCTGGCCGACGGTCAGCCGCTGGAGTTCACGCTCGTCGATCGCGGCGGACGCGTTTCGGCGACGAACCTTCGTATCGAGGGCGATCCGATGCCGGTCGAGCGCAGCGGCGGCGGAGCCAGTGCTGCGGGTGGCTCAGGCGGACCTCAGCGGCAGCTGACCGGTGAAAAGGCCAGCGGCACGGTCAAGTTCTTCAACTCGATGAAAGGCTTTGGCTTTATTCAGCGCGATGATGGCCAGCCGGACGCTTTCGTCCATATCTCCGCGGTCGAGCGGGCGGGAATCCCGACGCTCAACGAGGGCGACCGACTCGAGTTCGAACTCGAGGTGGATCGCCGCGGAAAATATGCGGCTGTGAACCTTCAGTCGATCAGCTGATCAACGGCTGAGTGATCTAAAGGGGGCGAGGGGGCCGGCGGAGGAGACTCCGTCGGCCCTTCTTCTTTGCCTACATCGCGCTCGCGTAGAAACTGGCGAGGTCGGCCTTGAGCTGCCGCGCCGAGACCGGGTCGATGTACATCATGTGACCGGCCGGATAGTAGCGGTACTGGATATTCTGAAGCTCGACCGGGCCCAGGGCCATGTGGCCGATGTCATATTCCGCACCGGCGAACGGTGTCGCGAGATCGAACAGCCCATTCACTGACAGCAGCTTTAGGTTCGGGTTTTCTCGCATCGCCGCGGCAAGGTCGACGCTGGTGTCGGCGGCGAGCTGTGGCCCACTGCCGTCGCCCGCATTGTGCTTCCAATCCCAGTCGGAAAAGACGTTGTTGCTTGGCCGGTACGCCAGCGGCGTCCGGTAACCGAGATCACGGAATAGGTAGTCGTTGATCATCGCGGTCCACGCTCCGGAGATCGCGCGATCCTGCGGATCGTAGGCGGCCGCTTCGCCAGCACGATCGGGGTCGCTACCGGTGAAACGTGCATCCAGCCGTCCGATGATCCGGCCCTGGTCGCGCAACAGTTCCTTGCGGAAACGCGACGGATCTACCCGGAGGTTGTTGGCAAGCAGGTAGGCGGGAGTGAGCCCGGTGAACTTCGCCGCCTCGGCCGCGATTGCCTGACGATCGTCGGGGCTGAGGCTGTCGCCCTGCTGCAGCGCCGCGGCATAGCGGCCACGGGCAAAGCCGCGCGCATCGCGAAGGAAGGCTTCGAGCGGCGGCTTGCCCGGGATCTTGTTGTGATACCAGGCGGCCGCAGCGAACGTCGGCAGCATGTTCACATAGGTCTGGTCGTAATTACTGAACAGCTGTCCGATGCTGAGCACGGTCGACATTAGGGTGATGCCGTTCAGCTGAACGCCTCGTTCGGACAGCGTGTGGCTTAGGCCGGCGGCGCGCAGCGTGCCGTAGCTTTCGCCGATAACGAACTTGGGGCTGTTCCAGCGGCCGTAGACGGTGAGCCAGCGCTGGATGGTGCGCGCGAACATGTCGAGGTCGTGGTCGACCCCGACGAGGTCCTTCGTCTCCGCCTTGCCGAGCGCTCGCGACAGGCCGGTGGTCGGCGCATCGATGAACACCAGATCGCTGATGTCGAGCAGGGTGTCGGGATTGGCGACCATCCGGAACGGGGCCGGCCGTTCCATTTCTGGTATCGAGGCATCGACCTTCATCGGCCCGAACGAGCCGAGATGGAGCCACATGCTCGACGATCCAGGGCCGCCGTTGAACAGGAACGTCACTGGCCGCGGCCGACCATCGGCGGAGGGAGCTGTGTAGGCGACGTAGAACATGCTGGCGATCGGTTCCCCCTCATCGTTCCTGATCGTCACGTGACCAGGCGTCACCGTGTAGGCGAGGGTACGGCCGTGAAGGGGAATCGCACGGTGCACGGGCTGCGCGTCTTCAGCGACGCTGGCCTTCGCCGTGTCCTCCGGCTTTGCAGCCGTGGCCTTCTGATCCTTGGAGGGAACGTCGCCCGCGGGCGGGTCGTCAGCAGCGAAGGCAGTGCTCGAAAGCAGCAGCGACAGGGCCAGCAGTGCGCGCATCATTGTCCTTTCATCGGGATCGGTCGGCCTTCGACCATGACATAATCGACGCGCTGAACAGCCGTCGGATCGACAAGCGGGTCTCCCTCGACGGCAATCAGGTCGGCGGACTTGCCCGGATCGAGCGTTCCAGTCTCGGCCGAGAGGTTCATAAGGTCCGGCCCACCCTTCGTCGCGGCGATCAGCGCGTCGCGCGGGGTCATGCCGCCCTTGCTGACCATCAGCGCGAGCTCCTTGTTGGCGTCGGTATGCGGTGCGACGGCGCTGTCGGTTCCGAGCGCGATATGAACGCCGTTGCGATAGGCGAGATTCAGGCCCTTGCCCCACACGGTGAACGCCTGCTTCGCCTTGAGCTCCGAGGCGGCTGGAAGCTTGCCCGTGCCGATCAAGCTGGCGGCGCCGTTGAAGGCAAGGAGCGTCGCGACATAATAGGTGCCTCGCGCCTTCATGTCCTTGACGCCCTGGTCATCGAGAAAGGTGCCGTGCTCGATCGAGTCAACGCCGGCGCGAACGGCCGCATCGATTCCTCGCGCGCCATGTGCATGGGCGGCGACTTTCAGGCCGCTGAAGTGGGCCATGTCGCAGATGGCCTTCATCTCTTCATCGGTGAAGTGCTGCTCCAGGCCGCGACTGCCGGGGTCGAGAACGCCGCCGGTGGCCATGATCTTGATCCAGTCGACCCCGGCTGCGGCGAGCTGGCGGACGACCTTCTGGCACTCCTCCGGTCCGGTACAGACCGAGGGATCGAGGTGAGCTTCATCGATCGCTTCGGCGAGCTCTGGCGGGAGGCCGGTCGCCGGGTCGGCATGTCCGCCGATGATTGAGAGCGGTTGTCCCGCAACCTTGATGCGGGGGCCAGGAAAGCGTCCTTCGCCGACGGCATCGCGAACAGCGATCACGGCGCTCGTATTGCCGCCAAGATCCCGGACCGTCGTGAACCCGCCTTGGGCCATCTCGAGCGCGTGCGTCAGGCCCACGGTCGCATCGTAGGGCACCGAGAATTTCTTGGTGTAGTGATTGTACCAGGGTTCTCCGCTGGTGCCGGTGAGGTGAACATGGACATCGGTCATTCCGGGCATGACCGTCCGGCTCCGCTCATCGACGACGATTGCACCCTGAGGTGCAGTGAAGCCGCTCTCGATGCGAGCGATGCGGCCCTTGTCGACGATCACGGTCGAATTGCCGCGCTCGGGCTGCGCGGCGTCGACGATCAGGTGCCCGGCCTGGATCGCGTAGATCTCCGCATTGCCGACAGCGCTAATCGACAGGGCGGCGGCGCCCGCGAGCAGATATTTGAGCATGAAGTCCCCCTCCAGCAGTTGTCAGAGGCTTAGCGGCGTTCGCGCCGCCTTCAAGTTACCATTGCTAGCAGGGTTGCGATCAGGTCGGCCTCGTTCGCGGGCTTGTCGGTCCGGATTCGGCTTATCCGGGGGAAGCGCATGGCCAGGCCTGATTTGTGCCGCCCGCTCTTGTGGATGGAGTCGAAGGCAACTTCGAGAACCAGCGCTTTCTCAACTTCCCGGACCGGACCGAAGCGCTGGATGGTGTGGCCGCGCACCCAGCGGTCGATCCACTTCAGCTCTTCATCGGTGAAGCCGAAATAGGCCTTGCCGACTGGGAGCAGTTCGCCGTCTTCGTTCCAGCAACCGAACGTATAGTCGCTGTAGAAACTCGAACGCTTTCCCGATCCGCGCTGCGCGTACATCAGCACGCAGTCCGCGGTGAGCGGATCGCGCTTCCACTTGTACCAGAGGCCCGTGCGGCGGCCGGCAACATAGGGGCTGTCGCGGCGTTTCAGCATGATTCCCTCGATGCTGGCATCACGCGCGTTGAGGCGGAGGTCCTCGAGCGCCTCGAACGAGTCAACTTGGATCAGTTGGGAGATATCGAACCGCTCTCGATCGAGCCCGGCCGTGAACTTTTCCAATCCGCCCCGCCGCTCTACCCAAGGAAGTGCCCGCAGGTCTTCGCTACCGTCGAACAGGATATCGTAGAGCCTGACGAAGGCTGGGTAGGCGCCAAGCATCTTTTGACTGACGGTCTTGCGGCCCAGCCGCTGCTGCAACGCGTTGAAACTGGCGGCCGCTCCCCCATGGACATCGGCACCCTGGTCCGAACCTCTGACCAACAGCTCGCCATCCAGGACGCCGACCGTCCGAAAGGCCTCGGCGACGTCCGGAAAGCTGCCTGAGATGTCGTCGCCCGTCCGGCTGAACAGCCGTGTTTCACCGCCGGCATGGACGAGCTGCACCCGGATCCCGTCCCACTTCCACTCGGCCGCGTAGTCGTCGAGCGACACTCTGGTCTCTTCAAGGGGATTGGCCAGCATGAAGGGCCGGAACACGGGGACATCGCGGGCGGTTGGCTGCCCCGCTCGCCCCTCGGCCCAGTCGAAGAGTTCGGTGAACGGTGGGCGAAGACCGTGCCACACCTCTTCGACTCCTTCGACCTCAAGTCCGAATGCATCGGCGAGTGCCTGCTTTGCGAGCCGCGCATTGATGCCGACCCGAAGAGCACCGGTCGCAAGCTTGAGGAGGGCAAATCGGCCGGAAGCATCGAGATGGTCGAGCATCGAGGCGAGCACCCGGGGAGCATCGAGACGCGACGTCGACCGAAGGCGGTCGATGGCGGCGGTGATACTGATTGTTGCATCATCGATATCGGCCGGTTCGCCGAGCGGCTTGGGCCAGAGCAGTGCCACCGTCTCGGCCATGTCGCCCACATAATCCCGGCTCATGTAGAGAAGAACGGGATCCACCCGCTCCTCGGCAATGGCGCGGACAGCGGCGCCTTTCACTGCCGGAATGTCGAGCGTGCCTGTCAGCGCAGCCAGGCCGTAACCGCGATCGGGATCCGGTGTTTGCCGCAGATAATCGCCGATCAGCTTGAGCTTGGTGTTGCGCGAACGCGTGTAGACGAGGTCGTCGAGAAGCTGCGAAAAGGCGCGCATGGGTCCGTAACGAACCCTGCGGCGCGGCGGTTGCTCAGGTCAATGGAGCCGAACGGCGACGGCAGCAAGGATCGCGGTTCGATCGTTGTCGGAGTGGCAGTCGAACGCTTCGCCGATATGTTCCAGGCACGACTGCATCGTGATGCGGTGGCCCGGAAGCAGCGCGCGCTGTGCAGTTGAATGAGCCAAGTCCTCCAGTGCCGCCAACCCGTGCGCTGCGGCAAGCTGACGAATGGCGTCCATGCGGGCATAGAGATCCAAGGGAGAAACGCGCGGCCCGGCGTCTCGAATGGCGGCCAGGCGAAGTTCCACCTCCTCGCGCAGTTTTTTCAGCGGGTCTTTCGCCATTTGAGCCTCCGGTTGAATGGAAGCTCTCTCAAAACGGTTAACGCCCGGTTACAGTACTGCTTCGGTTGACAGAATCACCCATGTTCGTCATGGAGCGCCCCGCACGAGCGGCGACAGGCCGCTTTTTGTTTTTCAAGCATTTGGAATTGTCCGATGGCCAAGCCGGCAACCGTCAAGATCAAGCTCGTCAGCTCCGCGGACACGGGCTTCTTCTATGTGACCAAGAAGAATCCGCGCAACCAGACCGAGAAGATGAGCTTCCGTAAATACGACCCCGTCGCGCGCAAGCACGTCGAGTTCAAGGAAGCGAAGATCAAATAAGTTCCAAGGTCACGATGGATGGCGTTCCATCGCGTGACCTTGGTGACTCTAGGCTTCTTCCCCGCCGGCCTCGCTTGGTCCGGACCCGCCATCGCCTTCATTCGCCCAGCTCTCCTGCGACTGGCCCGTGGGGTCCTGCTCTCGGCTGTCCGCGAGCAACTCGTCGACCGTCTGCGCGAACCGCATGACCGAAATCGGCTTTGAGACATAGGCCTGCGCTCCAGCGGCCCTGATACGTTCCTCGTCCCCCTGCGCCGAATAAGCCGTTACTGCCATGATCGGAACGTCGGCCAGCTGCTCGTCCTTGCGGATCATCCGAATGAGGTCGAGCCCGCTGACGTGCGGCAGCTGGATGTCGGTAATGACGAGATCCGGCCCCAGCTCACGCGCCTTGTCGAGCGCATTGCGGCTGTCGGTCACCGCCTCCGGCTGGTGGCCATGCGCGGCGAGCAGATCGCAGAACAGCTTGATGTTGAGGGCGTTGTCCTCGACGATCATGATCTTGGCCAAGCTGCTTCCTCTTTCGCGTCTGTTGGTGTTGTAAGCTGTGCGCGGCGCAAACCCAAACGATCCGGTGGTCCTTGCCCTCGCCGCGCTAGCGGCAACGCTCGGCGACGAGCGTCGGGCGCAGCGATTCCTTGATCTGACCGGAATCGGGACTGAGGAGCTGCGCGACCGCTTGGGCGATCCCGACCTGCTCGCCGCCGCCTTGCGATTCCTTGAGGCGCACGAGCCTGATCTCATTTCCGTGGCTCAAGAGGTTGGCTGCAAGCCGGAAGACCTCGTAGAGGCGCGTCGCGAGCTCGAAGAGGGACAGGCATGAAAACGATTCTGATCACCGGTGCGACGTCGGGATTCGGCGAGGCGGCAGCACGAAAGTTTGTTGCTGGCGGCTGGAGAGCGATCGGGACGGGCCGCCGGGGCGACCGGCTGCGTCAGTTGCAGGATCAGCTCGGCGACGCCTTCCTGCCGCTGGAGATCGACATGCTCGATCTCGAGGCCGTAGAGAGCCTGGCAAGCCTGGAAGCTCCGTGGAGCGAAGTCGACCTGCTGCTAAACAATGCCGGCCTGGCGCCGCCCACGGATCCGCTACCGGATACCGATTGGAAGCGGATCGAGGCGGTGATCGATACGAACATCACCGGTCTCGTTGCGCTCACCCGGGCGCTGATGCCCAAGCTGGTGGAGCGGAAGGGGCAGATCATCAACCTGTCCTCGGTCGCTGGCAGCTATCCCTACAAGGGCGGCGCCGTTTACGCGGGCACGAAGGCGTTCGTCCGCCAATTCTCGCTGGACTTGCGATGCGATCTCGCCGGTACCGGAGTGCGGGTGACCTCGGTCGAGCCGGGAATGGCCGAGACGGAGTTCACACTGGTTCGCACTGGTGGCGACAAGTCGGCTTCGGACAACCTTTACGCGGGAATGAACCCGATGACCGCCGAGGATCACGCCGACCTGTTCTGGTGGATCGCCAACCTGCCCCCGCATCTCAACATCAACTCGGTGGAGTTGATGCCTGTCAGCCAAAGCTGGGCTGGATTTGCGATCGACCGGCAGGCTTGATTTGAACGCTTGGGGGTGCCTAGGGGCAGGGCATGAGCATCGATCAACGCCTTGCCGAACTCGGCATTACCCTTCCCCAGCCAGCGGCCCCCGTCGCGTCATACGTCCCCGCGGTTGAGCAGGGTGGTCTGCTTCATATTTCCGGGCAGATCAGCTTCGCCGAGGACGGCAGCCTGATTACCGGGCGGCTCGGCGAGGATACCGACCTCGATGCCGGCATGGCGGCGGCACGGCGTTGCGGGATCATGTTGCTTGCGCAAATCAAGGCGGCATTGGGTTCGCTTGACCGGGTCGAGCGAGTCGTAAAGCTCGGCGTGTTCGTCAACAGTGCGCCATCTTTCACCGATCAGCCGAAGGTCGCCAATGGAGCCTCGCAGCTGATGCAGGACGTGTTCGGCGAATCGGGCCGCCATGCCCGCAGTGCAGTCGGCGTCGCCGTGTTGCCCCTGGGAGTCGCAGTAGAGGTCGACGCAATTGTTGCGTTGAAGGCCTAGTTCATTTCCAGCGGCTTACCCACGTAAGGGGACATGGCCGACCGCGAATCCGAATTTGTCGCCAAAATTGCATCGAGCGTCGCCGGCCTGAACGCTCGTGCATGGGATCGGCTTGCCGCGACAGACCCGTTCGTTAGTCACGCGTTCCTTTCCGCGCTCGAGGACTCCGGAAGCGTAGGACCCGGCACGGGTTGGACGCCGGCGCCCATTCTCATCGAGGACGAGGGCGATCACCTGCTGGCTGCGGCGCCGGCCTATCTCAAGAGCCACAGCCAGGGCGAATATGTGTTCGATCACGCCTGGGCTGACGCCTGGGAGCGGGCTGGCGGTCAATATTATCCCAAGCTGCAGGTAGCGGTCCCGTTCACACCGGTTCCCGGACGCCGCCTGCTCGGAACCCGACCGCAACAGCTGCTTGCTGCGCTTGAGGCAGTAACGGTCCAGAACGAATTGTCCTCGGCGCACATCACTTTCGTCGACGAGGCTGGAGCGAAGGAAGTTGAGCGGCGCGGATGGTTGATCCGCCACGGCGTGCAGTATCACTGGTTCAATCGCGGATATTCCAGCTTCGAGGATTTCCTCGCCGCGCTCAGCAGCCGGAAGCGGAAGACCTTGCGCAAGGAGCGTTCGACGGCGCTCGATGGGCTGGACGTCATGGTCCTGCGCGGGGACGAAATAGCCGCCGAGGATTGGGACGCGATGTGGGCGTTTTACCAGGACACCGGCTCGCGTAAGTGGGGACATCCTTATCTGACGCGCGAGTTCTTCGATCTCATTGGCGAGCGGATGGGCGATTCTGTGCTGCTGTTCCTCGCCTGCCGTGGTTCACGGCCGATCGCCGGAGCGCTCAATTTCGTCGGGGCCGATACGCTCTACGGCCGCTACTGGGGCTGCATCGAGGAGGTGCCGTTCCTCCACTTCGAGCTTTGTTATTACCAGGCGATCCATTGGGCGATCGATCACCGCCTCTCATCGGTGCAGGCGGGTGCGCAGGGTGAGCATAAAGTGGCCCGCGGTTACGAGCCGGTGATTACGAAGAGCGCTCACTTCATACCAAACCGCAGCTTCCGGAAGGCGATTGCTGAATTCCTGGAGGCCGAACGCGAAGGCGTCGCCGCCGAGGTCGACTGGCTCAAGCGAGACTTGCCCTACCGCTCCTCGTCTTCCGAATAGACGCGCACTACTCGGCCGGTCGCGTCGGCCATTCCACGGTACATCGCCGGGGTGGTGAAGCCCCAGGCCGCTTCGCCGTTCGGCGCCACCGCGATCAACCCGCCTTTGCCGCCGAGCCCTGCAATGTCGGCGAGGACCGCGTCCAGCGCGCCCTGAAGGGACTCTCCGCCGAGTCGCACCCGCTCGGCGAGTTGGTGGGCAGCCACGGCGCGGATGAAATATTCGCCCGAACCCGTGGCCGAGACTGCGGCGGCGCGATCGTCGGCGTAGGTCCCCGCACCGATCAGGGGCGAATCGCCGACGCGCCCCCATCGCTTGGCGGTGAGACCGCCGGTTGAGGTGGCGACCGCGACATGGCCGTCAACATCAACTGCGACCGCGCCGACGGTGCCATACTTGACCTCGTCGTCGAATCCTCCCGCGCTCATCAGCTCATCGAGCTGGGCCCGGCGTTCGGGGACTTCGAACCAGCGGTTTTCCACTTGCTCGAAATCGTGTTCACGCGCGAAGTCATCCGCGCCGTGGCCCGATAGGAAAACGTGTGGCCCCTCATCGAGCAACCGGCGTGCAAGGCTGATCGGTGCCCGGGTGGTGCGCAGGCCGGAAACTGCACCGGCGCGGCGGCCGCGGCCGTCCATGATCGCGGCGTCGAGCTCGATGCAGCCGCTGGCCGTCAGTACGCTTCCCCGGCCGGCATTGAAGCACGGATCCTCTTCGAGCACTCGTACAGCCGCTTCGACCGCATCGAGGGCGTCCTCCCGCCTTTCGAGAATCGCCGATCCCGCCGCCAGCGCGGCTTCGAGGCCATCCCGCGCGCATCGCTCCTGACCTGGATCGAGCTTGCCCGGACGCATCGATCCCGCGCCGCCGTGCACAACCAGCCGCCATCGTCCTGTCGTCATGTCACGCCCTTAGCCGGGCCGGTCGGGGGGCGCCAGTTGACGAAGGCGTGCCGAGCATATTACTATGATATCAAATTTATGGAGAACTCGAATGGCCGACGGTAAAGTCATTGCGCTCACTGCGACGAGCGAGCGGAACGCTGCCACCTCGAGCGGCTACGTGATGCTGATTGTCCTGGTGCTGGCGGTTCTTGCCGACGCCTACTCGATCAGCAGCTTGCCGCAGGGCCCGGGCGGGACGCTCAACGTCGTCGCCATCATTCTAGCGACCCTTGTGTTCATTCTTGTGGTACCCGGCTTCTACATGCTTCAGCCCAACCAGGCCGTGGCGATCACCTTGTTCGGCGAATATCGCGGGACCGATCGCAACACCGGCCTGCGCTGGACGTGGCCCTGGCTCGCCAAGAAGAAGATTTCGGTCCGGGCCAACAACTTCATTTCCGACAAGATCAAGGTCAACGACCTGCGCGGCAACCCGATCGACATGGCGGCACAGATCATGTGGCGCGTCGTGGACACGGCGCAGGCCCTGTTCGACGTCGACGACTACAAGCAGTTCGTTAGGGTGCAGGTCGAAGCCGCGATCCGGGCTATCGGCTCGCGCTATCCCTATGACGATTTCGAGCATCACGAGATCAGCCTCCGAGCCAACCACGACGAGGTGGGTGCCGCGCTCAAGACTGAACTGATCGCCCGGCTTTCGGTCGCCGGCATCACCATCGACGAATGCGGGTTCACCTATCTTGCCTATGCCACAGAGATCGCCAGCGCGATGCTTAGGCGTCAGCAGGCGCAGGCTGTGGTTGCCGCTCGCCAGACCCTCGTCGAAGGGGCGGTGGGGATGGTCGAAATGGCACTCTCTTCACTGTCGGAGAAGAAGGTCGTCGAACTCGACGACGAGCGAAGGGCCGCGATGGTCTCGAACCTCATGGTGGTGCTCTGCGGCGAACGCGACACCCAGCCTGTCGTCAATACTGGCACGCTTTATCAATAGGCTGAGGCGATGCCCGACGCCGAACGGAAGGCGTATCCGCTAAGGGTTGATCCCGCATTGTGGGCAGCAGTCGAGCGCTGCGCAGCGGCTGAGCTTCGAAGCGTGAACGCGCAGGTCGAATGCTTGCTGCGCGAGGCGCTCGCGGCACGCGGCGTGAAGCTCAAGGCGCCCGCTGCACGGAAGCGCGGCCGGCCCCCGAAGGAGACGAAGGAATGAGCGATGGTCCCGAATGGTTCGTGCCGAAGCGCTATGGCTATGGGGCCACACCGGTCACCTGGCAGGGCTGGGCACTCACGATCGGATTCGCCCTAATCACGACTGGGATCGCAGTCCTCTTTGCGCGCCAGCCGCTCAAGCTCTTCGCCACGGTTGTGCCGCTACTCGTCGTATTCACGGTTATTTGCGCGCGAACGACGCGGGGTGGATGGCGCTGGCGCTGGGGGGACGAGGACTGACTTTGCCGCGTAGGCTTCAGGGCCTATATGCGCCGCAAAGGAAACCAGGAATCACAATGTCTTCCATTCGTCCGTGGCGCGATATCGAGCGGCGCAGGTCGCGGCAGATCATGGTCGGCTCCGTTCCCGTCGGCGGGGATGCGCCAATCACCGTCCAGACCATGACCAACACTCCCACGGAGGATGCGAAAGCGACGATCGATCAGATTCGCCGATGCGAGGATGCCGGTGCGGACATCATTCGCGTCTCCTGCCCTACGGCTGACGCAACCGCGGCACTGAAGGAAATCGTTCGTGCGGCGAGGGTGCCGATCGTCGCTGACATCCATTTTCACTACAAGCGCGCGCTTGAGGCGGCCGACGCCGGAGCGGCGTGTCTCCGTATCAATCCCGGCAACATCGGCTCGGAAGAGCGGGTGCAGGAAGTGATCTCCGCGGCCAAGGCCAATGGCTGCGCAATCCGGATAGGCGTTAACGCCGGAAGCCTCGAGAAGGATCTTCTCGAGAAATACGGCGAGCCTTGCCCCGAGGCTCTGGTCGAAAGCGCCCTCGACCATATCCGGATTCTCGAGGAGCATGACTTTCACGAGTACAAGGTCGCGGTGAAGGCCAGCGACGTTTTCCTTGCTGTCGCCGCCTACCAGCAACTTGCAAGCGTGGTCGATTGTCCGTTGCACCTTGGGATCACCGAAGCCGGCGGTCTTATCGGCGGCACCGTCAAATCGTCGATCGGGATCGGCAACCTGCTGTGGGCAGGAATCGGCGACACCATCCGCGTCTCGCTCTCGGCCGAGCCGGAGGAAGAGGTTCGCGTCGGCTACGAGATTCTGAAGGCGCTTGGGATCCGTAGCCGCGGTGTTCGCGTCGTCTCCTGCCCGAGCTGCGCGCGTCAGGGCTTCGATGTGATCCGCACCGTCGAGGCGCTCGAGTCTCGGTTGCAACACATCAAGACTCCGATGTCGCTTAGCGTTCTCGGCTGCGTCGTGAACGGTCCCGGCGAGGCGCGCGAGACGGATATCGGAATCACCGGCGGCGGCAACGGCAAGCACATGGTCTATCTGTCGGGCGTCACCGATCACCACGTGCAGGATGCCGACATGATCGATCACATCGTCAAGCTGGTCGAATCCAAGGCCGCCGAGATCGAAGAGGCATCCCGCCCAATCCTTGACGCCGCCGAGTAAGGTTATTCTTCCTTAACCTTGTGAGCGCAGCTTGGCCGCGTGACCAAGTTGTTGCTCATCCTGCTCGCCAGCACGGCTCTTGCCGAGAGCGTAGCGCCCAAGTCTCAGCCACCGCTGCTGATCGACTCGCAGCCGTCACAACCTGCCCTCGACGGCAATCGCTGATCGCCGCTAAGCCCGACGCGTGAACCGCGTCGAACAGCATCCTGTCCAGGCCTTCGGCGCCGCGCTTGGCGCCGTTGCGCTGCTATCGATCATGGATGCGACGATGAAGCATCTGGTGATTGCCATTGGGCTCCTCTCGGTCAGCGTTTGGCGATCGCTCGCCAACCTCCTCTTCAGCGCCGCGATGTACTTGCCGCGAAAGAAGAACTGGCCGAACCGGCGCACCCTCGCGATCCACGTCAGCAAGGGCGTGGTGGTCACAGTGATGGCGGCGCTCTTCTTCTGGGGCATCGCCCGTATTCATCTCGCGCAGGCGCTGGCGCTGACATTCATCGCGCCGTTGATCGCCTTGCTGCTCGCGGCACTGTTCCTCGGCGAACAGATTGGCAAACGAACGATCGCGGGCGCCATCGGAGCATTCGGCGGAGTGATCGTGATCGTGTACGGGCAAGCCCACGCAGGAGTGGGTGACGAGGTGCTTCTGGGCAGCGCCGCGATCATCGGTTCGGCGCTGTGCTACGCCGTCAACATCGTGATGATGCGCTGGCAGGCGCTGAACGCCAAGCCGCTGGAGATCAACTTCTTCCAGGGCGTGACGGTCATGGCGATGTGGGTCTGCGCTCTGGCGGTCACCGGACCACCGCAATGGCCCGCCGGGCAGTTGCATTGGATCATGATCGCTTCGGTGCTTTCCACACTCGGCACATTGCTGTTCGCCTGGGCCTATGCGCGCGGCCCGGCAAGCTACCTATCGGTCACCGAGTATAGCGGCTTCCTGTGGGCTTCGGTCTTGGGTTGGCTGGTATTCGGGGAGCGTGTCTCGCTCTACACCTTGGCCGGTGCAATGCTGATTGTCGCAGGCTGCCTGGTAGCGGCACGCGGCAAGGTCACAGAGCCGCCCGAGATGGATTACACCTAGCCGCTGCTCCCGAGCACGTTGATGGTGAAAGCGAGCACACCGATGTTGAACGCGAATGCGGCGAAGCCGTGGATGATCACGGTCTTTCGCATCCGCGTTTCGGTGACGACGACGTCGGAGGTCGCGAACGCCATTCCGTTGGTAAAGCTGAAATACACAAAATCCCAGTAAACCGGATGGTGAGTTCGCGGGAACTCGAGACCGACACAGCCGACGTCGGGATGCATGTAGACCATGTGTGCGTAGTGAAAAGCATAGACGGTGTTCGCGAATAGCCAGGCAAGCGCCAGCGTCGTGATGATCAACGCCTTGGTCACCGGCTGCGGATTGTGCCCGATTGCCTCCGTGCTGATCGCTGTGAGCAGGATCCCGATGACGATCGCCGTGATAACCAGCAGCAGTACGCGGTTGGCGTCGTTGGCATGAGCATGCTCACGGATTACGCGCGCCTCACGGGTCCCAAGCAACGGTATGCAGGAGATGAGGAACAGGATTGCTGCGACGTCGAACGCAGTCATCGCCGCGAGCGACCAATGACCAAGGAGACTGAGCGCGACTGGGAATCCGACCAGCAGGAACGCGAGGAAGGCAAGGAAGCGCGGCGGTGCGAGCCGGTTGCCGAGGTTGAGCGATTTCGCCATGACCGAAGGGTAACGCGCGCTTCTGCCGCGTCCAGTGAAAGGAAATTCATGCCCTGGCTGTGGCTGATCGTTGGCGGCTGCTTCGAGGTCGGATTCACCACCTCCCTGCGCTTCGTCGACGGGTTTCGGAACCTGCCCTGGACTCTCGCCTTTCTCGCCTCCGTTGCGGTCAGCATGGGCCTGCTTGAGGTCGCCTCTCGTTCGATTCCGATGGGGACGGCTTATGCTGTTTGGGGCGGGATTGGAGCGGTCGGGACGGTCATCGTCGGCATCCTGTGGTTCCATGAGCCGGCGAGCACAGTGCGCCTGCTTCTGATCCTCGCCATCGTCGTGGCCATCGCGTCGCTAAGGCTCACGGCCTAGCTTTGCCGCCCGCGAGACGAGGCGTGCATTCCTGTCGGCTAAATTCAGGCAGCGGCGATGGCGGTTCGGCGTGCCGGCATTATCGTGTTCCCGCGCTCGGCCCCTAGGTCGCGGCGGGGAAGGGGAGACATCATGCACCGTGCTTTTGTGCCCATGCTGGCATTGGCTCTGGTCGGCTCGCCGGCTGGGGCGCAGTCGACGACCGTCCAATTGCCGACGGCGGATCTGACGTCGCACTCCGTCCCGCCAGCTCCGCCACCCGAGCGCCGCGCGGAGACTCCGCCCCCATTCCCGCCCATGTCACGGACAGCTCCGCGACACCGCTCAACCGCGACCGTTCATCACCGCACCGTGCACAAGGAAGCGACGCGCCATTCGACCCGACACGGCAAGATCACGAAGGATCATCACAAGACCACGACGACTGAACGCAAGCTAACCAAGCGCGAAGCCAAAGACGAACGCTTCTGTTCCAACCTCACGCTTCGCCAGGTCATGCGGAACGGCACTTGCCGTAAATTGGCCGAACGCCAACTCGCCGCCACTCACGATCGTCATTCAACGACTCGATCGGAAAAGGACAAGCGCTATTGCGAAGGCCTGAGCCATCGGCGGGCGATCAAGAACAGCAAGTGCGTGAAGCTCGCGAAAGAGGAGCGCGCCGAGGCGAAGTCGAAGAAGCACTCATCATCGTCGCGGCATAAAACTTCACACCGCGACGCCGATACGTCACGAAGGGCGACGCATCACGTAACGAAGCACAAGCGGAGTTAGCGCGCCGCCGGCTGAAGCAGCGGAGCGATCTCGGGGCTTTCCTCGATCGAGCCGTAGAACTTGGGCGCGGGGAACGGCCCGCGCGCCTGCTCATAGGCGTAGCCGAGGTTCAATAGCATCTGCTCCGACCATTTCGGGCCGATGAAGCTCAGGCCAACGGGTAGCCCCTTCACCAGTCCCATCGGCACGGTGAGGTGCGGATAGCCCGCGACTGCGGCGAGGTTGCCCGCCCCGCCGCCCGCACTCTGGTCGCCGTTCGCAACATCAATTTTCCACGCAGGCGGCATGGTCGGTCCGACCAGCGCGACCACCTTGTTATCCTTCAGCAGCTTGTCGATGCCGTTCGGTCCTGCGGCAGCAAAGCTCAGCGCGCGCGCCTTCTTGTACGCCGGATCGGACAGACCCTTGGTCTTTTCCGCCATCAGGAAGGTCTCCTGACCGAACAGGCTCATTTCCTGCCTCTCATGGGCATTGTCGAAATCGATCAGGTCCTTGAGCGAACGCACGCCGATCGGGGCGGGACTGTCCTTCAGATATTTGGTCATGTCGGCCTTTAGCTCGGTCAGCAGCACCGGGAACTCGTTCTTGCCGACGGCGCTCCGATCGAACTTCTTGATCTCGACCAGGATCGCACCCTGCTGGCGCAGGATCGCCAGCGCGGTCTCGAAAGCCGTGTCGGTTCCGAAGCCGGAGGCGAAGCGCATCACGCCGATGCGCCTGCCTTTGAGCGAATTGGCATCGAGCCCAGCGGCATAATCGCGCTTGTGCCTGTCAGCGTCCCGCGTCGCGGGGTCAGCCGGGTCGCTGCCAGCAATTACGGTCAGCAAATCCGCCGCATCACGAACGCTGGCGGCCATGGGTCCGGCCGTGTCCTGACTGTGGCTGATCGGAACGATGTGAGTCCGGCTGACCAGGCCGACCGTGGGCTTTAGTCCGACAATGCCATTGAGCGCGGACGGGCAGGTGATCGATCCATCGGTTTCCGTGCCGATTGCATAACGGACGAGTCCGGCTGCGACTGCGGCTCCCGATCCGCTCGAGCTTCCGCAAGCATTTCGGTCGAGCGCCCAGGGATTGTGGGTCTGACCTCCAACCGCGCTCCAACCGGAAATCGAGTTGTTCGAGCGGATGTTCGCCCACTCGCTGAGGTTCGTCTTGCCAAGGATGATCACACCAGCCGAGCGTAGGCGAGCTACCAGGGGCGCGTCCCGGTTCGTTACGTTGTTCGCCAACGCCAGGCTTCCGGCGGTGGTTGGAAGGGGTCCCGCAGCCTCGATATTGTCCTTGATCAGAATCGGCTGCCCGGCGAGGGCACCGCGCTGCGTACCCGCGTCGACCCGTCGCGCCTGCTCAATGGCCGTTGGGTCTACCGCGATCACCGAATGAAGTTGCGGATCAACCCGGGCGATCCGGTCGAGCGCGATCCTGACATTGCTTTCGGCGGGGGGAAGGGTTTGCGCCCAAGCCGCGGACGCGGTTCCGAGCGCTAATCCGGCGACGATCCATTGACGCATACTGTCCCCCCTTCGTTGTCCCCGTCAGCGCGGAGCGAGCAGCGCGTCGAGCGTCCCCGGACCGTTGCCGACCTTCTCCAATCGCGGATAGCGCAGCCCGCCGTGCCAATCGAGTATAACGGTGCGGTAGACGTCGCCGTCGTGGATCAGCAGTTGCGGCGCCGGGCCATTGGCCATTGCGTCCCGGATCGCCTGCTTGATCGAATCCATGTCGAACTTGCGTCCGTTCACCGCGAGGATCTCGGTTCCGACGGTGATCCCGGCATTGAACGCGGCGCTGTCCCAGAGGACGCTACCTACCTTGCCGTCCATGCCCACGGTGAAGCCGCCCGAGTAGGTGAAATCGCTCGCCTTGCGCGCCTTTTCCGACACCTTGATCCAGTTGGTCGGCTTATCGGTGAAAATCAGGCGATACCCTCCTTGGGTGATACCATCGAGCGGCGCTTCCGGCGCGATTGCGTAGACCTTGCGCTGAAGGTACCCGCGCCAGTCGTAGGGTTGGACCTTGTTGAGCGTCGCGACGACCTCATCAAAATTGTAGGTCAGCTCGCCGTAATCGCGATCGCGCATTCCGAAGAAGGCGCGAGCGAAATCGTCGATCGAGCGCTTGCCGCCCGACTGCTGGCGAATGATCCGGTCGACGTCGATCCAGATCAACTGTCCCTCGCTGTAATAATCTTCGCTCCTCTGCCAGCTGCGCCAAGGCTGGGCTGCACGCTGGGCGATGATCGGATCATTGGTGGTGTCCTCGAGCGGACGCCACACTCGGCCGGGCGTCCCCGGACCGTAGGTCGCCGCGGTCGATGCGATTGCATCGAGCGTATCCTGCTTGGTCAGCATCCCCGAACGCGCGGCGAGGACGTAACCCCAGAATTGGGTCTGGCCCTCGTACACCCACATCATCGTGTCCTGCATCGGCGTGCGGTAGTCCGGCGTCCACAGGTCGGCGGCCCGGCGATACTTACCGTCCCAACTGTGCGTATATTCGTGCGGCATCAGCGAGCTGCGATCGCCGAGATGGTTATCCCAATCGGTGAAGTAACCGCGCTTCACGCCGTCTTCGGAGCTGCGGTGGTGCTCAAGGCCCTCACCGCCCAGGTAATTGGAGATCGTCAGCAGGAAGTCGTAATGGTCGTAATGTTGGGCGCCGAATACCTTCAGCGCCTGGTCGACCATGCGCTTGTGAACCTCGATCTGCTCCGGCTTGGCGACGAGCTCCTGTTCGTTGTCGGCAATCACATCGAGCGCGACATCTGGCGACAGGTCGAAGCGCCGGTAATGCGCGCCGGCAATCAATGGCGAATCCATCAGGATTTCGTAGCTGGTCACCGGATAATCGATGCGATTGCCCGTCTGTCCTGTCGGGCGGAGCGCCGTCGCGACTTTCCAGCCGGTGGGCACGACGACGGATGCCTGGATTGGAATGTCCCGGACAAAATAGCCTGCCGGGTAGAGCGAATTGGCGATCCATTCGATGCTGGCCATGTCAGGGGTAGCGACGATCCGGCCCTGGCCGGGGCCGGTCGGCGAGACATATTGGAAGTCTACGTCGATCGAACTTACGCCCTGCGGAACGTCGACATGGAAGCCATAGACGTCGAGCGTGTCGCGAACCCACTTCAGCTCGCGTCCGTTTGCCGTCGCGCGAAAGCCCGCGACCTTGTTGATCTGGCCCGATGGCGAGTGGTTGCCGGGCAGCCACTTGGGATACAGGAGCACCAGGTCGCCTGGCCCCGTGACGGGAATCGTCTCGTGGACCTTGAAGATCGCCCGAGTAACGTCGGATGCGTCGACGGTCAGCTTGATCGTTCCGGGGTAGGGAACATCCCGCGCCGCCGGAATTGTATCGATCTTTGGAATGGCCTGGGGCTTGCTATTCAGCGAAGGAACTAGTTGTGCCGCGGCAGTGCCGGTGAGGCAGGATGACAAGATCGCTGCAAGCGCAACTCGGCGCATCGGCGTGAACTCCCTTAATTATGAAGGCTAACCAAAGTTGAGGGTCTGTTGCTTACCGCGAATCAGCTGCTTCGCCAGTGCCTTTCGTCGGCGTCTTCCGGCACTTTGTCGAACGTCATAACGTTGTCAGGTACTATTCAGACGACCGAATTAGCGGGGTTTCGATGATCACTCGTTCAATGCTGCTGTGCAGCGCCGCCATTTTATTCCCTGCAACTCCGCTCGCCGCGCAGACGCAGACCCAAACACAATCGCAAACCCAGCCAGCACCGGGCGCCACGCCAGCAACAACCGCACCTGCGCCTGCGCCCGCCTCCTCGACTGCGACGCCCGACTTGGCGACCGACGACGAAGGAGATGACGAGGCGATCGTCGTCACTGGCGCTCGGCCACGCGGGTCGGTCGTGGGCGATATTCCTCCGGAAAACACTCTCGATGCCCGCGACGTTCGCGCGACCGGGGCCACGAGCATCAATGAGCTTCTCGACGCGCTAGCGCCGCAGATCGGTAGCGTTCAGGGTCGTGGCGGCGAATCTCCTGTGCTTCTGCTCAACGGCCAGCGCATTTCAAGCTTCCGCGAGCTTCGTGACATTCCGACCGAAGCCATCGTCAGGGTCGAGATCCTGCCCGAAGAGGTTGCCCTCAAATACGGCTATGACGCCGACCAGAAGGTGGTGAACATTGTACTCCGCCAGCGCTTTCGTTCGACAACCGCTCAGGTCGGAGCAGGGGTGGCGACTGAAGGCGGGTATGAAACCGGCACCGCGGACGTCACGCGCCTGCTGATTCAGCGCAAGGGGCGGACCACATTCAATCTTCATGCCGAGGGCAACACGCTGCTCACCGAGAATGAGCGCGACATTCTGCTCGATCCAAATCAAACCGTCGGAACGACCGATCAGGACCTTGCCGCGCGTTCGCTGGTGGGCAGCAAGAAGGACCTTCGCGGTTCGGCCACAATCAACCGAAACCTGTTCACGACCGGGTCGGGCACCGTGAATACTGAACTCGAACACACCGAAGGCCGGTCGCTCATCGGCCTCAACCCGAGCCTCCTCGATCCGCTCGCTCGAACCAACGACACGGACACGGCACACATCGGTCTGGTCCTTAACGACACCACCAAGTCTCAGTGGAGGCTGACGCTCACCAGCAACGGCGATCTCGACCGAACCATCACGCATACGGATCAGCCCGGCGCGACGCGGCTCAGCAATCGAGCGCGCGAATTGACCGGATCCGGCGATGTCACCGGGACTGCAAACGGGAATCTGTTCAAGCTTCCAGCGGGCTACGCCACAACTACGCTCACGCTCGGTGGAAGCACGATCCACCTCGACAGCGTCGGCCCGACCTCATCGGCCTCGCTCTCTCGAACGCTCGGACAGATTGGAGCCAATTTCGACCTCCCGATCTCGCGCCGCAACCGCGACTTCAGCGCGCTCGGAAACCTTACCGTCAACGGCAATGTGCAAGTCCAGCAGCTCTCCGATTTCGGGACGCTGACCAAGATCGGTGCCGGATTGAACTGGTCGCCCGTCGACCGGCTGAATCTGCTCACCAGCTGGACCCGGGAAGAAGGACCGCCGACGATCAACCAGCTGGGCGACCCAGTGCTGACCACTCCTGCGTCGCGGATCTTTGACTTTACCACCGGCCAGACCGTGCTCGTCAATGCGACGACTGGGGGCAACCCCGATCTGCGGTCCGATCGAAGGAGCGTCTGGAAGCTCAGCGGCAACTGGCAGCCGTTCTCGAAGACGGACCTCAAGCTTCGCGCGGACTTCGTCCACCAGAAGATTGAACACCCGATTTCGAGCATTACGGTCACTCAACAGATCGAGTCCGCATTTCCCGATCGGTTCGTGCGATGCCCGGCTTCTGGGGTCGAAGGTTCGACGGACTGCACGCCGGGCGAGCTGGTCAGCGTCGACCTGCGGCCGGTCAACTTCCAGAGCTCGACCCGCGATCAGTTGCGCATCGGCTTCGACTTCACTCACCCATTGAAATCGCACCAACCGTCCCAGGCCGTGATCCAGCAGATCCGCTCGCAATTCGGCTTCGGGCCGCGCGGGCCCGGTGGTGCGCCGGCTGCTCCGGGTTCGCCGACCGGTACCGCTACGCCGGCGGTTGGCGCGGCCCCACCACCGCCCGATCAGGCGGGAGCCGCCCCTCAAGGCGATCGTGGCGGACCGGGCGCTCCTGGCGGCGGCTTCCGTGGCGGCGGCGCTGGCCGCGGTGGTGGCGGAGGCGGCTTCTTCGGAGGCGCCGGCGGCGGTCGCAACCGAGGACGGATCATGACCTCGGTCACGGACACGATTACCTTCGTGGACAAGGTCCAGATCGCGCCGGGGCTTGGCCTCGATTATCTCCACGGAGATGCCGGCGGCTCGAATGGCGGCACGCCGCGCCACAATGTCCAGGCCCAGGTCATGTACTTCAACAATGGGCTCGGCGCGCGTCTCGGCGCCAATTGGCGGAGCGGCACGTCAGTCAACTCGTTCAACGGCGACACGCTTCGCTTCTCGCCGGTGGGCACTTTCAACCTCAGCCTGTTCGCCAATCCTGGCGACATCCCGGAGGTGTCGGTGAAGCATCCGTGGTTGCGCGGCACGCAGGTGAGGCTGGAGCTCAACAATGCCTTCAACACTCACCCGCATGTCAGCAGTGCGTTGGGCAATCCCATCCTCAACTATCAGCCGAACCTGCTCGACCCCGTGGGGCGGACGATCATGATCAGCTTCCGCAAGCTGTTCGTCCCGTCCCCCGCGACCATCCGGCGGCTGTTCCAGCAGGAGCGACAGCAGGGAGGTGCGACGCGCTGATTCCGCTTCGGCGGAATTTGTGCTTAAGCGCGCTTCAATGACGCCTGTTCAGCCCGTTCGGGGCACTCAAAGCCTGCTCGGAGAAGACGCCGACCGCCTCGCAACGGTGGTCGCGGCGTTCGACAGGGTGCGCCGGCTGTACGGGTTCAAGCGCGTCGAGGTGCCGACGATCGAGCACACCGCCGTGTTCGCCCGGACGATTGGCGAGACCACCGACGTCGTCTCGAAGGAGATGTATTCGTTCGAAGACCGCGGCGGGGAAGGCATCACGCTCCGGCCGGAGTTCACTGCTGGGATCTGCCGCGCCTATCTCAGCGAAGGCTGGCAGCAGTACGCGCCCATCAAGGTCGCGACGCACGGCTCCGCCTTCCGCTATGAGCGGCCGCAGAAGGGCCGCTTTCGCGAATTTCATCAGCTCGATGCCGAGATCATCGGCGCGGCCGAACCGCAGGCCGATGTCGAGTTGCTCGCGTTCGGCGACCAGCTTCTGAAGGAGCTCGGGATCAGCGGCACGATCCTGAAGCTGAACACGCTCGGCGACCCTGAGACGCGCGCGGCATGGCGAGATGCGCTGTTCGAGCATTTCCGCGGGCACGCCTCGACCCTGAGCGAGGACAGCCATGCGCGCCTCGAGCGCAACCCGCTGCGCATCCTCGACAGCAAGGCACACCAGGACTGGCCCGTGGTCGACAGCGCGCCGACCATCGATGAATTCCTGACAGGCGAGGCCGCCGATTTCTTCGGCAAGGTCACCGCGGGGCTGGATGCGGCCGGAATCGAGTGGGAACGCGCGCCGAGGCTGGTGCGTGGCCTGGATTACTATCGCCACACCGCGTTCGAGTTCGTTACTGACAGCCTGGGATCGCAGGGCACCGTTCTCGCCGGCGGCCGCTACGATGGACTGATCGAGGCCCTCGGCGGTCCGCATACGCCCGCGGTCGGCTGGGCGGCCGGCGTAGAGCGACTGGCCATGATGATCGAGGAGCCTCCGGCGCAGAAGCCGTCAGTCGCCGTAATACCGCTTGGCGAGCGAGCGGAAGCCGAAGCGCAACGCATTGTCGCCGGCCTGCGGCGCGACGGCGTGGCGACCGATCTCGCTTATCGCGGGAATATGAAGAAGAGGCTCAGCCGCGCGAACGCTGCGGGTGCCGCTTTCGCTTTGATCATCGGCGACAATGAACTCGACAGCGGCCAAGCACAGCTCAAGAATCTTGCGAGTGGAGAACAACGCGCTGTGTCGCTTGATCTGATTGCCGAGGCCCTCCGGACGTGACGCAGATTTCCTCTGAGCGCATTGCGTCGATCGAAGCGCGCAAGAACGAACTGTCCCAGGCGATGGCGGCACCGAACGTGTCGCCGGACGAGTTCGTGCGGCTGTCGAAGGATTATGCCGCGATTGAGCCGGTCGCCGCGGCGGCCCGCGAAGTACGGCGTCTTCGCGCCGAGCTGGAGGTGCTGAACGGCATGGTGGCCGACCCGTCGGCTGAGGCCGAACTCAAGGAGATGGCGGCGGCCGAAGCCGATGAGATCCGCCACAAGCTCCCGGATGCGGAGCGCGCTCTCGCGGTGAAGCTGTTGCCCCGCGACGCCGCCGACGATCGCGCCGCGATGCTCGAAGTGCGCGCCGGCACGGGCGGAGACGAGGCGGCGTTGTTCGCGGGCGATCTGCTGCGCATGTACCAGCGCTTCGCCGAGAATCAGGGTTGGCGGTTCGAGCTGATCTCCGCAAGCGCGTCGGAGCTCGGCGGCTACAAGGAAGCGATCGCATCGATCACCGGCCCCGGGGTGTTCGCCAAGATGAAGTTCGAAAGCGGCGTTCACCGCGTCCAGCGTGTGCCCGTCACCGAAAGCGGCGGCCGGATTCACACGTCGGCCGCGACCGTCGCGGTGCTACCGGAAGCCGAGGATGTCGACGTTCATATCGACGACAAGGACTTGCGCATCGACGTCTATCGGTCGTCGGGCCCCGGCGGCCAATCGGTCAACACCACTGACAGCGCGGTCCGCATCACCCACTTGCCGACCGGCCTGGTCGTCATCCAGCAGGACGAGAAGTCGCAGCACAAGAACAAGGCCAAGGCGTTGAAGGTGCTCCGCACCCGCCTGTTCGAAATGGAACGCGAGCGGCTGGCGAGCGAGCGGGCGGGCGCTCGAAAGTCGATGGTCGGCTCCGGTGATCGCTCCGAACGCATTCGCACCTACAATTTCCCGCAGGGACGGATCACCGACCACCGCATCAATCTGACCAAGCACAACCTGCCCGAAGTGCTGGAAGGCGGCGGCCTGGGCGAGATCGTCGAAGCATTGGTCGCGGAGGATGAAGCGGAGCGTCTCGCGGGGCTCGAAGAGGCGTGAAGGCCATCAATCGCGCGGTGGACGACGCCGCGCGACAGCTCAGCGAAACCAGCGATACCGCTCGCCTCGATGCCGAGCTGCTGATGGCTGAGGCGTTGCACATCGACCGCGACCGCTTGATCCTCTCCCCACCGGACCGCGCCGTGCCGAAGCGGTTCTGGACCATGGTCAAAAGGCGGAGCGCGGGCGAACCGATCGCCTATATCACCGGACGTCGCGCCTTCTGGAACATCGACCTCCATGTTGGCCCTGGAGTGCTGGTGCCGCGACCCGACTCCGAAGTCCTGATCGCCGCGGCCATCGAGCATTTCGAGCGCAGTTCGGGGCCCAAACGCATACTCGACCTTGGCACCGGGCCCGGCACCCTGTTGCTGGCCGCTCTCGACGTGTGGCCGCAAGCGACCGGCGTTGGAATCGATCTGTCGCGACGGGCGCTTTCCTATGCATCTGCCAATGCGAGGCGGTTGGGTTTTGAAACCCGAGTGAAGTTCAAGTTCGGCAATTGGTCGGACGGTATCGAGGAAAAGTTCGATCTCATCCTCTGCAATCCGCCTTATGTGGCGGAAGGTGCCGAGCTCGGGCCCGGCGTTCGCGAATTTGAGCCGGACGAGGCGCTGTTCGCGGGCGAGACCGGTCTCGATGCTTATGCCGCGCTGGCCCCTCAACTGCCCGGACTGCTCGCTTCCAAGGGGCTTGCCGCGATCGAGATCGGCTACGATCAGGCCGAGAGCGTCACAGGCTTGCTCGCCCGCGACGGTCTCCTTGCCAAGGTCGCGAATGACCTCGCCGGCCGCCCTCGCGCAGTGCTGTTGACCGAGATTTAACCTGCGTTTGGTCGAAAGAGCTTGGCATCGCGCGTCGGGGGCACTACATCAGTGATCTGGGCCGGGCCCGCTCCAGATCAACTGAAGAGCGCTCCTGTCCCAACCCCGACACTATCGGCCGATCGCCTGGCGCTTTGCGCTTAGACCGGAACGAAAGGGTCAGAGCTGTGCCATTCATGGCGCTGCCCTGCCCGGCTCGAAGCGAAGGGGCATAGAGACACTGCGTAAGGACGTAGGGATTTGATCAACAATCGACAGGGTGGACGCCGCCGCGGACGCGGGGGACAGCGTGGCCAGAATATGGGTGGTCAGCCGGGCAACCGGCAGGACAATCGCCAGCGCGGGAACGCCGCCCAGCTGCTCGAAAAATACAAGAGCATGGCGCGCGACGCGCAACTCGCCGGCGACCGCGTCCAGACCGAATATTACCTGCAGTTCGCCGATCACTATTTCCGCGTGCTGAGCGAGAACCGCTCCCGCTTCGAAGACCAGCGTCGTCAGCGCGACGACGAAATGGACGACGAGATCGACGGTGAAGAAGATATGGACGGCGGCGACGAGAATGCTGTCGAGGAACGTGCCGAGCGCCAGGACCGAGGCGATCGCAATGACCGTGGCGACCGGGGTGAACGGTTCAACCGCCGTGATCGCCCGCGGCGCGAGGATCGTGACGAGCGTCCACGCCGCGAAGCTGCCGAGGACCAGCCGCGGCATGTGAACGGCGGTGGCGAGACCATCCCGTTCGACGTGCTTCCACCGGCGATCGGCCGCGACGAGCCAGAGGTTGCGGAAGCTTCAGAGGAAGAACCACGCCGCCCTCGCCGCCGTACGCGAACTCCGCGACCGGCGGAAGGTGACGACGAGATCGCTCCGGCCGCTTGAGCCTCAGTCGATCGCGCGCGGACGATTATCCGTGTCGAGCGCGACGAACGTGAACAGACCCTCGGTGACCTTGACTTCGGTTGCACCAAGGTCTCGTTGAGCGACAACTTCGATCCGCACACCCATCGACGTCCGGCCAATCCGCTCGACGTGGGCGTAGACCGAAATCACATCCCGCAGGTGAATCGGAGCGATGAACTTCATCGCTTCGATGGCGACCGTCGCTACCGGCCCCTTGGCGCGCCGTGAGGCGACAATGCCGGCCGCGATATCCATCTGGCTGAGCACCCAGCCGCCGAAGATGTGACCGTTGGCGTTAATGTCGCTTGGACCTGGGACAACCCGAAGGACTGGCAGGCGCTCATGATCGGTCATTCTTCGTCGTTCTCCTCGTGCGGCCGGGCCGCTTCGTCGTCGTATCCGCTCGAATTGCTGATAAATACCAGGGTCATCAGTCCGGTGCCGACGAGCACAGTCAGACCGACTCCGAGCGCGGTTGCGATGATCAGCGATGCGTGAACTTCACCCGCGC
>DASUZY010000045.1:0-16331 GCA_036376635.1 Sphingomicrobium sp.
GGCGACCGCTGCCTTGGCGACGGGCCTGGACGTCATCCTGTGCGTCGGCGAAAGCAGCGAAGTCCGGGCGAGCGGCGAGGCGGTCAGCACCGTTATGAGGCAGCTCGACGCATCGCTTCCAGAAATCGACTACGAAGCCGAGCTGGCAATCGCTTACGAACCCATCTGGGCAATCGGGACAGGCAAGATCCCGACGATGAATGAAATCGCCGAGATGCATGCGTCGATCAACAACCAGCTCCTACAGCGTTACGGTCCACGAGGGGATTCAGTGCGGATTTTGTACGGCGGATCCGTCAAGGCCTCCAACGCGTCGGAGATTTTCGTCTTGGACCACGTGGATGGGGCACTCGTTGGCGGCGCGAGCCTGAGCGCGGCTGATTTCGTTCCGATCGTTGCTGCCGCTTCGAACAGAGGCTGACGCACCGTTCAGTTTTGACTCACAATGGGTCCGGCATAGAGATTATCCAGATTAGGAAAGGACTTATGCGAATCATTCTCTCTTCGATCACCGTCCTGGGCCTGGTGGCGGCGACACCCCTCGTGGCTCAGTCAGTTGGCATGCGGGTGGTGGACACCGCTGGTGCTCCGGTAGGCACAGTCACCGCGATCCAGGGCGAAAATCTCCAGATCAAGACGGACAAACATGATGCCTTGCTCCCGAAGGCCAGTTTCTCGGTGAGCGACGGCAAGCTGCTCTTCGGGATGACTCAGGGGCAACTGGATTCAGTCATCGAAAAGAGCCAGGCTGCGGCAAGTGCTTCAATCGCTCAGGGCGCTACCGTGAAGGGCCTCGGCGGTACGCCGGTAGGAACGATCGCTGCGATCGCCGACGGGAAAGTCACGATTGACCTTCAGAGCGGCAAGAAGATCGCGGTTGCCCAGGAAGGACTTCGTGGCAATGCCGACGGTAGCGTCACGATCGGTTCTTCAGCGGCTCAGCTAGAGGCGCTGGTTAGCGGCGCGCCGGCAACCAAGACGGAAAAGTGACGCAGGTTGAAAGCTTGCGCGGCGCCGACTAAGTCGCGCGCGCACTTCTTTGAAAGCCCGTCATGTTTGCCTTCCTTCTGATTGTTCAAACCCTCATCGCCGCTTCGCTGATCAGCGTCATCCTGATGCAGCGCTCCGAAGGTGGCGGCCTTGGCGTCGGCGGTAGCTCATCGGGCTTCATGACAGCGCGGGGCGCTGCCGACTTTCTGACGCGATCGACCGCGATTCTTGGGGGGGCGTTCATCATTCTCTCAATCGTGATGGCGGCGATTGCTGGCGCGACCCGTGAGCCGGTCAAGATCGATACGACTTTGGCCGGCAAGACTGCTCCGGTCCAACAGACACAGCCGGCGCCCGCCCAGCCGACGCCCGGACCCACCACTGCTCCGACCCAGAACCAGCAGGCTCCGGCAGTCCCACTGGCTCAATAAGCGCCGGTCCCGAATAAATTTTTTCATGGCTGGGTTGCGCGCCGGCCGTTTGTCCCCCTAAGCCCCAACTCCCATGGCGCGGTTCATATTTGTCACCGGCGGCGTGGTTTCCTCGCTTGGAAAAGGTCTTCTGTCGGCGTCCCTCGGGGCGCTTCTCCAGGCGCGCGGCTACAAGGTCCGGATCAGGAAGTTCGACCCTTATCTCAATGTCGATCCGGGGACGATGTCCCCCTATCAACATGGCGAAGTCTACGTCACCGACGATGGTGCCGAGACCGACCTCGACTTGGGTCACTACGAGCGCTTCACCGGCGTGTCGTCGCGCCAGTCGGACAATATCACCACCGGGCGCATCTACCGCGATATCATCGCGAAAGAGCGTCGCGGCGATTATCTTGGCGCGACAGTGCAGGTAATCCCGCACGTCACCAACGCTATCAAGGAATTCGCGGTCGCTGACACCGACAGCTGTGATTTCGTGATCTGCGAGATCGGTGGGACCGTCGGCGATATCGAAAGTCTGCCGTTCATCGAATCGATCCGTCAGCTCCGGAACGACCTTGGGCGCGACCAGACGGTCAGCGTGCATACGACGCTCGTTCCGTGGATCGCCGCCGCGGGCGAACTCAAGACGAAGCCGACCCAGCAATCGGTTCGCGAGCTGTCCAGCCTCGGCGTTCAGCCGGAAGTGCTTCTCTGTCGTAGTGACAGGCCCTTGCCCGAGGCCGAGCGCGAGAAGATTGCGCTGTTCTGTAACGTCAGGAAGTCGGCGGTCATTCCCGCACTCGACGCCCGCAACATCTACGACGTTCCACTGCAATACCACAATGCCGGGCTCGACGATGAGGTCCTCCATGCCTTTGGCATCAATGATGCGCCGGCGCCGGACGTCGCTCGGTGGAACGAGATCATGGACCGCATCGATCATTACGAGAGTGAGGTAACGATCGGCGTGGTCGGCAAGTATGTCGGACTTCCTGATGCCTATAAGAGCCTTCGAGAAGCGCTGGTCCATGGAGGGATCGCCAACCGGGTGAAGGTGAATATCCAGTGGCTCGATGCCGAGCTATTCGAACATCCGGATGCCGAGGTCACCGCGGAGCTCGAGCCGCTGCACGGGATCCTCGTCCCGGGCGGCTTCGGGGAACGCGGCAGCGAGGGGAAGATCGCTTCGGTCAAATTCGCACGCGAGCGCGAGATCCCGTTCTTCGGCATCTGCCTTGGAATGCAGATGGCATGCATCGAGGCTGCACGAAACCAGGCCGGAATCAGCGAAGCTTCGACAACGGAATTTGGCGAAACCTCAGAACCAGTCGTCGGGATGATCACCGAATGGATGAGCGAGGAGGGGTTGCAGAAGCGTGCGGCTGGCGGTGACCTGGGCGGAACGATGCGGCTCGGCGCGTATCCGGCTAAGCTCGACGGCAACAGCGTCGTTAGGACGATCTACGGTACCGATTCGATTAGCGAACGGCACCGGCACCGATATGAGGTAAACGTCCACTATCGCGATGCGCTGGAAGGCGCGGGGTTGATCTTCTCCGGAATGTCACCTGACGGTCAGTTGCCGGAAATCGTCGAGCGGCCGGACCACCCGTGGTTCATCGGCGTTCAGTTTCACCCTGAACTCAAGAGTAGGCCCTTTGAGCCCCATCCGCTGTTCGCTGGCTTCATTGGCGCCGCAGTCAAGCAGTCGAGGCTCGTCTGATCTGAGGCGGCGGCGGAACAGGGCAGCCCGTGGGATGTTACGCCAGCGTTCCTGTGAACCTGGGAGGACGACCCAATGCTACTGACCATCGCCATCATCCTGCTGATCCTGTGGGCGCTTGGCGCCTTCGTTGTCCATGTGGGCGGCGGCCTGATCCACATCCTGCTCGTGATCGGTATCATCGTGCTGATCTGGAACTTCGTGGCCGGTCGCAGAACCGTTTAATTTAGCCTTCAATCGCGCCGTTGCGGGGCGCGGCTACGCACCCTAGATGCTGGGCCATGAGCAACAGCATTTCGACGCGCGTGGCCGTGCTCGGCTCCGGGCCGGCCGGTCTTACAGCCGCCATCTACGCGGCCCGTGCGGGGCTTGCGCCGGTGGTCATCCAGGGGATCCAGCCTGGCGGTCAGCTGACCACCACCACGGACGTCGAGAATTATCCCGGCTTTCGCGAAGTCATCCAGGGCCCATGGCTCGTCGAGGAGATGCAGGCCCAGGCCGAGCATGTCGGCACCAAGATCGTATGGGATCACATCAGCTCGGTTGATCTCTCACATCGGCCCTTCCGCCTGAGTGGTGACGGCGGAGACCAATATTTTGCGGATGCGTTGGTGATCGCCACCGGTGCTCAGGCCCGGTGGCTCGGTTTGCCATCCGAGGAGCATATGAAGGGCAGGGGTGCTTCGGCGTGCGCCACTTGCGATGGCTTCTTTTACCGCGGCAAAAAGGTCGCCGTGATTGGCGGCGGAAATACCGCTGTTGAGGAGGCGCTTTACCTGACCAATCACAGCCACGACGTGACCCTCATCCACCGACGCGATTCGCTTCGGGCAGAGAAGATCCTGCAGGATCGCTTGTTCGCCAACCCGAACATAAAGGTGGTCTGGGACAGCGAAGTCGTCGAGTTTGTCGGCGGCGGAGAGCCCGAGGCGCTCGTCGGCCTCGACATTCGCAACAAGCGGAACGGCGAAATCAGCCGCGTTGAGTGTGAGGGCGCGTTTGTAGCGATCGGGCACCAGCCTGCGACCGAGCTGTTCAAGGGGCAACTCGAACTGGACGACGACGGCTATATCGTTGTGGAACCGGGCACGACGCGAACCAACATCGATGGCGTGTTCGTGTGTGGCGATGTGATGGACAAAACTTACCGACAGGCCGTGACAGCGGCTGGCACGGGTTGCATGGCCGCTTTGGACGCCGAGAAATATCTCGCGGCGCAGGAATTCCAGGCACTCGCGGCGGAATAGCAGTTCTTAGGGGTAGATCGCCTCGACGAAGTAAAGGCCATCCGGCGGGGCGTTGAAGCCAAGCGCGGCCCGATCCTGAGCTTCGAGCGCCTTGCGCATATCATCCGACTGCCATTGTCCCCGCCCGACCAAGGCGAGACAGCCGACCATTGAGCGGACTTGATGATGCAGAAAGCTTCGGGCGGCCGCTTTGACGTGAATCTCCTCGCCCGAACGAGTGACTTCGAGACTATCAAGAGTCTTCACGGGACTTTCGGACTGACATTGAGCCGACCTGAAAGTCGTGAAGTCGTGCCTTCCAACGAGGTGCAAGGCGCCAACCGTCATCGCTTCGGTGTCGAGCGGCACGGGAATATGCCAGACCCGACCAGCCTCGAGCGCCGGCGGCGCTCGACGGTGGAGAATGCGATAGAGATAACGCCGGCCGACGCAGGAAAAGCGTGCGTGCCAGTCGTCAGCGGTTTCCTCGACCGCGAGCACCGAAATAGGGTGAGGGCGAACCAAGGCATTCAAGCCTTCTCGCAGCCGATGCGCTGTCAATGATCGCTGAACGTCGGCGTGCGCCGTCATCGCCAAAGCGTGAACGCCAGCGTCAGTTCGCCCCGCGGCGTGGAACGAGACCTGCTCACCGGTCATTCGCTGCAGCGCCCCTTCGAGCGTCTGCTGGACCGAAGGTCCGTGATCCTGCCGCTGCCAGCCCATGAACGGGCCGCCGTCATATTCGACCGTCAGCCGCCAACGGGTCATGGCAGGATGGTGCCTTCCGGAATGGCAAAACCCCGCAGCAACTCGTCAGCCGTCATGGGGGCGCGGCCGGCGCGTTGAACCTTCAACGGCCGGATGGCCCCGGATCCGCACGCGATACGGAAGTCGTCACTGAGGACTTCACCGGGATTCGAAGTGCAGCGGTCGTCGACGGCGGCTTCAAGGATCCTGATGCGCTCGCCGCTGACTTCGAACCACGCGCCCGGAACCGGATTGAATGCACGGACTTGCCGATCGATCTCGTCGGCCGATTTGCTCCAATCGATCCGTGATTCCGTCTTGTCCACCTTCTTCGCGTAAGTGATGCCTTCGTCTGGCTGCCGCTCCAGCGACGTCGGACACGAAATCCATTCCATCAAAGCTTCAGAGCCAAGTTCGCCCAGCTCCGCCGTGAGTTGCCCTGCAGTTTTGTTGGCGACTTCAGTTTGCCGCTTCAGCAGCATCGGTCCGGTGTCGAGGCCTTCCTCCATCTGCATCAGGGTGACTCCGGTAATCTCATCGCCAGCAAGGATCGCACGCTGAATTGGCGCTGCTCCCCGCCAGCGGGGCAGAAGGGACGCGTGAATATTGAGGCAGCCCTGCTTTGGCGCGTCCAGGATCGGCTTCGGGAGGATGAGCCCGTATGCAGCAACCACCGCGAGATCGGCATTCAGCGCTCGAAAAAGCTCCTGCTCCTGCTCGTGTCGAAGGGTCCGTGGGTTTCGCACCTTGATCCCGAGTTGCTCGGCTCGCTCGTGAACCGCGGTCTTGCGGTCCGCCTTGCCACGGCCGGCGGGCCGGGGTGGTTGCGAATAGACGCAGACGACCTCCTGCCCGCTCTCGACGAGCGCATTCAGGCTCGGCACCGCGAACTCCGGCGATCCCATGAAGACGATCCGCATGGGCGCCCTATGGCGAAACCGACCGGAATTGCCTACCTCGGCCAGTAGAGTGGCTAGTCAGGAAATCGAAACTCTAAGCCAGGCGCTGGCGCGCTTGCCGGGGCTTGGGCCGCGTTCTGCGCGGCGTGCCGTGCTGCACCTGATGAAGAAGCGCGAGACGGTTCTTCAGCCGTTGCTTGCAGCACTTCAAAAGGTAGCCGCGAACCTGTCGACATGCACCACATGCGGCAATGTCGATACCTCAGACCCTTGCAGCATCTGTCGCGATCCACGCCGCGATGAGAAGTCGCTGTGCGTGGTGGAGGAGGTAGCCGACCTCTGGGCGCTGGACCGATCGCGGTTGTTCCCAGGGCGTTACCACGTTCTTGGCGGCCGACTGTCCGCCCTGGAAGGAGTTCGGCCGGAAGATCTCAGCATCGATCGGCTCGTCAGCAGGGTATCCAAAGGCGGGATCGACGAGGTCGTGCTGGCCATGAATGCGACGCTCGAGGGCCAGACCACGGCCCATTACCTTGCCGAGCGGCTGGAAGGATTCCCAATCCGGATCAGCCAGCTGGCTCACGGGCTTCCTGTCGGTGGTGAGCTCGACTATCTCGACGAGGGAACTCTCGCCCAGGCGCTTCGAGCGCGCCGCCCCGTTGCATGAAGCCCTTCAACTGAAAGACTAAATCCCGCTCATGGCCATCCGCCGCATCTTTGAAACGCCCGAACCTGTGCTCCGGCAAATCAGCAAGCCGGTCGAGACGTTCGACGCTGAGCTTAAGACCCTCGTCGACGACATGTTCGAGACCATGTACGACGCACCGGGCATCGGGCTTGCCGCGGTTCAGGTCGGCGTTCCCATCCGACTGCTCGTGATCGACCTTCAGGAGCCCGAGGAAGAAGGAAGGGAGCCGGTCCGCGACCCCAAGGTGTTCATCAACCCTGAGATCCTGTGGCATTCGGATAGCGAGGTTCCCTACACCGAGGGCTGCCTCTCGGTGCCCGAGCAATATGCCGAGGTGATGCGTCCGGACCGGATCCGGGCACGGTGGCAGGACGAGAAGGGCAAGAGCTACGAAGAAGAGATCGAAGGGCTCCTTGCTGTCTGCCTCCAGCACGAGATGGATCATCTCAATGGCGTCCTGTTCATCGACCATCTGTCCCGTTTGAAACGCGACATGGTGCTCAAGAAGCTCGCAAAATGGCGAAAGGAGCAGGCGCTGAAGGCGGCTTGACGGCCTTCACACTGCCATACTTGCTGGCTAGGGGCGCTTCATGGCCGCTGACGTCAGTTCACCTGTAAGCCTGCTGGAATTCGGCCGAGCGATCCTTCACGATGAGGCGCGGGCGTTGGATGCCCTTGCCGACACTTTAGGTGAATCGTTCGAGCAAGCCGTTCGGCTGATCTACACCTGCAAGGGTAAGCTGATCGTGAGCGGGCTTGGCAAGTCGGGACACGTCGGCCGCAAGATCGCAGCGACCTTCGCCTCGACGGGCACCACCGCCATCTTTCTCCACCTTGCCGAGGCCATCCACGGCGACCTTGGCATGGCATCGGAGGGAGATGTCGCAATCCTGATCTCTCAAAGTGGCGAGACGACTGAGCTCGAAGCTGTGATCGACCACTTTCAACATGCGCACATCCCGATCATCGCAATTACCGGGCACGGCGGAACGATGCTCGCTGAGGCCGGCACAGTGTCGCTCGTTCTACCTCACTGGCCGGAGGTTGGGCCCGAATCGGTCGCCCCGACTAGCTCGACGACAATGACTTTGGCGCTTGGCGACGCGCTGGCGATGACGGTGATGCGGCAGAAGGGCTTTACGCGGAGCGACTTCGGGCGAATTCACCCAGGGGGCTCACTCGGAGCTCGGTTGAAGCCCGTTCGGCGCCTGATGCACGGCGGGAGCTCGCTTCCGCTCATCGGCGGTAATAGCTCGATCCATGACACGGTGGTGGAGATGACCGCCAAGCGCCTGGGTTTGGTCGGCGTGATCAACGATTCCGGCCACCTGATCGGCGTCATCACGGACGGCGACCTTCGCCGAAACATCGAACGGGGACTGGAGCACAGCGCCGCCGAATTTATGACCCGGGATCCCAAGACGGTCGGACCCGACGACTTGGTCGACGATGCCCTTCCGCTATTCGACGAATATAAGATTACGGCATTGTTCGTCGTCGAGGATAAGGGAGGCGGGAAGAAACCCGTCGGGGTTCTGCACATCCACGACTGCCCAGCAGCCAGGTGAACACCGTCATCCTGATTCCGGCGCGCTATCAATCGTCGCGCTTTCCCGGCAAACCTTTAGTGCCGCTCAAGGGTGCCACCGGCCTTGCCAAGCCGCTGATTCAACGCAGCGTTGAAGCAGCTCGGCGGGTGCGCGGAATTTCGGGCGTGTTCGTGACGACCGACGATCAGCGGATCGCGAATGCATGCGCGGACTTCGGAGTTGGCGTGATCATGACCTCGCCCGACTGCCGGAATGGGACCGAGCGATGCGCTGAAGCAATTGCTTCGCTTCACGAGCCCGAGCTGATCATCAATTTCCAGGGTGACGCTCTGCTGACGCCCCCAAGCTACGTCGAAGCGCTGATTGATCGAATGGCGTTCGACCAGGCGGCAGCCGTCGTCACGCCCGCGATGCGTCTCACGAGCGATGAAGTCCGGTCGCTTCAGAGAGAGGAAGCCGCAGGGCGTGTCGGTGGGACGAGCGTTGTCACCGATGACGCCGATAAGGCCCTGTATTTCTCGAAGCGGCTCCTACCGCATTTGCCGGCAGGGGCGCTTGATGGAATGATGTCACCGGTACGCCTTCACGTCGGGGTTTATGCATATCGTCCCGAATCGCTTACGCGATACGTCGCGACTCCCCTGAGTGAACTCGAAACCCTGGAGGGTCTGGAACAGTTGCGCTTTCTCGCCGCAGGAGTTCCGGTTTCGGTTGTTGAGGTCGAGACGCCTGCCTTCGCGCTTCGGGAGCTGAACAACCCCGAAGACGTCGAACCTATCGAAAAGGCTTTGGCCGAAGCAGGCATCGAGTGAGCATCCTCGACGCGTTGGATGCCAAGTATCGCCTGATCCTCTGCGATATCTGGGGCGTCGTCCATGATGGCATTCGGCTTTACCCCGGGGCCCAGCACAGGCTCATGCAATGGCGCGACGAAGGCCGCTGCGTCGGCCTCATCACGAACGCGCCGCGCACGCAGGAGGCCGTGGAGGATCAACTCGATCGTATCGGCTTACCCCGCGCTAGCTATGATTTCGTTTCGACGAGCGGCGAAGCGGGAATTGCGGCGCTTCTCGAGTTGGCCAAGCCGGTAGGATTCGTGGGTACGAGAAGCGACCGAAGGATCCTCGAAAGCCGGGGAATCCTGATCGCGGATCAGGAGGGGTTCGCCGACCTTGCTTGTACTGGCATGAGAGAAGATCGCCCTGATCCTCTGGATTACCGAGCCGATCTCGAGAGCTGGGCGGAGCGACGGGTGACGATGCATTGCCTGAACCCGGATCGGGTGGTGATGCGCGGGAATGTTCGTGAGCCTTGCGCCGGTGCGTTAGCCGACCTCTACGAGGGCATTGGCGGTGAAGTCATTTGGTACGGCAAGCCGCATGACGCGATCTACAACCACGCACTGCACTGTGCGGGTGACCCGGCCGCTGCTGCGGTTCTCGCCATCGGCGATGGTCTCCAGACTGACATGTTAGGAGCCGCTAGACATGGCTTTGACGCCGTGTTCGTCAGTGGCGGTATCCATGCCGGCGAGCCGTTTCCCGGTAATTTTGCAGATGCCAATGGGCTAGGCGACTGGAAGCCGCTCGGAGTGGTGAACGATCTCGGCTAACCCGTTGCCGGTGCCGCTGCCTTGATCGCTGTCGAAAGGGCGGGCGAGAGGCTTGCCGACGAGATCTGATCAGGCAGCCGGTCCGCCATAACAGCGTGCACTGCAGCGACCGCAGCCTCCATGGGCGAAAAGCCGAGGGAGCCGCAACGTGGCTCCTCGATAGTGCCAACAACGCCACGATTTTTGAGGTCGTCCCAGAACTTCCGGAGATCGCGCATGCGAATAGGCTTGCCTCGAGCGAGGCCGACGAACCGGACCAGGCCGGCGACCCAATCGGGATCGAGCGGAATGAGGCCGACAGGCTTTCCAGATGCGACAGCGTCGGAAAGCATCGAGACACTATCGCCTGTGACGTGAATCTCGTCGGCAGCTGAGAGCAGCGCACTGTAACGCGGGAAGGGGCCAGCAACGACCGCTCGGCTCCCGAGGCTCACCTGCGCTGCCTCAACCAGTTCGGGTGACGTTCTCGGACTGATCACGGCGCAGACCGATCCGCCTTCGCGCTCCGCGCGCCGTTTGAGCACATCGATCGCGGTGGTGATCAGCAACGGATCGAACCGCCACAGTGACGTCTTCCCGCCGATGACCAGTAGGCGCCGTGGGCGTTCGAACGATTCCAGCCAGCGCTGTTCGAATGGATCCGGCCGGGTCGCATCGGTGCTGGTAACGGTAATCGGCAGCCGTACGACGTTCTCTGCATCTCGCACGGCATATTGAGTCGTCGTAATCACCAGGTCGAAGAGCAGCGGGGACACCATGGGATCGCCAAGCCTAACGATCTTCGTCCGCCCGCCTGACTCTTGCTTGATATAACGTGCGACCGGTGCGCTGCGCTGTCCAATCCCGAGCACCAGCGAGGGCCAAGGGGCAGAAATCTCCCTCCTCGATTCCTCCGTCAGGCCAGCGAGACTTACGGCACGTCGAACGGCAGGCCAGTACGAATTACGTCCATATTCCAGGTCGATCACCCGGAAGGGCGTTCCGAGACCCTCGGCCAGCGCGAGAACCTGATTATTATCGCCCTTGTGCGGCCCGTTGAGCACCCACACGTCCGCGAGGTCGGAATCTGTCATCAGTCCGACCTCTTAGAGAACATGATTGGGCCGGTCCACGGGAGTTGCCCCGGGTTATTCTTTATGCCGGCTCCGGGACTTGCTGTTGAATGACCTTGTCCGCAAGAGGGCCATTCAATTCGGCGAGGTGATCGAAGGCCGCTTCGTAGGTCGCAAGCCCCTGGCTCTGGGAGCGAAGCTCGGCCTCCAGCCCCGACAGTTCAGCCTCGGGGATCAATGCGTCGATTCGGTCCCAGCCGGTCCAGCCGTCCCGCGGGCCCATACCCAGCATCTGTCCGCGCCGCCCCGCTACCGCCGAAGTGATTCGGCTGGTCGCGCTCGATGGGCAAACGACTGTCAGCTTGTGCATTGGTTCAAGCAGGTGTGGCCCGGCCGCGGTCAGCGCTTCCTGCATCGCTATCCGGCCAGCCAGACGAAACGCCAGCTCAGAGCTGTCGACGCTATGATAGCTGCCGTCGATCAGGCT
Organism: Sphingomicrobium sp.; assembly: GCA_036376635.1. Classification (GTDB taxonomy): domain Bacteria; phylum Pseudomonadota; class Alphaproteobacteria; order Sphingomonadales; family Sphingomonadaceae; genus Sphingomicrobium. The sequence continues at coordinate 11,391 of DASUZY010000045.1, forward strand.
CACGGAGCAGTCGACCACCTCAAAGCCGAGCGGGCCTTTGCGCATCGCTTCGCGGACGCCATCCTCGACCGCCGGGATCCATTGCTTTGGCACAGACCCGCCGTGGATCCGCTCCTCGAAGACGAACCCGGAGCCGCGGGGTAGCGGCTTCACCTCGATGATCACATCGCCGAACTGCCCGTGTCCGCCGGATTGTTTCTTATGCCGACCCTTTTGGGTGACCGGCTTGCGGATTGATTCGCGGTAGCCAACCGCCGGCGGATGACTCTTCACCTCTACGCTATAGCGGCGCTTCAGACGCCCGATCACGGTATTCAGGTGCTCATCATTCACGCCCCGAAGGCGGATCTCATGATTGGCATCGTCGTGCTCGACGACAAGCGCGGAGTCCTCCTCACTCAATCTTTGTAGCGCGCCGGACAGCTTCACGTCGTCCTTGCGGTCGGCCGGTTCGATCGCAATCACGCAATTTCGAGCGGGGTATTCGACCTCGACGTCTGAAGGAAGCTTCCCTGCGCTGAGCCACTGGCCGGCTCTGATCGTGTCTATCTTGGCCACGGCGACGACGTCTCCGTCGCGCGCTTCTGTGACCTTGGCCGTTTTCTCGCCCTGCACCCGAAACAGAGCGCCAAGGCGCGCATGTTCGCCTTCGCTCGCCTTCAAGTCCGAGCCTTCCGAAATCCGCCCTCCGAGGACCCGCGACAGAGCAAGCCGGCCAATCGACCCGTGAATCACCTTGAAGACGTAGAGTGACGGGTCGGACACTCCAAGGCGATCTGCAGTGTTTGGGGGTCCTGGGGCTTCATGGCGCATTGCCTTCAAGAGGCGGCGAACTCCCCATGAGCTAATCGCTGATCCGAACAGGACAGAAACGCCGAGATTGTCCCCTGTCTCTCGCGCCAGATCCTGAAGCACTTTCTCGCGGTTGGGCGCCTCGTCCATCAGCAGCTGTTCGAGCAACTCGTCGTCGTGGTCCGCAAGCTGCTCCAGCATTTGCGTGCGAGCCTCGGATTCACGGCTTTGGAGATCGGCGGGTATGTCGATCCGTTCGGACGCCTTTCCTGCACGATACTTAAAGGCATATTCGAGCGCGAGGTCGACGAAGCCTCCGATTTTCTCGCCGTCCCAAATCGGAATCTGCCGGGCGATCAACGGGGAGACGCTGATCGGCTGGAGCGCCGACAGGAGGTCGCGGATTCGGCCGTGCGCCTGGTCGATGCGGTTCACGAAGATAAGGTGCGGAATGCCGAGCTCGTCGAGCGCGCGAAGAGCAGGGGCGGCGAGCGGCGCCCGCGCGGGATCCGGGTCGACAACGACAATCGCGACATCGGCGATTGCCAGAGCCTTGGCTCCATCCGCGGCAAACCCGACGGATCCCGGCACATCGAGAATGGCGAATTCATCGCCGAGATATTTGAAATTGTAGAGGTTGAGCTCGGTCGATCCGCCGCGCTGGCGGGACTCGGGGCTGGAGTCGCCGATGCTGGAGCCGTTGGCCGTCGACCCCAATCGGTCCGTGGCGCCGGCTGCGAACAGCATCGCTTCGGCAAGGCTGGTCTTTCCCGCGCCGGCGGGTCCCACCAGCGCGATCACTCTGGTACCTTTTGCAGATTCTCCAGCCATGCGACTCTCCCTTCGTGCCGTGACGGGCGCCGCGAGTCGCTCAGAGGAGGCGCTCGGGCGCCTATCTGGAAACCTCCACCGTCCGCTTGTTTCATGCGGAAGGCAAGGGGGCTTGTTACGGTTATGTGTCCCGGAACAGCGGTTGGCGCGCGGGGTTGGGGGTCGGATGAAGGATACCAACGGTCATCAGGCGGACTCGCCATGGCAGATGCCCAAGCGGGCGTGGAAGGACATTGCCGCGCGCACCTACAAGCGCACCTGGGACGACAATGTCGCACTCGTGGCCGCGGGGGTCGCATTCTACGGCTTCTTTGCGCTGCTCTCGCTGCTTGGCCTTATCGTCCTGGTCTATGGACTCGCCGCCGACCCGATGACCGTCGTTGAGCACATGCACGCGCTGACCGGGGTGCTGCCAAGCGACGTCGCGTCGATCATCGGTGATCAGCTGATGACGGCCGTCAGAGCATCTCAAAAGACGAAGGGCCTCGGCATTCTGATCGCCTTCCTGGTGGCGATCTACGGAGGGACCAATGGTGCGGTTTCTGTCCTGACGGCGCTAAACATCGCTTATGAGGAGAAGGAGACACGTAATCTCCTGACTTTCTATTCGCTCGCCATTTCGATGACCCTCGGCGCGCTGGTTCTGTCCCTCGTGGCGCTCGCCGGTACCGCCGCGCTTACCTACCTCCAGCACCTGCTGCCCGAAGCATCGGGGGCGGTGGTCATAGCTGGGAAGGTGCTCGGCTACCTATTGCTCGCTGCGGTCGCGGCGGCGATCGCTTCGACACTTTATCGCTTCGGCCCGTCCCGTGAGGATGCGAAGTGGAAGTGGATCAGCCCCGGCTCGGTATTCGCGGCCGTCGCGTGGCTACTGCTCACCTGGGCGTTCGGAATCTACGTCGGCCGCTTCACCAATTACAATGCGAGCTACGGGTCTCTGGGAGCGGTCGTGGCGCTGCTGACCTGGATGTACCTGTCGGCCTACGCCTTCGTGTTCGGGGCGGAGCTCAATAGCGAGATCGAGCACCAGACCGCGACCGACAGCACTACCGGCTCACCCGAGCCGCTTGGAGATCGTGGCGCTTGGGCGGCGGACAATGTCGCCACCGACGACACAGTCCAGGACCGACCCGAAGAGCAGCGAGAAGGCGAGAAGCTGACCCAAGCCTCCCCGAAGGTAGCGGAGGAAAAGGGCTAGGCCGCCGGAAGCAGCCTGCGTTCGCCGGCAAGACGCAGCAACGCTGCCTGCAGCTTCTCGAAAGCGCGGACTTCGATCTGCCGGATGCGCTCGCGGCTGACTCCGTAGACCTGACTCAGCTCTTCGAGCGTCTTGGGCTCATCAGCTAGCCGCCGTTCGACGAGGATGTGCTTCTCCCGGTCGTTGAGGCTCTCGAGCGCGTTCATCAGCAGGTCGTGGCGAACCCGGCTTTCCTGATCTTCGGCAATCGCTTCGTCCTGAAGCGGACCGGTATCGACCAGAAAGTCCTGCCACTGGTTTTCAGCACCCTCGTCGCCCTTGAGGGGAGCATTAAGGCTGGTGTCGCCGCCCATCGCCATTCGGCGGTTCATCGACACGACCTCGTCCTCGCTAACGCCCAGATCAGTCGCGATCTTGGTCACGTCCTGCGGCTTGAGGTCGCCGTCCTCGAATGCGTCGATCTGATTTTTCATCCGGCGAAGGTTGAAGAATAGCTTCTTCTGGGCTGCAGTCGTGCCCATCTTCACCAGGCTCCACGAGCGCAGGATGAATTCCTGGATCGAGGCTCGGATCCACCACATCGCATAGGTAGCCACGCGGAAGCCCCGATCGGGCTCGAACTTCTTCACGCCCTGCATCAAGCCGATATTGCCTTCGCTGATCAGCTCGCTGACCGGCAGCCCATAGCCGCGGTAGCCCATGGCGATCTTGGCTACGAGCCGGAGGTGCGAATTTACCAGCTTCGCCGCAGCCTCGGTGTCGCCATGCTCGCGCCAGCGCTTGGCGAGCATGTATTCCTCCTCGGGACTGAGGATCGGGAATTTCTTGATCTCGGCGAGATAGCGGTTGAGCCCGGCCTCCCCGCCGGACGCTGGGAGCGAGACGATCCCTTTATTGCTAGCCATCTTAGTCGTCTTTCTCCCTTTACGGGGACGCTCCGAAGAAGCGCCCTAGCTCGTTAATCTTCATACACCAAGCGCGTTGAACAGTTCCTGCATGTCAGGCGGCATGGGACTTGAGAACGACAGCCTGCTTTTGGTCACCGGGTGAGTAAAGCCAAGCTCGGCTGCGTGTAGCGCCTGACGCTGAAACTGCAGTTCCTTCAATATGTTGCCGTGCGTCTTGCTCGAACGCCCATAAACCGGATCGCCGAGCAATGGGTGGCCGATCGACGCCATGTGCACCCGGACCTGGTGCGTTCGTCCGGTTTCCAGCCGGCATTCGACCAGCGCGGAATCCCGCAGGACTTGAAGCCGCTTCCAGTGGGTAACGGCCCGCTTGCCTCGACTTCCTTCAACGATCGCGATCTTCTTGCGGTTGGTAGATGATCGGGCCAACGGCGCATCGACGGTTGCCTCGCTGGACTTCGGAACGCCATTGACGATCGCCAGGTAGCGGCGATCGATTGAGTGGGCCGCAAACTGTTTTGCCAGACCCTCGTGGGCCACATCCGTCTTGGCGACGACCAGCAATCCCGAAGTATCCTTGTCGATGCGGTGAACGATGCCTGGTCGGGCCACTCCACCGATGCCCGACAAGGAGCCCCCGCAATGATGGAGCAGCGCATTCACCAGGGTTCCGTCAAAATTCCCGGCGGCGGGATGAACCACCAGCCCGGCGGGCTTCTCGACCACCAGCAAATGTTCGTCCTCGAAAACGATGATCAGCGGAATGGCCTGTGCCTCATTGTGCGCAAGTTTCGGCTCGGGCACTGCGACCCGGAGGGCTTCTTCGCCTCGCACCTTCACGGCAGGGTCGCGGAGTGCCTTGCCCTCGGCCTCCACCGCGCCGCTTCGAATGAGACCTTTCAGCCGCTCGCGGGAAAGCGTGGGCACTACGGCCGCAAGCGCACGATCGAGACGCCAGCCGGCATGGGCGGGCTCCAGGCGCACATCGATCGTCTGAATTCCCCCCATTCGTTACCTGGATATGGGGATTGTGATTCTGCAGTTCAATGACGTGGAACTTGCGCCAGTTTAAGGTCTGGCCCATCAATGGAACGCCATGAATCCGGTCGATTTCGCCAGCCTGCTCTGTTCACGGCTCTGCCACGATCTCATGTCGCCCATTGGCGCGCTCAACAATGGTATCGAGTTGTTGGCGGACGAAACCGATCCTGA
>DASUZY010000046.1:0-9012 GCA_036376635.1 Sphingomicrobium sp.
TGGGACATCTGTCTGATTGATTGCCCGCCTTCGCTTGGCCTGCTGACGGTCAATGCGCTGGTTGCCGCTCGGCATCTGCTTGTGCCGCTCCAGTGCGAGTTCTTCGCGCTCGAGGGCCTCAGCCAGCTGCTTCAGACTGTCGAACGCATTCGCCTCGCATTCAACCCGGATCTCTCGATCCTGGGTGTAGCGCTGACCATGTTCGACCGGCGCAACAACCTTTCCGCTGCCGTTTCGGACGACGTTCGGGCGTGCCTGGGAGCCGCGGTGTTCGAGACGGTGGTGCCCCGCAACGTACGGTTGTCGGAAGCGCCGAGCCATGGGCTACCCGCGCTCATCTACGACCTCAAGTGTCCGGGGTCCGAAGCTTATGTTCGTCTGGCGCGAGAGCTGATCGGCCGCCTGCCGCAGCCGGCGGAAGCTGCATGAGCGCCGACCGGCCCGCCAAAGGCTTGGGGATGGGTCTGCAGGCGCTCCTCAGCGAAGCTTCTCGTCCCGTTCCTGCCGCTGGCGAGGCCGGCGCGGGTCGTGGTGGCGTCCGCGAGATTGAAATAGCGCGCATCCGCGCCAATCCGGACCAGCCCCGCATCCAGTTCGATGAGACTGCACTGGACGAGCTTGCCCAATCGATCCGTGAGCGCGGGGTGCTCCAGCCGATTCTGCTTCGCCCTCAGGGGGATGAATATCAGATCATCGCGGGAGAGCGCCGCTGGCGTGCCGCGCAGCGAGCGCAACTGCATTCGATTCCCGCCATTGTTCGCGAGATTGACGAATCGACAACCGCCGAGCTCGCGCTCATCGAGAATATTCAGCGCCAGGACCTCAATCCGCTGGAAGAGGCGGAAGGCTATCGGCAACTGGTCAATCGCCACGGCCATACCCAGGATGACATTGGCCGCATCGTCCATAAGTCCCGGAGTCACGTCGCCAACTTATTGAGATTATTGGAACTTCCGCAATTCGTCCGAGACTCGCTAGTGCGAGGCGATATCAGTATGGGCCATGCGCGAGCCGTTGCGACCGCCGATGATCCCGATCAGTTGACCCGGGAAATCATCGCCAAGGGTCTGTCGGTCCGCCAGACCGAGGAGTGGGTGAGGCGCCAGAAGTCTCCCGGAGCCTCGGGCGAGTCGGGCCGCCAGAACCCGCGCGCGGCAGCAAAGGCTTCCGACGCAGATCTCGAAGCGCTGGAGCGGCAGTTGGGCGACATCCTCGGGCTGAAGGTGCAGGTCACCCACAAGGGGCAGGGCGGCATCGTCGCGTTGCAATATTCGAGCCTCGATCAGCTCGACATGATCTGCCAGCGCTTGAGCGGCGAGCCGATCTAGCGGCCTCGCGCTTTTCGCGCGATCGCCAGCAATTCCTCCCCGAGAGCTTCACGGTCCGGTGTCGGTGTGAAGATCAGCGCGTGCTCGAGCTTTCCCGCCCGCGCGGCAATCGTCGCGAGTTCATCCGCGCTCCACTTCGAAAGCATTCGCTGGACCTTAGCTTTCTCTTTGAAAAATAACGCTCTTCCAGCTGACGTCATGACGGCGTCAACCTTCTCCCCGCGCTCGATTCGGGCCCGCAAGGGCGCGAGCATCAACAACCGGCGCTGAAGCGACCGAGTGACCGGGATTGCCTCCGAACCGCCCGCGGGAAGACGCGCCAATTCCTCGGAAAGCTCGTTGAGCTCGCCAGCCAGGGCAAGATCGGCAAGCCGCTGGAAATCGCCTTCCGCACTCTCGGCGCCGACGGCGTCGATGGCGCTGTGGTCGAGTTCCTTTGGCGCTTCCGTGGACGCCCCGACGTACAACGACAACTTCTGCAGTTCCTGCGCAACAATCGCCTGATCGTTACCGCACGAGTCGGCGAGGCGTGCCGCCACCGGCGGAGCGATCTTGAGGCCGTACCTTCGCCCGATGTCGGCAACCATCCGCGCCGCGCCATCCCCCTCGGGAAGGTAAGCCGCATAAGCCAGCGCGTTGGGAGATGCCTCGGCCAGTTTCCGCAGCGGCGACGCAGGGGTGAGCGCTCCCGCGATCGCGATCACGGAGCTTTCTGGCGCCGGCCCTTCGAGCAGCGCGACAACGCCTGCTTCGATGTCCTTGGTCGCCGGTTCGATCCAGATCGCCCGCTTGCCGCCGAACAGGCTCATCGCGCTGGCCTCGTCGACCAGGACTGCAGGATCCGATTTTATCGAACCGCCGGGGACGATGAACTTGGTCGCGCCCAGCGCCTCGAGCAGCCGGGCGCCGAGCGCCCGCGACTGCGACTCATCGGGTCCGTGGAACAGATACAGGCGGATCGCCGGATTGGGCTGATCGACCGCCCGGCCGACTCCGCCGGCGTTGACCTTCACTTGGCCGCGGTTCGCGAGGCGTAGAGGCCCAGCCGCGCGACAATCTGGTCAGCAACGATGTCCGAGAGGTTCTCGAGCGCCGTATCCTCGGCGGCGACGGTCGCATATTCCGAGCTGACGATGTCGATGCCCGCATCGGATCCGGACGTGGCATCGAGCACGACCTGTCCCGTCCTCAGGTTTACGAGCTGATAGCGCGCACGAAGCGTCCGCCGCTCGCGGGTGGCAGCTTGGTCGGAGCGAAGGCCGAAGGCGGTGATATTATCATCGAGCGTAACATCGAGGCGATAGACGGCCTCTCCAGCGCCGGACTCGCCGAGTCGGTCCACCAGCTTGTTGTGCATCAGCCAGCCCGATTTGCCGCCAATCGGCGCTACCGTGATCGATCGCAGGGAAGCGGATACCGCGCTGCCGGTCCCGCCGCCGTAGAGCGGGCGCAACCCGCAACCGCCCAAGCAGAGGAGTGCCATCGCAAGGGCGGTGCGCCGTATCATGCGACGATATTCACCAGCCGGTCGGGCACTACAATCACCTTTCGCGGCGCTGCGCCGGCAAGCTGCCGCTGCACCTTGTCGGATGCGAGGGCGAGCGCTTCGGCCGCGGCCCGGTCGAGGCCACGGGCAACGTTCAACGTATCGCGCAACTTGCCATTGACCTGGACCGCCAACGTCACCTGATCGTCGATCAGAAGCGATGGGTCGAACGAAGGCCAGGCGGCGTCGGCAATCATACCGGTTTCGCCGAGCGCGGCCCACGCTTCCTCGGCAAGGTGCGGCGCGGCTGGAGCCGCGAGGCGCACTAACGCCCGAATGGCTTCATGTCGGGTCGCCGAGCCCTTCGCTTTCTCGATCGCTGTCGTCAGCTCGTAGAGCTGGGCGATCGCCTTGTTGAACTGCAGGCCTTCGATCGCTTCGCCGACGGCAGCGATCGTCCGGTGGAGCTTGCGCTTCAGCGCTTCGTCCTCGCCTTCGGTCGCCGCGCTGCTCGTCGCAAGGCGCCATACGCGCTGGACGAAGCGGGATGCACCCTCGATCCCGCCTTCCGACCATTCGAGGTCGCGCTCGGGCGGGCTGTCCGAAAGCATGAACCAGCGCACCGCATCAGCCCCGTACTTCGCGAGGATCGGCTCCGGGTCGATCGTGTTGCGCTTTGACTTCGACATCTTCTCGACTCGGCCGGCGACCACCGGATGACCGCTGTCGATATGCACCCAGTCGTCACCGTTCTTTCGAACCTCGTTGGGGCTGAGCCAGCTGCCGTCGCCGGCGCGATAGGTCTCGTGGGTCACCATTCCCTGAGTGAACAGGCCGTTGAACGGCTCGGCGATAGAGATTTGTCCGAGCCGCTGCAGCGCGCGTGTCCAGAACCGCGCATAAAGCAGGTGGAGGATCGCGTGCTCCACTCCCCCGATATATTGCGCGACCGGCAACCATTTTTCGGCTTCGGCGCGGTCGAACGGCTGGTCCGCCGGCTGGCTGGCGAAACGGATGAAATACCAGCTCGAATCGACGAACGTATCAAGGGTGTCGGTCTCGCGAGTCGCCGTGCCGCTGCAGACGGGACAGCTCACATGCTTCCAGGTCGGATGGCGATCGAGCGGATTGCCGGGCTTGTCGAACTCGATGTCGTCGGGAAGCACGACCGGCAGCTGGTCGCGTGGCACCGGGACTGCGCCGCAGCTCGGGCAGTGGATGATCGGGATGGGCGTGCCCCAGTAGCGCTGGCGCGAGACGCCCCAGTCGCGGAGGCGGTACTGGACGGTGCCGTGGCCCCAGCCGGCGGCTTCGGCGCGGCGGATGACCTCGGCCTTGGCCTGCCCGGTCGTCAGCCCATCGAGAAACTGTGAGTTGACCGCGACGCCAGGCGCGATCTCGGGCTCATCCCCGATCGGCTCCGACGCGAGAGCGACGCTCGCCGCCACCACCCGGCGAATCGGCAGGTGGTATTTTTTCGCGAATTCGAAGTCCCGTTCGTCATGGCCGGGCACGCCGAACAGAGCGCCGGTGCCGTAGTCCATCAGCACGAAGTTCGCGATGTAGACGGGGAGCGGCCACTTCGGATCGAGCGGATGGGCGACTTCGAGCGAGGTGCGGAAGCCTTTCTTCTCGGCGGTCTCCAGTTCGGCGGCGCTGGTTCCGCCGGCCTTGCACTCCGCGACGAACTCAGCCGCCTTCGGATCGTTCGCCGCAACGGCCAGCGCGATCGGATGATCGGCGGCGACGGCGACAAAGCTCGACCCGAAGATCGTGTCCGGACGGGTGGTGAAGACCTCGACCGAATCGATGCCGCCGACGGGGTCGACGACCCGGAACTGGAACTGAAGTCCCCGGCTTTTGCCGATCCAGTTTTCCTGCATCAGCCGGACCTTCTCCGGCCACTTGTCGAGGGTCTTCAGACCCTCGAGCAGGTCGTCCGCGAAGTCGGTGATCTTCAGGAACCATTGCGAGAGCTTGCGGCGCTCGACCGTCGCGCCCGATCGCCAACCCTTGCCGTCGATGACCTGCTCGTTGGCGAGCACGGTCATGTCGACCGGGTCCCAATTGACCTCGCTCTCCTTGCGGTAGACCAGGCCCGCCGCGAAAAGGTCGAGGAAGAGCGCCTGCTCGTGCCCGTAATAGCTCGGATCGCAGGTCGCAAACTCACGCTCCCAGTCGAGCGCGAAGCCGATGCGCTTCAACTGCTCGCGCATTGCGCGGATGTTGGCCCAGGTCCACTCGCCGGGATGCACCTTCCGCTCCATCGCCGCATTCTCGGCCGGCATTCCGAAGGCGTCCCAGCCCATCGGGTGGAGCACTTCGTGTCCCTGCATCTTGCGATAGCGGGCGATGACGTCGCCCATCGTGTAGTTGCGGACGTGGCCCATGTGGATGCGCCCCGAGGGGTAGGGGAACATCTCGAGGACGTAGGTTTTGGGCTTGTTGCTGTCGCTGTCGGCCGAGAAGCAGCGCGCCTCGGCCCAGCGCGCCTGCCAGCGGCGGTCGGCCTCAGCCGCGTCGAATCGGCTGCTCATGACGGAGGGCTTAGCCCGGAACTGCGGCGCGGCGGAGGTCGCGGGCCCTGGTCAGGATGATGTCCTCCAGCTTCTGGACCGTCGCGGCGGAGACCGGCGCGTCGACCCAGGCCCCATTCTGCTGCACCTGTCGTGCCGCGGACACCCGCAGAGCATCGGCGCGAAGATCTGGATCGAGGATGGCAACGGTCAGCTTCACCCGCTCACCAGGCGCGCGGGGATTGCTGTACCAATCGGTGATGATCACGCCGCTCTGCGCGTTGGCCTGCAGCAGCGGAGCGAAGGAAACCGTGTCCACCGCCGCGCGCCAAAGGTAGGAATTGATCGCGAGCGTTGTCACCTGAGAGGGCGCCAGGCGGTTCGGAACCGTGCGATTGCGCGTGCAAGCCGGTGTCGCAAGCGCGAGAACCATCAGCGCGGCAGTGGTGTAGAGGCGGGTCATTTGGGGTCCTTGGAACGTCAATACGGTGGGCTCAAGGGCGTTATAGGAAGTGGGGTGCCCCCGGCAAGCGCCGCGCTCGCCGTTAAAATTGTGTTGAGTCAGCAACAGGAGTCAACAGAATCGATTCCGCTCATGGAACCTTCAGGTTCATCCGACTATATCAACTTTAGGCAGGGAGAGAGTCGGTGCTTACAGGTGCGAAGGGGAAGGGGGGCAAGCTGGCTGCGGCGATCGCTGCGGCCGGTCTCGTCTTGACCCCAGCCATCGCGATCGGTTCCCCATCCAAGAAGCGCCCCGCCGCTCTGGCGTTCAGCTTCGACCCTGTCTCTTCGTTCACTCCCGCAAACGCCGATCCCAAGCTTGCCGCCGCTCTGGGCAGCAAGACGCTCGAGCTTGGCGATTTCAAGTTCACGCCCGCGCCCGCGAAGGGCCGCCCGTCGCAAGTTCGAGTCGCGATTCGCGCCCGGGTGGTTTCGCCTGCCCGCACGGAGGCCGACGCGCCTACCGCGACGGTGGCACTTGCTCCGACCGGCTATAATCTCGGCGTTGCGGTTGGCTGGCGGCGATTTGCCGTCGCCGGCGACGTCGCCAAGGTCACCAATGCCGATCCTGCGCTTGGCGGGCGCGAAGCTGCCAACGTCGGAATCAGCTATTCGCTGAACAACCGCCTGTCGACGCGAGTGGCAGTCGGCGCCGATCGGGCTACGGGCGCTCCGCTCGCCGGGCTCCATCAGGGCGACAATGTCTCGTTCGACCTCGGCAGTTCCTACTCGCTGACACGCCACGTCTCGCTGGTCGGCGGTGTCCGTTACAATATCGAGCGTGACCGCTTCTCCACGTTGCAGGACAACCGCCGCGACAGCCAGGCGGTCTACGTCGGCACCGCGTTCAAGTTCTAAACGCCGAGATCCCCGCCCATCCGATGAACCCCAGCGGCGCGATTTTCGCGTAGCGCTTTGCATTCATTCCGCCGAGCGCCAGCAGCCTTCGACTAGCGAGACGCGCCAGAGCTGAAGCGCGCATCCGCGGGATCGGCCGCCAGTCCGGGTGGCTGCGCGTTGCAAAGACGGGGGAGAGCAGGACCAGCGGCACGCCTCTCAGCAGCGCGTTTCGAAGCTCCGCCAGGTTATGGATCCGCGTGGCTTCGCCCGTGCTCTCGAATGCCACCCTCAGTCCACGCGACCGCGCGATGGCTTCGAGGCGGCGATTCGCCTGACCAAGTACGATTACCCCGCTTCCACGCGCCAGTCTTCGCAGCGCATCGAAATCCGCACGGTTGGCCCCGTCGACGATCAGCCACTGGCGCGGAACGGTCTGGCGGCGAGTCACGGTGCTTCCTATAGCGCTGCGCGATGACCGCCGAAGACCGCCGCCGCAGGATCCTCGATGGAATCGATCAGGCGGCGGCGCTGGCGCGGCGTGATCGGCAAGATGTCCGGCTGATCGCCGTCAGCAAGGGCCGAAACGCGGAAGAGATCGAGGCGCTGATTGCCGCCGGGCAACGGGATTTCGGTGAAAATCGAGTCCAGGAGGCGTTCGCCAAATGGGCTTCCCTGTGCACGCGATATCCGGATGTCCGGCTTCACGGAATTGGCCGCCTCCAATCCAACAAGGCTCGGGAAGCGATCGAATTGTTCGACGTCATCCATTCGCTTGACCGCCTCACTCTCCTGCACGCCCTCGTGAAGGAGGCCGAACGTGTCCAGCGAGCTCCCGAAGTCTACATCCAGGTGAACATCGGCGAGGAGGAGCAGAAGGGCGGCTGTGGCATTGGGGAGATCGGCGAACTGGTCGCCGCGGTGCGTTCGTCTCCACTGTCGCTTGCCGGGTTGATGGCGATCCCGCCGATGGGCGTCGAGCCGGCGCCCTATTTCGAGTTGCTCGCCAAGCTTGCGCAGCGTCATGACGTCACCGGCCTCAGCATGGGGATGTCGAGCGATTACAAGGTCGCAGTCATGTTGGGAGCAACTGCCGTCCGCGTCGGTACCGCGCTGTTCGAAGACTAGTCCGTCAACAGGTGACCACTGCGCTTGCGCTTGGTCGCCAGATAGTCGGCGTTGTGGGGATTGGCGGGCATCTGGTGTGCGACGCGCTCCACCACCTTGATTCCGGCCCCCTCCAGGCCTGCCACCTTGTCGGGGTTATTGGTGAGCAATCTCACCTGCTCGATGCCGAGCGCACCAAGCATCGCGGCGGCGTGGCCATAATCACGCGCATCGTCGATGAAACCTAGCCGGCGATTGGCATCGACCGTGTCGAGCCCTCGATCCTGAAGCGCATAAGCGCGGATCTTGTTAGCAAGGCCAATCCCGCGCCCTTCCTGACGCAGATAGAGCAGCACGCCGCCACCGCCCGCACCGATGATGTGGAGCGCTTCCTTCAACTGAGGCCCGCAATCGCACTTCAAGGACCCGAACACGTCACCCGTCAGGCACTCGCTGTGCAGTCGAACCAACGGAGGCTTGCCGCCGAACGAGCCGACGAGGAGCGCGACGTGCTCCTGCCCGTCATCCGACGCACGAAATGCAACGATCTGCGTCGCCGGCATGCCATCGAGGGGCAGTCTTGCTCGAGCGACGATCTCGATCGTCGGGCGGGCACGTTCCCGCGCGATTTGGTTGACCGAAGTCCCGAGGGCGCTCGACGTCTCGTCGAGCAGCCAGAGTGCGGGGAGCAGACCGGCAAGACGTGCGAGGTCCAGCGCCGCCCGCGCCGTGTCAACGCAATCGGCGGCAAGGGGATGCAGCGGGCCCATCGGAGCTCGATCCAGATCCTGTCCGGGATCCGCGATGCTTAGGGCAGTCGAGGCGTTCAGCCATTCCTCTCGCCCGATGACGACCGGTGCGCCAGGGTCGGCAGCGTCCCGCTCATTGGAAAGGTTGAGCGCCGCGGCGCGTTCGCCGCTGATCATCAGCCTCGCCTGACGTTTGGGGTCGAGGAGGTCGAGCAATTCCTGCGACCCGGTCTCCACGGCGAGCACGCTCATTGGCATGTGACCATCGATCCGTACGGGCCGCCCCGCCCGGAGCCCTGCGATCGCCTTGGCGACGCCGCTCAAGTCTCGATCTCGCAGATCAACGGCACGTGGTCGGACGGTCTTGTCCAGTTGCGGCACGGCTCGAGAACCTCATGCGCCTTGAGATGACCGTCGAGTTGCGGTGAGGCCCACATGTGGTCGAGCCTCCGGCCACGGTCGTTCTTCGTCCAATCGGGCGAGCG
>DASUZY010000047.1:0-4242 GCA_036376635.1 Sphingomicrobium sp.
TCGCATCGACATAGACCGAGCCAACCGGGACGATGGTCATCACCGCATTGCCAGCAGCGACGCGCTGGCCGACCTGGACCTGGCGGTTGGTGACGACGCCGTCGATCGGTGCGCGGATCACGGTTCGGGAGAGGTCGAGCCTGGCCTGGTCGAGCGCGGCTTTGGCGGCGGCGACGTCGGGGCTGTCGTCGATCGAGGTGCCCGCGATCAACGCCTGGTTGGCGGCATAGCTCTGCTGCGCCGCGCCCTTGCTCGCTTGAGCCTGGGCGATTCCGGCGCGCGCCTCACGCAGGTTCGCCTGCGCCGAGACATACGCATTGCGGTAGGTGGTCAGCTCTTCCTTGCTGACGAAGCCGTCGCCGGCGAGATGCTCGCGCCGGTCGAGGTCGGCCCTGGCCTTGTCGACGTTGGACTGCGCCGCGAGGACCTGCGCCTGCGCCTGACCGATATCGGCCTGGCGGGCACCGACCTGGGCGGCGAGCGAGCCGCTGGTCGCCGACGACTGAACAAACTGCCGCCGGGCCTTGAGGTAAGCCGCTTCGGCCTTTTCGAATGCGAGGCGAGCGTCGCTGTCGTCGAGGCGAAGCAGGACATCGCCCTTGTGGACATATTGGGTGTTCACGACCGGAACGTCAGCCACGGCCGCCGCAACCAACGGGGTCACCTGCGCGCTGTCGGCGCCGACATAGGCATTGTCGGTCGAGACGTGGCCGGTGTCGTGCAGCATGTACCAGCCGCCGCCGGCGAGCAGCATCGCACCGGCGAGCCCGAGCATCACTTTGCGCCGCTTGGGATTGGCGGTCTTCACGGCCTCGGCTTCGGCTGGAGTCGGTTCGACCGGCCGGCTCTCACCGATCAGCATTTCCTGGGGGTCACGTTCAGCCATGGTGGATTCTCCGAAGAAGGGGGTGTCAGGCAGCATCGAAGCCGCCGCCGAGTGCACGCACGAGCTGCACGTCGAGGGTGAAGGCGCGGGACTGGAGCTGGGCGACGGTGAGGCGCGCGTTGACGACGCTCTCCTCCGCGGTCAGCACGGTGAGGTAATTGGTCAGGCCCTCGTTGTAGCGGCCACGGGCGACGCGCAGGGCATCCTCGTAGGCAGTCAGCGAGGCCTGCGCTTCGCTCAGGCGCTGGCCTAGCTGCTTCTGGCTGGTCACCGTGTCGGCGGTTTCGCGAAGCGCCTGGATGACCTGCCCGTCATATTGGGCGACGGCTTCGTCATACTGTCCGCGAGCGCCGCGATACTGACCCTGGAGGGCGCCGCCGTGGAAGATCGGCAGGGTGACCGCCGGGCTGACGCTCGCAAACCCTGAGCCGCTGTGGAACAGGTTCGACAGGCCGAGCGACTGAAGGCCAACGAGTGCTCCGATGTTGATGTCGGGATAGAAGGCCGCGCGCGCTTCCTTGATCCGCTCGGCCGAACCTTCGACGCGCATCCGCGCGGCGGCGATGTCGGGGCGGCGGCCGATCAGGTTGATCGACGCATCGGCAGGGACGCCCTGCGCGCGAAGCGTGCCGCTGGACGGACGATTGATGGTCAGCGCATGGTCAGGGCCGGCGCCGACCAGGGCCGCTAAAGCATGCTTGTCGAGCATGATCGCTTCGTCGGTCGCGGCGATGTCGCCGCGGGTCTGCGGGATCCGCGCTTCGGCCTGGCGGACGGTGTCGATGGTCTCGAGTCCGGCGTTGTACCGCGCCTGCACGAACTTCAGCGACTGGGTCCGGATGTCGAGCGCGGCTTCCAGATTGTCGCGCTGCGCATAGAGCGCGGCGAGATCGGCATATGAAGAGGCAATACCGGTGGTAAGCAGTAGCCGTGCCTCATCGACGTCGAAGCGAGCGGCGTCGGAGTCCTTCCTGGCGGCGCGCAGGGCGGCCCGGTTCTTGCCGAACAGGTCGAGGTCGAGATTGAAGCTGAGCGCGCCGGTACCCGTGGCGTTCCAGCCGCTCGGGGCTTGGGGCCCTGTCGCGTTCCGGCTCACCTTCTGCTCGTCGATCGATGCAGAAGCATCGACACTGGGAAGGAGCGCAGCACCGGCCTGCTGGGCGAGACCCTGCGCGATTCGGAACCGCGCGGTCGCGGCGGCCAGGTCGGGCGACCCGGCGAGACCTTCGTCAATCAGCGCGTTGAGCTGCGAATCATTATAAGCCTTCCACCAGCCGTCGGCCGGCCACGCCGAACGCGCACCGCTGAGCGACTGGGCGGAAGCGTATGTGCCCGCAGTCGCCGGCGTCGGCCTGGCGCCAAGGTCCGGCACCGCGGCACAGGCAGTCGCGAGGAGCGTGGGCAATAGGAGGCCTGCGCGGAAAGACCGCGTCGCCCGTGAGCGTGTCATTTCGGCAATGATCCCTTTTTTGACGCGGTCGGCGTCTAACTGTACAGTACGGTTTAGTTATCCAGTCGAGTCTTGTCAACGCATAACTGAACTGGCATGTACTGTTATTAGATTTCAGGAGGTTAGCTGGAAGTGGCCCGAGTCCGGACCGAAGAGAAGCGTGACGAAATCGTCCAAATCGCATCCGAGCTGTTCGAGCAGCTGGGCTACGACCGCTGTTCGATGGCCGCGCTTTCCGAGCGAGTCGGCGGATCGAAGGCGACCCTCTACGGTTACTTCCCGTCGAAGGAAGATCTGCTCCGCGCCGTTCTCCAATGCCAGATCGCGAGCGAGTTCGACCGCATCATGGGCGAATTCCACAAGATCCCGAACCTGCGACAAGGCCTGATCGAACTCGGTATCGCTTATAACAAGAAGCGGCTGTCAGCCCTTCCCGTCGCCAATATCCGCTGCATCGTGAACCAGCCGCCGGGGTCCACGATGGGCAATGAATTCTACGAAACGGTGATTCGGCCGGCCTTCGAGAGCAAAGCGGAAATCTTCCAGCATCTGATCAACGAGGGCCGGCTGAAGAAGGGCGATCCGTGGGTCATGCTGATGCATTGGAAGGGCCTCAACGACTGGGACCTGTTCGAGCGACGGTTGATTGGCGCGATTACCGGTCCGGAGGACGTCAACGTCGAACGGGTCGCCACGCTCGCGGCCGACGCCTTCCTGAAATTGTATGGGGCCGAAGAAGAATCTTCGAACGATTCGAAAAAGTAGGCCTCAGTCGGCCATCAGGCGGTAACCGACGCCAGGTTCGTTGACGATCAGCCTGGGCTGAGAGGGGTCCTGCTCCAGCTTCTGGCGCAGCGCGCGGATCGCGACCCGCAGGTAATCGATCTGCTTCTCCTGCGCCGGGCCCCACACGGCGCGAAGCAGTTGCGCATGGGTGAGCAGCCGGCCGCGATGCTGGGCGAGTTCCGCCAGCACCGCATATTCCTTCGGGGTCAGGTGCACCGCCTCTCCGTCCTTCGACACGGTGCGGTTGAACAGGTCGATGCTGATATCGCCCACCTCGATCGGGCGTTGATCGCCTTCCGGACCGAGCTCGATAAGATTGGCCACATAGCGGTCGATCTTGAGCGCCTCCGACCCGATCGTCGAAACGATTTCCTTTTCGCCGGTCGAGCTGCGCCGTAGCTCTCGCGCGGCCGAACCGATCGCCTCCAGGCGCGGGCGAACCTCCTGGCCGATCGAAGCCAGGAGCGCTGTTCGCAGGCGGTCGCGCTTGCGGGTTTCCTCGAACCTGCGGGTCTCAGCGGCCAGTCTTTCCCGTTCCAGCGCGAGCGCGAGCTGATCGAGCAGACTGCCAAGGAGCTGAAGCTGTTCCCCGGCGAGCGGATTGAGACCGTCATCTCGCGCGAGGCCCATGGCCCCGATCACGCGTGTGCCGGAGCGCACCGGGTGGAAGAGCCACTCTGCCGGCTGAATGCGTGCAGTGCCGCGTCCGGCAACCTGGCCGGACTCGAGCGTCAGCGCGGCCGCGGCGATGTCGCTGGGGGTGAGACGATTGCCTGCCGGAACGACGCCGAGCACCTTGGGACTCGGCAGGCCCGCGACCAGGATCGCGTTGCAATCGAACAGGTGATGCAGTTCGCCGCATGCCGTCTCGGCAATTTCCGCTTCGCCGCTCGAAGAAAGGAGCCGTCCGGCGAAACCAGCGATGGTGGCGTTTCGGGAAGCGTGGGCGTCGGCTATTCTTGCCTGATCGCGAATCCCCGCGGCGAGCTTGCTGGTCACCAGGGCGACGATCAGCAGGACGACGACCGTGACCACGTCGGCGACGCGGTCGATCCGCAACGTATGAACGGGCTCGGTGAAGAAGAAGTTGTAGGCGAGTGCGGCCGCGACTCCGGCGAAC
>DASUZY010000048.1:0-7372 GCA_036376635.1 Sphingomicrobium sp.
CAGGCGCTCGAAATCAGCTCGATCGCCGGGCCGGCAACCGACATGCTGAATGATATCCTGACCGCGATCCCGCGCGTGCTTGCAGCGGCGCTATGGATCGGCATTGCCTTCGTTGCAGCGCGGTTCCTGAAGACGATCATCGAGGCGATCCTGCCTCCGACCGGGTTCGACGATGCAATCCGGTCAACCGGCGTGCTGCCCTCAAGCGCCTTCCCGTCACGAATTGTCGCCAATATCGCAATGATCACAATCATCCTCGCCGCTTCGATCGAGGCGGCGCGGCAGCTGGGCGGCGATCAGATCGCGATCTTCCTGGCGCAGGTGACGGCGCTCGGTGGCAAGGTGATCTTTGGATCGCTGATCATCGTCGTCGGAATCTTCCTCGCCCGGATCATCGCAAACCTGGTGGGCAGTGGCACCGGCGAAGGGGGTTATGCCCAGACGCTGGTGCGCTATTCGATCATCGCATTATTCACAGCGATCGGGCTGACCTTCATGGGGCTCGCCGACCAGATCGTGATCCTCGCCTTTGGCCTGATCCTGGGATCGGCCGCGGTAGCGACCGCGCTGGCCTTCGGGCTTGGTGGACGTGAGGCCGCCGGGCGAGTGGCGGATCATTGGGCGAGCAGAGTAACCGGAACGACGGTCGCGCCGCCGCCTCCGCCACGCAGACTCCGTGGCTCGTCGACCCCGCCGAGCGACGACCAGCCGCCGCTGGTCTGATGACGTTCGACCAGGCCGTCGCCTTCGCGCTTAGCCTGCCGGACACGGTTGAGGGCACGAGCTACGGGAAGCCGGCGGTCAAGGTGGCATCGAACGAGCGCGCCTTCCTCTTCCCGAGCCACGAGGCGGACACGTCCTTCGGAATCGCCTTGGACCTCGACTCGGTCGAGCTGCTGAAAGAAACCGACCCGGATACCTTCTGGCAGTCGCCGCATTACGTGGGTTGGGAGGGCGTGTTGATCCGTTACGATACCGACGACGAGGAGCGAGTCCGGGAGGTGATCGAGCGCTCCCGCGCCTTCGCCGCCGCCAAGCCCAAGGCGCGCCCGCGCAAACGCAAGTGAGCCGCTTCACCGGGTACGTCGCGATCGACTGGTCGGGCGCCAAGGGCCGGAAGCACAAGGGCATCGCCATCGCCGAAGCGATCGGTGATGCGCCGCCGCGCCTCGTTCGGCCCGGCCATGTCTGGTCGCGCGAGGAGGTGCTTCGCTGGTTGCTGAAGCGGGCGGCGAAGGAGCCAACCTTATTCGGCTTCGACTTCAGCTTTGCGCCGCCGATTGTCGAACGAGGCGAATATCTGCCGGGCGAACCGGACTTACCGAAGTCGGCCCGCGAGTTCTGGGCCTATGTCGATTCACGCTGTGATGACGAGGACCTCGGCGCGGCCAGCTTTCTCGAGTTCGCGCACCGCCGGCACTTCTATTTCGGCATCGCCGATGGGGTGAAGGCGCGGTTCATGCACTTCCGCCAATGCGACGCCCGCCTCAACGCGCAGGGGGGCCGCAAGACCGCTAGCGCCTATGACGCAATCGGCGCCGCGCAGGTTGCCAAGGCCAGCTTCGCCGGCATGCGCTTCCTGCATCATCTCGGTGGGCGCGTTGCTATCTGGCCGATGGACCCCCTCCCCCGGCATGGCAGCGCCGTGGTTGAAATCTACACCCGCATCTATCTCCGTCGTGCAGGGCTTAGTGGAGGCAAGCTTAGGTCTCGTGGCGCGCTCAACTTGGCACTGAAGGGACTCGGCAGCCCGCCGGCGCGGCTGAGGTTCGAGCCGAACGACCACCAGACCGATGCGCTGGTCACCGCCGCCGGAATGCGTCAGCTCGCAACGAGCGAGACGCGTGCCTTCGATCCCGAAGGCCTCACACCCGAAATCGCGGCAAGCGAGGGCTGGACGTTCGGCGTGCTATGAACCAAATGCGCCACCGGGCCGGCTTAGCACAGTGGTAGTGCAGCGGTTTTGTAAACCGAAGGTCGGGGGTTCAAATCCCTCAGCCGGCACCACTTTGGCATCGCGCCTGTCTTTGTCGAACCCGCGAGCAGTAGATCGAATGGGCATCGAAGGTTACCTCAGGTGATCGATAGTCGCGTTCGGATTACCGCTTCACCGCTCGCCGTCGCTAAGTCCGCTTCCGTCGTGCCTGCGCATCGAGCTTCAGCGCATCGTCGAGCAGAGCGGCAGCTGTAACTTGCGCGCCTGCTCCCGGTCCCTGGATGATTAGCGGCTGGCGATCGTAGCGGTCGGACCAGATCGCAACTCGATTGTCCGTACCTCGGCCGCCCGCGAGAGGATCGTCCGGCAGGAGGATCTCGGGACCGACTTTGGCGCAGCCGTTCTCAAGTCGAGCGACGAATCTGAGAGTGGCGCCTCTGCTGATTGCCTCATCGAGTTTTGCCTGGAGGGGTTCGTCGAGGAGGCTTAGCCGGCTCATCGCCTCAGCTGAGGGAAGCGAACGCAGACCCTTCGGGACGAGCGATTCCACGGCAACGCAGCCGCTCTCGATCGGGAACCCAGCGGTCCGCGCGAGGATCAGGATCTTCCTCCGGACGTCCTCGCCCGACAGGTCGTCGCGCGGATCCGGCTCCGTATAGCCCTTCGCATGGGCTTGTCGGACAAGCTCCGAGAAAGGCGCACTGCCATCGAACCGGTCGAACAGCCACGCCAGTGATCCAGACATCACGCCCGCGATTGCGTGAATCCTGTCGCCACCGTCCTGGAGCTCTCGAAGAGACCGAATGAGCGGCAGGCCCGCGCCGACGGTCGCCCGGTCGCCGAACCCTGCACCCCGCTGGTCGCAGGCTGTTTGTATCTGTCGCCACAGCGATAGGGACGTACCACCGGCAAGCTTGCACGCCGTTGCGACATGCACCCCGGCGTCGAGCAGCGCGGGGTGATTCCGGGCGACCTCGGCGTCCGCCGTCGCATCGATGAGGATGCGAATGCCGCTGTCGCCGAGGGCGGTCAGGATTTCAGACGATTCCGGACGCCGTCCTGACGGAGCAGCTTGCCCAAGCGTTCTGGCACAATCGGCCGGGTCCAAGCCGTCGGGATCGTGGATCGACAAGCGCGTGTTGGCGGCGAAGACGAGGTTCAGGCGGTCGCCGAAACGCGTGCCACGCCAGCTCTTGAGGCGCTCGAGCACCGCCATCCCGACCGTGCCGGTACCGAGCAGCGCCAACTTAGCGGGTTCGTTACCGAGCGCGAGGTTGCTGTCTGCCTGAAGCGCTTGGGCGAGCATCAACAGGCCTCCTTGAGCGCATTCGCTGCCGCGCGATCGAGCCCGCGAATGAGGTCGTTGACAAGGTCGTCGACGTGCTCGATTCCGACCGACAGGCGAAGCAGTCCAGGCGTGATCCCGGCGACGCTTTTTGCCTCTTCATCCATCGCCGCGTGGGTCATCGTCGAGGGATGCGCGACCAAGCTCTCCACCCCGCCAAGCGACTCGGCCAGCGAGAAACATTCGAGGCCATCGACGAACCGCCGGGCCGCGGCCTCACCGTTCGCAAGTTCGAACGAGATGAGCGCGCCAAAGCCGTCTTGTTGCTTGCGAGCAATTCCATGGCCCGGGTGGCCGACACAGCCCGGATAATGAAGTCGCGCCACTGCGCGATGCTGTCCAAGAATCTCGACAATCTGCGCCGTATTCTCCTGATGAACGCGAAGACGGGCGTCGAGCGTGCGAAGGCCTCTGAGCGTCAGGAATGAATCGAACGGGGCGCCGACCAGGCCGAGAGCGTTTCCCCACCAGGCGAGTTGATCGAGAACCGTCGCGTCGGCGGCAATCACCGCTCCGCCTACCACATCGCTGTGTCCATTGATGAACTTCGTCGTCGAATGAACGACGATGTCTGCCCCGTGCTCGATCGGGCGTTGCAGCGCGGGAGAGAGGAAAGTGTTGTCGACCACGACCAGAGCGCCCACTGCCTTCGCTTGCTTGGCGACCTCCGGGATATCGGTGATCCGCAGCAACGGGTTCGAGGGCGTTTCGAGCCAGACCAGCACAGGCTTTCGGGTCAATGCTTCCCGAACGGCGGCGAGATTGGTGAAGTCGACGACTTCCAGGACGAACGCATTCTTGTTCGCCAGCGCATTAAACAGGCGCCAGCTGCCGCCATAGCAATCGTGGGGGACAAGAAGGCGATCCTCCGGACTGAGCAGCGCCTGAAGCACCAGCGCGATCGCCGACATGCCGGTCGAGGTGATCACTCCGCCAGCGCCACCCTCCAGGCTCGCAATCGCTTCGGCCAGCTGGTCCCGGGTCGGATTGCCGGAGCGACTGTAATCATAAGCCCGCTTCGTTCCGAGCTCCTGGAACGTGAAGTTGGCGGAAAGCACGATCGGGGGCGTTACGGCGCCAAAAGCGGTATCGCGATCGAGGCCTGCCCGAACTGCTCGAGTTGCGAGTTTCGTCATTGCGGTTGCTCCAGGGAGTTCAGAAAGTCGGCGATGATTTTGGTGATCTCGCGCTCCTCCTTGAGGAAGGCGTCGTGACCATAGATCGAGGTGATCCGAATGAAGCGACTGCCTGGCACTGTGCGTGCCAAAGTTTCGACGTCGGCCGCCGGGACCAGCTGATCGCTGTCGACCCCCACGAAGGTGCACGGAACGCGGAGCGCAGCTGGGTCGATGCGGTGCAGATCTATGGATTCCGACAAGCGTCGGTAAGCGATCGCGCACATCCGGGCGCTGTGCTTCTCGCCCATATGGTCGAGATAGCCTTCCGAGCTTGCCCGGCCGCGGTCCCCGTCGAGCTCGCTCGGCTGGGCGAAGCGCTGCGCAAATTCTTCGGGGGTCCGGTAAGTGAGGATGGCTAGCTTGCGCGCGAGTGCCACCGCTTGTTCCGGCGCGCCGAGCCGTTCACCCAATTCGACAGCCTGCCGCTGCAATGCCCGCTGCGCACTGGTGAACGGATGGGAGCGGTGCGCACCGCTGATCGCGAGAAGAGCGGGAATGCGATCGGGCGCAATCGCGGCGCAGTGCATCCCAACCATCGCCCCGTAGCTTGAGCCTACGAATGCGGTGATTTGAGCAAGGCCGAGTTCATCGAGCGTCGCCAGCAGCGCTCTCGCCTGATCGGACGAGTTGATCGGCCGGTCGAACTCCCCATCAGCGCCCAGCCAATCGATCGCGAGGATACGGTAGTTCGCGAGCAGCTCTGACTGAGCTTGCCACCAGCCAGCTTCGCCTTCGGCATCGTTGGCGAGAACGTGACGATGAGCGGAGATCCCGCCGGCGACGATCAGCAGCGGCGCGGTCGCTGGACCCGTGAGCTCGTATCGAACCGAGACCTCGGCGGGGCCGCAATGGACCAGATCGACTGTCGCACGGAACTCGCCCAGCTGCGCCGGCGCCAGCTCGTTTCTGAAATCTGTCATCCCGGAAGTCGTCACACCCTAACCCCTTGCATTCCTCCGTCGAGGTTGCGGGGTGGCGGACAGCGCAGGCTCAGCTCGGTCGCGAACTCGCCTCAACCATCTGCCGGTGGACCACAGGTCCCCGCAGGAGTTGGCACCTTTGAAGCGAGCTGCCGCTCACTCCCGGTTGCCCCGGCTTCATTGGGCCTGTCCCTCTGCCGGTCTCGATGGATGTGCGCGAAATGCCGTGCCAGCGGACGTGAGTCAACGCCGTTCGGAGTCGATCAGACTTCGAGTTCGACCCAGATTGGCCCGTGATCGCTGGTCTTGTCCCATCCGCGCGGGGTGCGATCCACGCCGGCGGCCTTAAGCGACTTCGCCAGGGCAGGACTGAGCAGCGCGTGATCGATCCGGATCCCGGCGTCGCGCTGAAACGAATTCCGCCAATAGTGCCAGAAGGTGTAAGTCCGCTCCTGCGGATGGAGGTGCCGGATGGCGTCGGTCCAGCCCTGGGCCAACAACTCCCGATACTTCTCCCGCGCCTCGGGCGCGAACAGGGCGTCTTTCAGCCAGCGTTCGGGTTTGTAGACATCCTCGTCTGCCGGAATGATGTTGAAATCGCCGATCAGCAGCGCCGGCACATGATTGGCGATCAGCTCCCGCGCATGATCTTTCAGCGCGTCCAGCCAGGCCAGCTTGTAATCGAACTTCGGGCCAGGCTTTGGATTGCCGTTAGGCGCGTACATGTTGCCGACCAGGATGCCGCATATGGCCGCTTCGATGTATCGGCTCTGTTCCAGGTTCGGATCGCCCGGCAGCGCTCGACGAGTTTCGACGGGCGCGCCAACGCGTGACAGCAATGCCACTCCATTCCAGCTGCGCTGTCCATGCCAGACAGCGGTGTATCCCAGAGCCTCGATCGCCTTCGCCGGAAATGCTTCGTCGGTGCATTTGAGCTCCTGCAGCCCGACGATGTCCGGCGCGAACTCCCCCAGCCAACGGGTCAGGACGTGCAAACGCGAATTGATCCCGTTGATGTTGTAGCTCGCGATTCGCAGCCGCCGCTTGTTCGCCATCGCCTGTCAGAACAGCATTTTGGGTGGTCGGTTCAACAATTTCCGAGTCCCACAGGGTTATGCACCGATTCGCCCACAGATTTGTCGTCTGCCGGACACGAATCCACTGGAACAACCATAAGCGTCGTGTATTGTTGCTTTGTGCTTCCGAACTCGAAAGAGGGAAGAAGCATGGAACCCCGGCAACTTCGGTTGCCGGGGTTTACTCGTTTATGGGCCTAGAGCTTTGCCGAGTCCGCTTCCGCGAGCTTCAGCCTCTTCGACCGGTCCGGCAGCGGGTATTTGTTGCCGTTAGCGCAGTTGAACAGCAGCACGCGCTCGTGCCCGCCCACCAGACCGCTCGCAAGCGCTTTCCGCCACGCCGCCAACACCGCTCCGCCTTCGGGGCAGAGCAGGAAGCCGTCGTCATGTGCGGCGTCCTCCACCGCCTGGAGGATCGCCTCCTCCGCAACGGCAATCGCAGCCCCGCCGCTTTCCCGCACAGCGCGGAGGATCAGGAAGTCGCCGACCGCCTTGGGAACGCGGATGCCGGTCGCGACCGTCGCGGCATTCTCCCATCGCTCGGCGAACTCGTCGCCGTTCTCGAAGGCGCGAACCATCGGCGCGCAGCCCTCGGCCTGCACGGCGTACATGCGCGGCCTCTTTGAGCCGATCAGTCCGACCGCCTCCATCTCGTCGAAGGCCTTCCACATACCGATCAGGCCGGTCCCGCCGCCGGTCGGATAAAAGATCGCGTCTGGAACCTCCCAGCCGAGCTGCTCGACGAGCTCCAGACCCATCGTCTTCTTGCCTTCGATCCGATACGGCTCCTTGAGGGTAGAGAAGTCGAACCACAGGCCTTCGGCCGCGCCCTTTCCTACCAAGGCTCCACATTCGTCGATCTGACCATCGGCGACGTAAACGCGGGCGCCGTATGCGGCCGTTTCAGTCACGTTGAT
>DASUZY010000049.1:0-26272 GCA_036376635.1 Sphingomicrobium sp.
CCATCCAAACGTGCGCCCGCGGGTGTTGACCCGCTTCGAGCCATGGATGGCGCTGAGCTTCACCGAGGGCAGTATCGGCGGGGATATCGAGCGGATCGATCTCGAGCAGTTGAAGGCCTTCTATTCCGGCAAGCCGATGGCGGGGGCGCTAACTCCCTGGCGGGAACGCCAGGGCTCAAACGGAATCGCGATCGCTCCGAAGCTTACCGCCAATGGTAAGGCACTACTGCTGATCAACCCGCACACCAGCCACTTCTTCCGCTCCGAGCTGCAAATGACGAGCGATCAAGGCCTGAATGTCTATGGCGCGGCGACCTGGGGACAGTTCTTCATCTACCAGGGCTTCAACCCGCATGCGGGCTGGATGCACACGTCCAGCGGTGTCGATAACGTCGACGAGTTCGAGGAAAAGGTCGAGCGCCGAGGCAATGGCTATTGCTATTGGTACGGTCGCAACTGCCGGCCATTGCAGGCCCGCCCAATCTCGATCCGCTACAGGACTGCTGACGCCAAGCTAGCAACGAGGATCTTCACCGCGTGGATGACGCACCGGGGCCCCATCGTGCGTTCCGATAACGGCCGCTGGGTCGCGTTCGCGATGATGAACAAGCCGGTCGAGGCACTGCAGCAAAGCTTCCTCCGGACCAAGGCAGCGGACCTCAGTTCGTTCATGGCTGTCGCCGACAGATTCAAGGCGAACAGTTCGAACAACACCGTCTTCGCCGACGACAAGGGCGAGATCGCGATGCTGACGCCCCAGTTCATGCCGCGCCGTGACAATGCGTTGGATTATACGAATCCGGTCGCGGGCGGCGATCCGGCGGCCGACTGGAACGGCCTCCATGCGATTGTCGAACTACCCAACACGATCAATCCGCTGAACGGCTGGGTACAGAACACCAACACGTGGCCGTACCGCGCTGCGGGTCCCAACAGCCCCGACCCGTCGGCCTATCCAAAGTACCTGGACATGGACGGCGAGAATTTCAGGGGACTCCACGCCCAGCAGATGCTGTCCGGAAGCAACGGCTGGACGCTTGAGAAGCTGCAGGCTGCCGCGTTCGACAGCTTCCAGCCGGGCTTCGCCGAGCTGGTCCCGGGTTTAGTGCGTGCTTACGACGCGCTCCCGAAGGGCGATCCTCGGATTGCTGGGCTCGCCGGACCGATCGCGAGCCTGCGCTCGTGGAATTACCGCTGGAGCGCGGATTCGGTGCCGCAATCCCTCGCGATGTTCTGGGGCATCGAATTGAGGAAGGAACTGAACGCCCCGAAGTCGGAGTCCGGCAATAAGGTCATGATGCGCCTCGGCCGCGATACGACGCCGGAGCAGAAGTTGCGCGCCCTTTCAGCCGCGGTCTCCCGCCTCAATGCGACCTTCGGCCGCTGGCAGGTGCCGTGGGGTGAGATCAACCGTATCCAGCGCATCTCGCCCGCGATCCATCCGATTTACAGCGACGCCGCGCCGAGCTTGCCCGTGCCATTCGCCGAGGGCAGCTGGGGTTCCCTTGCGTCGCTTCGCTCCGAGCAAAAGCCGGGGACCAAGCGCTGGTATGGCAATTACGGCAACAGCTTTGTCGCGGTGGTCGAGTTCGGCAAACGGGTCCGGGCGCATGCGGTGACCGCCGGTGGCGAAAGCGGCCATCCGGAATCGCCGCACTTCAACGATGAGGCGCAGCGCTTCGCGTCTGGAGACCTACGAGAAGTCTACTTCTACCCGGACGAGCTGAAGGGCCACACGGAGCTAGTCTACCACCCGGGTCAGTGATCAATTCTCGGCCGTTCCGAGGATGCGGTTCACCGGACGGCTGACCGCCAGGATGACGAGCGCACTGATTAGCGCGATCGAGCCATCGAGCGCCCAGAAGGCTGCGTTGCTCATCTCGTCGTAGAAGCTGCCGACCCAGCCCATGATGGCCGAGCCAAAGAACAGGGCGAGGAACGTTCCTCCCATCAGGCGCGCACGCACTCTTTCGGGAGCTGCCCTCGATACCAGCGAAAGAATGATCGGCCAGTACCACATGAAGCCGAGGCCCATGCCGAACCACCCAAGCAGCGGCCACAGCACCGACACTCGGCCATTAGAGGCGGTGAGCGAGCCCAATGCGATGGCGAAGCCCGAAGCGCCGCTGATGGCCGCTCCGATCGCTATCTTTGTCATGGCGTTGGGCTCGGATTTCCGCCTCGCCTGCCAGCCCCACAGGCCGACCAGAAAAGGTGCAAACACGATGCTTGCGAAGCTGTCGACAGAGTTAAACCAGCTCGCCGGGACGTTCCCGAACGGAGTGGTGAGGTTCACGTGCTGATCGACCCAGATGACGCCGATGTTCCAGATCATGGGATAGGTGACGTTCACCGGAATGAGCAACGCGATCACACCCGCCAGACACAGCGTGCGGGCCTTCTCGTCGCGGTTCAGCGGTGCGTTTGAGGCTTCGACCGTTCGATGCCCGCGTTGAGCGGGGAGAAATCGCGAGCCGAGCAGATAGACGATCAACGCCGCAATCATCAGCGTGGCGGCAAGCGCAAAGCCGGCATGCCAGCCATAAACGAGGCTGACCGTGCCGGTGGCGAGGGGGCCGGCAACGGCCCCGATGTTGATCGCCGTCGAAAAGATTGTGAAGCCCCGCTCGCGCAAGGACTCGACGTCCTTCGGATAGAGCGTCCCGACCTGCGCCGAAATGTTGCCCTTCAGGAAGCCTGAACCGATGATCAGGAGCACCAGTGCGACGAGGAAGGTCGCGTCCTGGGACATGGCAAGATGTCCTGCGGCCATCAGCAGGGCGCCAAAGATCACGGTCCACTTGATTCCGAGCCATCGGTCGGCAACCCAGCCGCCGAGGATCGGCGTGAAATAGACCAGACCGCCGTACCAGCCGTAGATCAGCGACGCGAAAGCCTGATCCGACATCGGTCCGCGAAATTCGAAAGCCCGCCGCAGCGCCGCGAGGCCGATGACGTGCTCGACATGGCCTGGAAGCAACAGCTGCTTGACCATGTACAGCGCGAGCAGCGCCGTCATTCCGTAATAAGAGAAGCGCTCGGCTAGCTCCGTTCCGGCGAGGACTGCTAGTCCGACCGGCTGCCTGTTTGTCGAGGCTCTCAGAGGCCCGCGAACTTGTCGGTCGCGCGGACCAGCGCGTCGAGATTGCCGGGCTCGCTGAACAGATGGCCAGCGTCCGGGATGATGTTCAGCTCGACCTCGGGCCACGCCTGCTTCAACTTCCAGGCTGCGGACGGCGGGGTGCAGCTGTCGTGGCGCCCCTGGACAATGACGCCCGGGATTCCGCGCAACTTCTCCGCCGCGCCGCGGAGAAGCTGCCCCTCTTCGAGCCAGCCATGGTTCGCCATGTAATGGTTCTCGATCCTGGAGACCGCGATCGCGACCTCAGGCGAGGTGAAATGCTCGACTGTCGACGGACTGGGAAGCAGCGTGACGATGTCGCCCTCCCACTTGCTCCACGCCTGGGCCGCGGTCAGCTGCACGTCCTGATCCTCGCCAGTCAGTCGCTTGCGATAGGCTTCGACGAGGTTGCCGCGCTCGTTCTCGGGGATCGGGGCAAGGAACTCGGCGAACTTGTCAGGATAGATTTGCGATGCGCCGCCTTCCTCGTACATCCAGTCGAGTTCATACTGGTCGAACAGGAAAATGCCGCGCAGGACCAGCTCGGTCGTCCGCTCGGGGTGAGTCTGGGCGTAAGCGAGGGCTAGCGTGGAGCCCCAACTGCCGCCGAACACCTGCCACCTGTCGACCTTTGCGACCTGAGTGCGAAGCTTTTCAATGTCTTCGACCAAGTCCCACGTCGTGTTGTGGTCGAGGCTGGCGTAAGGTGTCGATTTCCCGCAGCCGCGCTGATCGAAAACCAGGATCTTGTACTTTTCCGGGTTGAACTGCCGCCGGTGGTCGGGGCTCGATCCGCCACCGGGTCCGCCGTGGAGGAAAACCACCGGCTTGCCGTTCGGATTCCCGCTCAGCTCCCAGTAGAGACGATGACCGTCGCCGACGTCCAGCATCCCGGTCTGGTACGGCTCGATGGCGGGATAAAGCGTCCGCCGGCTGGGAGTGATTGCGTCCATCAGAAGCTGAATTCCTCGTAGATGCGCGAGACGTCGCCGTCCCACTCGTTCTCATACTTGGCCAGGAGGCGATCGGCAGGCGTCATGCCTGTTGTCACGACGTCGCGCAACGGATCGAGGAACCCGCCTTCATTGTCGCCGGCACTATTGAGCCGGGCGCGGCGGGTCAGTCCAGCTGCAGAGACATCGAGCACCCGTCCTGCGAAATCGCGCATGCTTTCGCCGTCCGGGGTTATTGCGTCGAGTGCCAGCTTCGGCACGTCGTGCCGGAATTTCTCCCGGCCTTCGATGCTCCAGTGCTTCACGAGGTCCCAGGCAGCGTCGAGCGCTTGATTGTCGTACAGGAGGCCAACCCAAAGCGCCGGGAGCCCGCAGATCCGGCTCCAACGCCCACCGTCGGCACCGCGCATTTCCAGAAAGCTCTTGAGGCGTACCTCGGGAAAGGCCGTTGAGAGATGATCGTTCCAATCGGTGATCGTCGGCCTCTCGCCGGGCAACTGCGGCAGCTTGCCTTCGAGGAACGCGCCAAAACTTTCGCCGGCGACGTCAATGTAATTGCCGTCGCGATAGACGAAGTACATCGGCACATTCAGCGCGTAATCGCAGTAGCGTTCGTAGCCGAACCCGTCCTCGAACACGAAGGGGAGCATGCCGGTCCGATCGGGGTCGGTATCTTCCCAGATGTGGCTGCGGAAGCTCTTGAAGCCGTTGGGCTTGCTCTCGGTGAATGGCGAATTGGCGAAGAGAGCCGTGGCGACGGGTTGGAGCGCAAGGCCGACGCGAAACTTCTTAACCATATCGGCTTCGGATGAATAATCTAGATTCACCTGGATGGTACATGTGCGCAGCATCATGTCGAGGCCGAGGCTACCGACCTTCGGCATATAGTTGCGCATGATGACGTAGCGACCCTTGGGCATTACCGGCAGCTCGGTCCGGGTCTTGTCGGGCCACATGCCGAGACCGAGGAAGCCGAGGCCGAGGCGGTCTCCAATCGTCTTGCATTGCTCGAGGTGCCGGTTGGCTTCCGAGCAGGTTTGATGAAGGTTCTGAAGCGCTGCGCCTGACAATTCGAACTGTCCGGCGGGCTCAAGACTGATGGTGCCGTCGGCCCCGCTGAGAGCGATAACCTTGCCGCTCTCAAGCACCGGCTCCCAACCGAACTCGGTCAGCCCCATTAGTAGATCACGGATTCCCCCTGGCTCCTCCCACGAGGGTGCGCGGTGATCGGAAAGCCGGTAGACGAATTTCTCGTGCTCTGTACCGATGCGCCAGCGTTCCGGAGGCTTCTCTCCGCCGGAGAATACGGACAGCAAATCGTCGCGGCTCTCGATGAGTGGGCTGGCGCTGTCGTCGGTGCGGGTTGTCATGGCTGGCGGCGCTTAACCGCACACAGAGGGGCGCGCCAGCGATTCTGACTTATGAGTCAATAAGCCGCCAGTCACCGGCAACCGCCATGTAGGTGGCAAGCGCTGCCAGCGCCGCCGTCTCCGCCCGAAGGACTCGGGGGCCAAGCGAGATCGGAACGGCATTCTTGGCTGCGCGCACTCGCTCCCGCTCGTCGTCGGTAAAACCGCCTTCGGGACCGATCAGGATCAGCGCGGGACCCGGCTCGAAGGCGTTTGACGGCGGCTCGCCGCCATTTTCATCGGCGAAATAGAGCGACCGCGCCGCGTCGCGCTCCTCGAGCAGCTGCTTCAAGGTGGCGGGTTTGGCAATCGCGGGAAGTCGGGTTCGCCCGCATTGTTCGGCGGCTTCAACGGCGATCGACTCCAGGCGATCGAGCCTGACCCGCTCGGCGATCGTCCGGTGGGTGATCACAGGCATGAGCCGCGCGGCGCCCAGCTCGGTCGCCTTCTCGACTAGCCAGTCAGTCTGCGCCCGCTTCACCGGAGCGAAGGCGAGCCAGACATCGGGGACGCTTTCGGCCTCTCGTGTGCGGTGTTCGATCGTGACGGACATCCGCTTTTTGGCGGCTGAGGCAATCCGGGCAAGCCATTCGCCCGATCGGTCATCGAACACCAGCAACTCCGAGCCCACGCCGAGCCGCATGACGTTTCCGAGGTAATTCGCTTGCCCTGCATCAAGCTCGATCTGTGCACCAGTACTAAGCGCGTGTCGGACAAACAGGCGCGGAAGACTCTTCGGTGGCCAGGCAGGAGTGGCGGGCATTCTTGCCGCCTTAGCTATGACAAGGATTGTCCGCTATGGACGAGGGCTTCGTGGTTCCTCCGAAATTCTTGATGAAGAGTTCGCTCGACCGCGCATTTACGATGTCCGGTGCGTGAAGTTGGCGTAATTCTGCAACTCCTCTTCGATCAGTCTCGTTGGTGTCCCCAGCGCCTGTCGCGCTGTGTACGAGCATTAGGAGAGTGGAAAATGAAGCGGACAATCTTGGCGCTGGTGACGAGCGCGTTGATCGCAACGCCCGCATTGGCGCAGTGGCATCGGGACCCGCGGAGCGGCCAAATGAACGGAGCAGACTTCTGGCGAGGCGCTCCGGATAACCCCTATCAGCGCATTCAGTTCATGCAGGATCGCGTTAACCGGGGCATAGCCGACGGGAGCATCGATCGCCGAGAAGCCTGGCGGGTCAATCGACAGCTGAATGGCGTTCGGCAATGGATCCAGCGGATGCATTGGCAGGGCCAACGTTTGACTCCGGACCAGCGTGCCAGGGTCCAGGCCCGTCTCGATGAGATCAGCCGTCAAATCCGTTGGATGCGGCACAACGATCGATAAGGGAGTGCGGGGCGGCCGCGAAGCCGCCCCGACGTCCCGGTGAGCTGTTGCTCAGCCGGCGCCGCCGTTTTCCTGGATCCATTGTGGGTTGCAGCCGTCGCCTGGAAAGGCGAATCCGCTGCGCTGCGTCGGATCGCTCGGATCGAGATAGCCGAGCCGGTTCTCCTGGCCATAAGACTGCGTCTTGCCGCCCGGATTGGCTGGATTCGTGCTCGTCGGATTATCATTCAGGCCCGAGAACCGGCAAAGTGAAAGGCCTTGCGAATAATAATGCTTCGGATTTGTGGTACTTCCGTTCACTTCGCCAGCCGATGCCGCCATGGACCAGGCTGAAAGACCGAAGGAAAGCACGACTAAGCTGATACGCTTCGACATAAATTTTCCCCTGTTGAATTGAACGAACCGGCGACTCGCGCGCCGTGTTCACATTAGCACAAAGTTAATGATGTATTTTACCTGCAAAACTACCCACGGTCCGTTGTGACTGCCGCGGCTGACATCGTCCCCGACAGCGAACGGCGGGGCTTCATCGGCGCGCTCCCTCCTGTGCTGCGCCCTTACGCCAGCCTTATGCGTCTCGATCGGCCTATCGGCACCTGGCTACTTTACTGGCCCTGCGCCTGGAGCGTTGCGCTGGCAGGGGTCGGAGGACGTTGGGGCCTCTTCCTCTGGCTGATCCTTGGCGCTTTCGCGATGCGAAGTGCCGGTTGCGTCTACAACGATATTGTCGACCGGGACCTGGACGGCCAGGTTGAACGTACGCGTCTTCGGCCACTCGCGAGCGGGCGGGTCTCGGCGGCCTCGGCCTGGCTCCTGATCGGAATCCTGTGCCTCGCGGGGCTGGTGGTGCTGGTGCAGCTCAAATGGCAGGCGGCGTTGATCGCCCTCGCCAGCCTGGCGCCGGTGGCTGCCTACCCATTCATGAAGCGAATCACCTGGTGGCCGCAGGCCTGGCTCGGCCTGGTCTTCTCCTGGGGTGCGCTAGTCGGATGGCCAGCGGTAACCGGGGCCCTCTCTCTGTCACCAATCCTACTCTGGTTTGGAAGTATCGCCTGGGTGGTGGGTTACGACACGCTCTACGCGATCCAGGACAAGGAGGACGACGCGCTCGTCGGGGTGAAATCGTCGGCGCGGCGCCTCGGAACCAGGGCTTCGCTCGGCATCGGGATTTTCTATCTGGTCGCGGTTCTCTTCTGGTCGGCAGCCATGTGGCTGGTTAGGCCCGATTGGTTGGCGATCCTGGCTCTGGCCCCCGCTGCGCTGCATCTCGCTGGCCAGGCGCTTCGGGCGGATCCCGACGACGGAGGTCTGGCACTGGAGCTATTCCGATCGAACCGGACCTGCGGCTTCCTGATATTTCTCGCCATGCTGGTCGTCGGCCTCTCGGCCCGCTAGGCGCGCCCAATGCTGAGTACCGAAGATGCAAGGCGCACCGCCAACTCGCTTGTGGAGCGCGCCATAGCAGCGGGAGCCACTGCGGCGGACGCGCTTTACGCGGGAAGCCGCTCCTCCAACGTTGAAGTCAGGCTTGGCGAGCTCGACAGTGTCAGCCGTTCGGAAGGCGAGCAAATCGGGCTGCGCATGTTCGTTGGCCAGCGATCGGCGACCGTCGCTTCGTCCGATTTGTCCGACGATGCGCTTGGCGTCCTCGTTGACCGCTGCCTCGCAATGGCAAGTGAAGCGCCCGAGGATCCGTTTGCCGGGCTCGCGCCGGAAGAGTTGCTGCAACGGAGCGCGCTCGACGATCTTGACTCGGAGGATCGCCGCGAGCCCGATCCGGCCGAGCTTCGAGCGCGCGCACTGGAAGCGGAGGCCGCCTCGCTGGCCGTAAGCGGAGTCACCAACTCGAGCGGCGTTAGCGCGAGCGTGTCCGCGTCGACCGTTGCGCTTGCCACGTCTGGCGGATTTTCCGGAGGCTATCGAAGCACCGGCCATGGTTGCACGGCGGTCGCTGTCGCTGGCGAGGGCACCACGATGCAGCGCGACTATGCGGGACATGCCGCTCGGCACCTCGAAGACCTTGAGAGCGCGAGCGAAATTGGACGAAAGGCAGGTACACGCGCCGTCGCACGGCTCAATCCGAGCCGCCCCAAGCCTGGCAAATACCCGGTCCTGTTCGATCCGAGAGTGGCCACTAGCCTGCTCGGTCACTTCGCCGGCGCGATCAGCGGCTCCGCAATCGCGCGCAAGACGAGCTTCCTTCAGGAAAAGCTTGGCTCAGCGGTATTCGCGCCTGGCATCTCGATCATCGACGATCCGCTTCGTCGTCGAGGACTGCGCTCGCGGCCGTTCGACGGAGAAGGGGTAAGGGTCTCGCGTCAGCAGTTGGTCTCTGACGGCGTGCTCAACAGCTGGATTGCCGAGAGTGCGTCGGCCCGGCAATTGGGCATCCGGCCGACCGGCCATGCCTCGCGCGGCGTTGGGGGAGCGCCCGGGGCAGCCCCGAGCAATCTTTACCTCGCTGCTGGAGGCCGCAGTCGGGAGGAGCTGCTGGCCGCGTTCCCGGAGGCGGTGCTGGTCGTCGAGTTGATAGGACAGGGGGTCAACGGAGTGACTGGAGACTATAGCCGGGGCGCCGTCGGGTTCATGGTTCGCAATGGCGAGATCGCTGATCCGGTGGCCGAGATCACGATTGCGAGTAATCTTCTCGACATGTTCGCGACGCTTGAGGCGGGAAGCGACCTCGAATTCCGGCGTGGCATTGACGCTCCGACGCTGCTGGTTCCGGAAATGACCGTCGCCGCGGCCTAAGCCGACTGACTGACCTTTGGCACCCGCAATCGCGGGATTTCGATGTGCGGGCAGCGGTCCATGACGACCTTTAGGCCCGCAGCTTCCGCCTTGGCGGCGGCTTCAGGATTGATGACCCCGAGCTGCATCCATACGGCCTTCGCGCCGACGAAGATTGCTTGTTCGACGGCTTCCATCGCCATCTCAGCCCGGCGGAAAATATCGACGATGTCGATCGGCACTCCGATCTGGGCGAGCTCGCGCCAGACGAACTCGCCGAGCACATGCTCACCGGTGATTTGTGGGTTCACCGGCAATACCCGGTAGCCCCAGTCCTGAAGGAACTTCATTACCCCATAGGAGGGGCGCGTCGGGCGATCTGATGCGCCGACGACCGCGATCGTTCTCGCCTTGGTCAGAAGTTCGGCAATATCTTCGTCGCGGGTCAGCGGCATC
Organism: Sphingomicrobium sp.; assembly: GCA_036376635.1. Classification (GTDB taxonomy): domain Bacteria; phylum Pseudomonadota; class Alphaproteobacteria; order Sphingomonadales; family Sphingomonadaceae; genus Sphingomicrobium. The sequence continues at coordinate 10,003 of DASUZY010000049.1, forward strand.
GTTGCACTCCTGTGATCGTCAATGCGCGACTGCTGCCAGCAGTTTCGCCGCCAATTCCTCGAAAGCCTTGGCTTCCGATCCGTTGCCGGCAGCGAGCGGAACACCGGCGTCCGATGCTTCACGGATCGCGAGCGACAAGGGCAATCTTCCGAGGAAAGGGACGTCCATTTCGACAGCTGCCTTTTCGGCGCCGCCGATGCCGAATGGATGCGATTCCTCCCCGCACCGGGGGCAGGTGTAAGTCGACATGTTCTCGATGATTCCGAAAATGGGGACGCTGGTCTTGTTGAACAGATCGACCGCGCGCCGCGCATCGATCAACGAGAGGTCCTGCGGTGTGGAGACGATCACCGCGCCGGCTGGCCGCGATCGCTGGATCAGCGACAGCTGGACGTCGCCGGTGCCAGGCGGCAGGTCGACGATCAGCAGCTCAGTGTCGCCCCATTCGGCGTCCACCAGATTCGCAAGGGCGCCGGTCGCCATGGGCCCGCGCCAAGCCAGGGCATGACCCGGCGAGACCAGTTGTCCGAGCGAAAGGAAGCGAATGCCCTGAGCCTCGACCGGAATCAGCTTTTCGTTCTCACCCCTCGGCCTTTCATGCGAGCCGAGCAGCGTCGGTTGTGAAGGCCCGTAAACGTCCGCGTCGATCAGGCCGACTCTCTTGCCGGAGCGAGCAAGTGCGATGGCGAGGTTCGCTGATACAGTGGACTTTCCGACGCCGCCTTTTCCGCTTCCGATAGCGATTAACGTCCGCGCCACTTGCGCCGCGGTCATCGCGATGCGGGCGTCGGTTACCCCGCCGATAGCCAGCGCCCCGGCGCGAACATCCGCCTCGACGCGCTTGCTCTCTTGGTCGCTGAGACCAGTCGCATCGACGATGATAGTCGCCACTCCGTTCACCACCTTGCGCGAGCGTATCCGCTCTCCGTGGGGAAGCTCCGTCAGGGGGTCTTCTGGATGGTCCATCCCGGCCACATAGGAAGCGCTGCTTCGCTTGCCACTGTTTTTCATGCGCGGTGTCTCTATATTCGCCGCCGATGGACATTATCAGCGGGTGGGGCAGTCGCGTACGCGGCCTGTTCGCCGACACCAAAGGACCCTGGGGCTCAAGCGGAAGCGGCGGTGACGCGGGGGGCGATCAGCCGCCTGACGAGGGTGCCGGGGGTCCGTGGGGTGATGCTCCGCGGAAGGGTCGCCGGCCGACGCTCGGCGCCCCGAGCGTTCCGGCGCTGGATGAGCTGCTGCGCCGGAGCCGGGCGCGATTTGGCGGCGGTGGAGGCGGCGGCGGGGGCCTGCCGGGTCGTCCCGACCGGTCGCTCATCCTGCTGGCGGTCGCAGGCTTCATCCTCATCTGGCTGATCTTCACGAGCACCCACTCGATCGCGCCGGGACAGAGTGGGGTTGTGACGACCTTCGGCCGCTACAGCCGTACGCTGGGGCCCGGAGTCAGTTTCACGCTCCCTTCGCCGATCGAGCGGGTGACGAAGGTCGACGTGCAGAAAATCCAGACCTTCGATCTTGGATCGTCCAACGCCGATGATCTGATGCTGACCGGCGATCAGAACTTGCTCGATCTGGCCTATCAGGTGCGCTGGAACATCCGCAGCCCTGAGCTTTACCTGTTCCAGTTGGCTCAACCGGAGGAGACCATCCGGGAAGTCGCGGAGAGCGCGATGCGTTCCGTGGTGAGCCAAGTCACCCTGAATGACGCGATGGGCGACCGCCGGGCGGAGATCGAGACCCAGGTCGCCGAGAAGATGCAGCAGATCCTCGATTCCTATCACTCCGGAATCCAGGTTCAGGGCATCGCCATCAAGCAAGCCGACCCGCCTGACGCAGTCAACGATGCGTTCAAGAAGGTGACGGCCGCGCAGCAACAGGCGCAGCAGTTCGTCAACAACGCCAATTCCTATTCGCTGCAGCTGCATCAGCAGGCGCAGGGCGCGGCGACGGCATTCGACAAGGTCTATTCCCAGTACAAGCTGGCGCCTGAGGTGACTCGCCGCCGAATGTATTACGAAACGATGGAACAGGTGCTCTCGAAGGTCGACAAGACGATCGTGGAGGCCCCTGGAGTGACCCCATATCTGCCCCTGCCGCAGGTGCAGAAGACCCAGCCCACCGAGGAGCGGCAGCAGTGAGCTTCATCCGTACGCGCCCGATCCTGTCGGCGGTCGTCGTCTTCGTCTTGCTGTTGTTCGTGCTCGCAAGCTTCCCGATTGTGCCGGAGACCAAGCAGGCGGTCGTCGTCCGCTTCGGCAAGCCCGTCGCCGTGTTCAACCAGTACAAGTCCGGACGGCCGATTGGTGCTGCCGGCGCGGGGATCAACTTCCGCGTGCCGTTCGTCGACCAGCTCGTGTGGATCGACAAGCGCGTGCAGGACGTCGACATGCAACGCCAGCAGGTCATTTCGACCGACCAGCGCCGGCTCGAGGTCGACGCTTTCGCCCGCTACAGGATCGTCAACCCGCTGCTCATGTACGTGAGCGCCGGCACGGAAGACCAGCTTCGTGAGCAGCTTCGACCGATCCTCGGTTCCGAGGTCCGGAACGAGCTCGGCAGGGTCGAATTTGCGTCCCTTCTGACTCCGGAACGGCAAGGGATCATGGATAGCGTTCGCAATTCCTTGAACCGCATCGCGCGCCAGTACGGCGTCCAGGTTCTCGACGTGCGCATCAAGCGCACCGACCTGCCCGACGGCGCCCCTCTTTCGGCCGCGTTCGACCGGATGCGGTCGGCGCGCGAGCAGGAGGCGCAGTCGATCCTCGCCGAGGGTGCCAAGCAGGCTCAGATCATCAAGGCGCAGGCCGATGCCGATGCCGCGCAGACCTATGCCGCGAGCTTTGGCAAGGATCCCGAGTTCTACGATTTCTACCGCGCGATGCAGAGCTACCAGACGACGTTCATTGGCGATGGGCGCACGCCGGTCGCTGGAACGACCCTCATTCTGTCGCCAAGCAACGACTATTTGAAGGAATTCACAGGACGCTCGTCGAACAAGTAGGCTTGGACCCACAGCGTTCAAAGATCGTTCATGCGTCAGGGCCAAAGCGCCCCTTGCGTCCCACCCAAATTGATGGAGTATCGATGAGGTCGAAGGAGTCCGGAAAAGTGCGCTACGCATACGGGGTCGCAATGGCCCTGCTGATCGGGGGAACGGCATTCTCGCTCACCACGGGCCAAGCCGGAGCCCAGGTCGCGCAGAACGGTCCTGGCACCTCCGCGCTCGCGCCCCGGCCGGGCGCGCCGATGTCCTTCGCCGACCTCGTTGCCAGGCTTCAGCCCGCGGTGGTCAACATCTCGACCAAGCAGCGCATTCCGGTAAAGCAGGCGCAGCAGGATCCCTTCGAGCAATTCTTCAAGCGCTTCGACCCCAATCAGCAGGGCGATAGCGGCGACAGCAACAGCAGTGGGAACAGCGGCGGCGGTGCAAAGCCCCGGACCCAGGAGGCGGGTTCGCTCGGTTCCGGCTTCCTGATCTCGCCCGACGGCTACATCGTCACCAACAACCACCTGATTGCGGGCCTTACGGGCACGGGTACAGTCGATACCGTCACCGTGACGCTGACCGATCGCAAGGAATATCCGGCCCGGATCGTTGGCCGTGACGAGACGTCAGACCTCGCGCTGCTGAAGATCGACGGGCATAACCTCCCGTTCGTGCAGTGGGGCGACAGCACCAAAGCGCGGGTCGGCGACTGGGTGATCGCGATCGGTGATCCCTACGGCGTCGGCAGCACGGTCACCGCCGGCATCATCTCCGCGCTTCACCGGGCGATCACCAATTCGGGCGCCTACGATCGCTACATCCAGACGGACGCGGCCATCAACATGGGCAATAGCGGCGGCCCGATGTTCGACCTTGATGGCAACGTCATCGGGATCAACTCTGCGCTGATCTCGCCGACCGGTGCATCGGTCGGCATCGGTCTCGCCATTCCAGCTGAAGCCGCCAAGCCGGTCATCGACTCGCTGATGCGTGGCCAGCGGCCTCAGCGCGGCTATCTTGGCGTCGGCCTGCAGGCGCTTGACGAGGATCTCGCGCCATCGGTTGGCTTGCCCAAGGACACCGCCGAGATCGTTCGTTCGGTCGTTCCAAACGGCCCGGCGTCGCGCGCCGGCCTGATGCCGGGCGACATCATCACCAGGGTCAATGGCAAGCAGGTCTCGCCCGACCAGACGGTCTCCTATCTGATTGCCAATACGCAGGTCGGGTCGCGGGTCCCGCTGGAAATCATCCGCGCCGGAAAGCGCGCCACGGTCTACGTGACCGTCGGCGAACGTCCGACCGAAGAAGCGCTGGCGAAACTCTCCGGCGTCGATCAGGGCACCGGCGGTGCGACTACCGGTCCCGACGCGACGCCTCAGCGGGCGCTCGGCCTCTCGCTCGCCCCGCTCACCCCCGACCTTGGCCGCGCGGCAAATCTGCCGGCAACCGCCCGGGGCGTAATCATCACGGCGGTCGACCCCAATGCCGATGCGGCGGAGCAGGGACTCCAGCGCGGCGACCTCATCTTGTCGGTCAACAATCAGCAGGTGAGCAGCCCGGCGCAGGTGATCGCGGCTATCGACGCGGCCCGGAAGTCCGGGCGCCCGCGCGTCCTGCTGTACATTCAGCGAGGCAATACGCCCCCCGGGTTCGTGAGCGTCGACATCACCGGCAAATAAGGCGGATGCTCCAGCCGCCGCCACTGCGACGGCTGGAGAGCGGAAGTCTTATCCTGCGGGCGCGGTCGCCGTCTTGTCAGCTTTCGCCCCGGCGAAGCCGCATTGGCTCTGCTCCATCGGGATCTGCTTGGTGATGCGGGTCGCGTTCTCGGCATAGGCCTGGGTGACTGATCCGCTGTTCACGGTCTTGCCGCGGAGCGGGCTAACGCCCTGGCAAAGGTGGAAGACGTGCGGCGTCGCCGACTTCTTCGCACCGTTCTCGGGGGCGATCCAATAGACCACATCCTGCCCATTCGGATGTGTGGCGTCCTTGGTTGCGTCCGCCACCGTCGCTGAATCCTGGGCGATAGCCTTGGCCTGATCGGCCACTTCGGGCGAGCAATCCTTCGTAGGCTGCCCCGTTTTGATCTCGGCCGCGCACTTGTTCATGTCCTGCGTGTATTGCTCGACCGAAGGCGGGTTGAAGTCGACCCCGACGAATGCAGCGACGGCCGCCAGTACGACACCCACTCCGCCCGCGATCTTCTTGTTCTTCGGGTCCATGTCCTTGTCCATGAAGATCAGGACGATGAGCGGCAGGAAGGCAATTACGGTGATGATTGCGCCGAGCTGGTTCTGGAAAAAGAACCTGGCGGGGTCGGACTCGCGGGCAGGATCCTGTCTGTTCGCGGCCTTCCACATCAGGTTGCCGCCGATCGCGAAGACAGCAATGACCACGAGGAGGCCGATAAGCAGGCCAAGGTTGCCATGATCGAACTTGTGCTGGCGGAGCATGACTACGCCCGCGACCTCGGTCGCAATTGCAACGAACCACGCGATTGCAGCGAAGAGGCGCAGCCTGGTGGCGGCAGACTTCTGGCCATGAGTCGCCCGCCACTCCTGCGTGACGTCCACATCCTGGGCCGGCTTGTTGTCGGACATTATCTTTCCCCTGTTCGATACGCCTTCGGGTGGACGCGAACGGCCATCCCGCGTCCACAACTAGCTGCAGTTGAACTAAGTTTCGACCCCGACACGCGGGACTCGCGACTGACTCGCCAGAACAATCGAGACAGGGCTGTCATCGGCTGGGATCGATCGCCTTGACGGTCAAGGAACTTGTCCTGAAACGCTAAGCTGCGGAGATTCGCTTTATCCGTGTGCGGCCCTAAGAGGGTGCTGGGAGTGAGAGAGGCGTGTTGGCGGACTCGAATTGCATGCTGATTGACGGCTTGGAGCGCGAGTGGCGGGATGCCCTTTGCCGCAAGGATATGGAACGACTCGAAGCGCTGGTTCACCGCGACTTCGTCCTGATCGGCACCCGGTCAACAGGCCCCTTCATGATGAACCGTCAGGAATGGCTCGACGCAATTCAGCGCCGCGAGGTCGATGCGATCGAGGTGGACGTGCAGGACGCGACGGTGCTCGATAACATCATGATCGGCACGGTCCACGCTCGCTGGCGGCTCAAATATCTCGGACGCATCATCGAGGATTGCGTCGTCCTCACCGACGTATGGGTGAAGGACGATGGGCGATGGCAGGCGATTCGCCGCCATTCGACCCCGGCGCCGCCGGGCGCGCACCTCGACCTCAAGGGAGAATAAGAATGGCGACTGCGGCAGGTGTTGAAGGCGCGCGGGTGCGCGGGCCGGTCAAGGAGCTGACCATCCGGGGAATCATCCTCGGTGCTCTGATCACGGTCATCTTCACCGCCGCGAATGTCTATCTTGGTCTGAAGATCGGCATCACGTTTGCGACCTCCATCCCGGCGGCGGTGATCTCGATGGCGGTCCTGAAGGCATTCCGCGACTCGACCATTCAGGAAAACAACATCGTTCAGACAATCGCGTCGGCGGCCGGCACGTTGTCAGCGATCATCTTCGTGCTTCCCGGTCTGATCATGGTCGGCTGGTGGACGGGTTTCCCCTATTGGCTGTCCGTTGCAGTGATCGGCATCGGCGGCATTCTCGGGGTGATGTACTCCGTCCCGCTGCGCCGGGCTCTCGTAACCGGCACAGATCTGCCCTACCCTGAAGGCGTCGCCGCAGCGGAAGTCCTCAAGGTCGGCGCGGGCGTCGGCGGCGCGGAAGAGAACCGGCGCGGCCTCGTCCTTATCAGCGGGTCGACGCTCGTCTCGGCCCTCTATTTCATCATCGCCAAGACACGGCTGTTGACGGACACGGCGGGCAGGAACTTCCGGGTTGGGGCCGGCGCATCCGGCATCTCGACCAGCCTCTCGATGGCTCTCATCGGCGTCGGCCACCTCGTCGGCGTTGCGGTCGGCCTGGCGATGGTCGTCGGCATGGTGATCAGCTGGGTCTTTGTCATCCCGCATTGGACGGCGGATCCGACTTTCATTGCCCAGGTGGGCGGCGACATCGACAAGCTCGTCGGCGCGGCATTCAAGACCAAGGCGCGCATGATGGGCGCGGGGACAATTGGCGTCGCCGCAATCTGGACGCTGCTGCGGATCATCGGGCCGATCATTGCTGGTATCCGCGCCGCGCTTGTCGCGAACCGTGAGCGCAAGGCCGGACGCGGCGAGGACCTTCCGATCACCGAACGTGACATTCCAATCGGCATCGTCGCTGCGATCATCCTCGCATCGATGATCCCGATCGCGCTCCTGCTCTACGCCTTCGGCAACACCGCTCCCATCGCGGCCGACCCGGGCATGACGGTCGTGCTCAGCATCATCTACACCCTGATCGCGGGCGTCGTGATCGCAGCGGTATGCGGGTACATGGCAGGCCTGATTGGCGCTTCCAACAGCCCGATTTCGGGCGTCGGCATTCTCTCGGTGCTCGGCATTTCCCTGATCCTCGTCGCCTTGTTCCCTCATGTCGGCGGCGACGAGACGAAAGCTCTGGTGGCGTTCGCACTTTTCGTAACTGCGATCATCTTCGGGGTCGCGACGATCTCCAACAATAACCTCCAGGATCTGAAGACCGGGCAGCTGGTCGATGCGACGCCTTGGCGGCAGCAGGTCGCTCTGGTCCTCGGCGTCGTGTTCGGCGCGCTCGTCATCCCCCCGATCCTCGACCTCCTCAACACCGCCTTCACATTCCAGGGCGCGCCCGGTGCCAAGGCCAATGCTCTCGCGGCGCCACAGGCAGCGATCATCTCGACCATCGCTCAGGGTGTCCTTGGCGGCAGCCTCGACTGGGGTCTGATCGGGGAAGGGGCGATCATTGGCGTGGTCGCCGTCATTGTCGACGAAGTGCTGAAGGCGTCGTCCAAGCGGCGCTATTATCTGCCGCCGCTCGCGATCGGCATGGGCATGTACCTGCCGCTCGAAGCGGACCTGCTAATCCCGGTCGGTGCGGTGCTTGGCTGGTTTTACAATCGCTGGGCACTCAACTCGCGAAACCCCGCATTTGCCGAGCGCATGGGCGTGTTGATGGCTACTGGTCTCATCGTCGGCGAGAGCCTGATGGGCGTCGTCTATGCCTTTGCAGTCGCCGGAGCGGAAAAGGCGGGATCGACGGACAGCGCCAACGTGCTTGCGCTGGTCCAGCCTTATTCGCTCGTCATGGAAGTCAGCATGGTCGTGTTCGCCATCACGATCGTCGCGCTCTACTTCTGGACCAAGGGGCGGGCCTCGGTCGCGCCGGTTGCCGGTGACGATGCATTCGTGGAGGAAGCGACCTACCGCTAGGTCAGCTGCCGAGCACCGCGCGTCTCAGATGGGCTGCCGCCAGCGGCGGTGCACCCGCCTCCGCCTTGCGTACTAGCTCGACGATCGCGGAATTCACCGGCGCAGGCCGTTGCAGCCGCTCGGCCAGGGCCACGAGTTCCCCGTTGATATAGTCGATCTCGGTTTTTCGACCGGCCGCAAGGTCGTCAGCCATCGACGAGCGTGCATGCGCGTCGATCTTCCAGCGCTTGAGGAAAACATTATTGAACAGCCAGTCCGGAGAGCTGATGATCCTCGGTAGCGACTGGGGCGAGATCGGACCGACCGTCGCGGGCTCGATCTCGGCATGCTTCAGCAGCTCGAGACCCTCACGCATCGAGGCTGCGAAGACGAGCCGGTAATCGCGTCGCTTCAGTTCCTGCATGAGGGTTCGGCCGGACAGGGCATTGACGGCATTGTTGAGGTTGATGAGGAGCTTGCCCCAGGCCAGCGCAAGCATCTCAGGGGAAATCCTGAGCGCCGCCGGTCCATCCCCAACAGCTTCGGACAGCGACTGCACGCCCGATCGTTGCTCGGTGAACAGGTCCCCGGCCACGCCCTTGTGGAACCGGCCCTTGCCAAGATAGGCGACATTGTACGGGACCATCCCGCGAGCGATCTCGAACCGGCCCTTCAGCCCTTGCTCCAGCACGTCGACATTGCTGACGCCATTCTGGAAGCTGATGACCGTTACGCCGGCCGTCGCATGCCTCGCGATTTCGTCCGCCGCTGAGGCAGTATCGCCGCTCTTCACCGTCAGCGCGATTATCTCGGCTTCGGCGAGAGCCTCAGGGCCGCATCTGTAATCGATGTCACCGGGGGCGAGCCGCGCCTGCCAGCCACTGTAATCGCTTAGCGTCATTCCATATTCGTCGATCTCGTTCGACATCGTGCGGCGGCCGATGAATGTGACCGGCAATCCCGCGGCTGCCCATGTGCCGCCAATGAAGCAGCCGACCGATCCCGCTCCGAGAATTGCGACGTTCGGGCCGCGTGCCATGACTACCCCCTTCCGCGGTAAGACTGCACGCCCTGCTCGGGAAGCCACAGGCCTTCGGGCGGCGCGCCGCTCTGCCAGAAGACGTCGATCGGCATGCCCCCGCGCGGATACCAGTAGCCGCCGATGCGGAGCCATGCGGGTTTCATCTCGTCGACCAGCCGCTGTCCGATGCCGACGGTCACGTCCTCGTGGAAGCCGCAGTGGTTGCGGAACGAACCGAGGAAAAGCTTCAGACTCTTGCTTTCGACGATCGTGTTCGCGGGCGCATAATCGATGACCAGGTGCGCGAAGTCGGGCTGGCCGGTGACGGGACATAGTGAGGTGAATTCGGGCGCGGCGAAGCGGACGAGATAGAGTGTATCAGGCCGTGGATTGGGCACGTAATCAAGCACGGCCTCTTCAGGCGATGCAGGGAGCGAACTCGCTCGGCCGAGATGGGTCGTTTCCATTGCGTCCCGAACTAGCAGCGGACGAACGGCAAGCCTATCCTCGAGCGATGGACTCGCTCGTTACAGCGCAATGGGTGGCCGAGCACCTTGGTGAACCGGACCTCGTAATCGTGGACTCGAGCTGGCACATGCCGGCGAGTGGACGTTCTGGGCTGAGGGAATTTGTGTCGGCGCATATCCCGGGAGCGCGCTTCCTCGATATCGACGCGGTCAGCGATCATTCGAGCCCCGTGCCCCACACGCTGCCCAGCGCTGCACAGTTCGGGCGGGCGATGGAGCAGATCGGCATCAATCGGACTGACCGGATCGTCGTCTACGACAACAGCCCGACTCGCAACGCGGCGCGGGGGTGGTTCATGTTCCGCCATTTCGGCGCTCCGCAAGTCGCGATTCTCGACGGAGGGTTTGGCAAATGGCTCGCCGAAGGAAGGACAACCGAAAGCGGCGAATCAGCGCGGCGCCAGGCGAAGTTCGATGCCGACGAGCGAGATGAGCTGATCACCAAGCAGCAGCTGCTCGAGGGTGTCGAACTGCCTTGGCTGGATGCTCGAGGGAAGGGGCGTTTCGAGGGCACTGAAGCCGATCCGCGCCCGGGAATTGCCTCGGGTCATGCGCCTGGCGCCAGGAACCTTCCGTTCGGCACCCTTTACCGAGAGGATGGTACGTTCAAGAGCCTTGCCGAGATCAGGCAGGAGTTCGCGCAAGCCGGCGCTGATCCGGCGCAACCGTTCGTCGCCAGTTGCGGATCGGGGGTGACGGCCAACAGCCTCATCTTCGCCGCCCACTTGCTCGGCAATGATCAAACCAGGCTTTACGATGGAAGCTGGAGTGAGTGGGGCGCCGACCCCGCAACGCCGAAAGTGACCGGACCGGCTTAGGCGAGGACGATTCCGGCGACCTCGCGGAGCTCGCCGCGGATCTGGTCGACCAGCATTCGGCTCGCCTCGCGGTGCGGTTCCCGACCCTTGTGCCGCTCGCCAAGCAAAGCCTCGATGCCCGCCGCAGTCGCGTTAACCAGCCGCTCCGAGCGCCGATCGAACCAGCGCTGGCGGGACTCTCCCGCCCGCCGCCATGAAGTCGCGACCTCAGTGTCGAGATCGTCTTCTGGACCGGCACCGAACCCGCCATCGACCAGTCGCAGTGCGTGCCGGACGCTTGCCAGCCGTGCGATAGCCTCCGTGACTACGGGCTGCGCTTCGGGTTCATGCTGTGGGATCAGGCTCAGCATCCACTTGGGGCTAGGCCCAAGCGGCTAACAAAACCTTAAATTGCCCTTACGCGCCGCTCTTCTCGTCGATGTCGCGGAGAATCCATCCGCGCTGCGGAATCGTCTCGATGAACTCCGCGCCGCCGCTGGCATTGCGCAGTTTCTTGCGGAGCTTGGAGATGAACACGTCGATGATCTTCGGCTGAGGCTGGTCGTCAGCCCGCCGATAGAGGTGCTTCAGCAGCATCGCCCGGGTGACGACGTTGTTGCGCGCGAAGGCGAGCAGCTCGAGCACCCGAGATTCCATCTCGGTGATGCCGATCGGGTGGCCGTCGATGCGGATCAGGCGCTGCACCTGGTCGACCGAGAGGCGGCCGCCGCACAGGCTCTCCGGCATTTCGCCGCCAGTCGCTCGAAGTGACGCGAGCAGACGCGACGCGGCTTCCTCGCTGTCCTCGGGCGAGGCGCTCCGGGGAGAACCGATGATCGCCTGCTGGACGTCGGCGAGGAGCTTGTGGGCTTCCTCGACCAGGCGCGTACCTTCCTCGAACCGGCGCCGCGAGCGGTCGAGCATCGATTCGATCTCGACCAGCCTTCCGGGAACGTTGGTCTCTGCCATGCTTGCGCTTCGCTCCCCCTTTTACCGACCCGGCGTCGCCGATGCGACGTTAGTGCTCGTGTCGGCAGCAGCCAGAATTTGCACGGTCTCGGGCCCCTTGTCGACGAGGCGCGTATCCGGATCCCACACCTGGCTGCGGATTCCGACCTGGGCATCGTTGCGCCCAGCAGTATCGAGCAGGCTCATTTCGCCCAGGCTCCGCGGCGCGGGTCCTCCGAACAGCGTGTCGATCGCCTGCTGCTGCGCCTCATTCGCCGAGGTCCCAGCGGTACCCGCGACCGGAGGCGCGAGGTTGAAGTCGGGTGGAATGACCAGCGGCGCGTTGCGCGCGACCGCAAACTCGTCCGGAGTGCGGCTGCGGGCGCCCTTCGCATGGAACAGGCCGCAACCGCTGGTGGTGAGCGCCGCACCCAGTACCAGCACGGTCAAAGTCTTACGCATTCTCTGTAGTCTCCCTGGGATCGCTCCCTGTTGCCTGATCCTTACGGCCCACGAACGCTCGCAGCAACAGGATCACGACGGCAATGCTGATCGCCGCGTCGCCGAGATTGAATATCAGGAACGGTCGCCACTCGCCAAAATGCAGATCGAGGAAGTCGACGACGTAGCCGTGAAGCGTCCGGTCGAGGATGTTGCCGAGAGCGCCACCGAGCACCATGCCCAGCGCAATCTGGTCGATCCGATTTTTCTCCCTGCCCATCCAGAGGGCAACGCCGATCGCGATCGCGGTCGTCAGCCCGACCAGCATCCACCGCCCGACCTCGGTCGTGGCGTTGAACAGCCCGAGCGAGATGCCGTTGTTCTGGGTGTAGGTGAACTGGAAGATCGGCAGCAGCACCTGCTGCGCGCCGACATAATTGATGCCGAGCGGACCGGTGACGAGCCACTTGGTCAGCTGGTCGAGCCCGAACACCAGCAAAGCGATGATGAAGCCGAGGTGGCGGGAGGACGTCATGGGCGCGCACCCGAAAGGTTGCTAAGTTTACTTTCCAACGCGCGTGCGCGAGCGCCCGCGCGCGAGGCTGGTGAAAACAGCCTTTCAAAATGAGGTTCCAAGATCGTCATGAAAGCATCATGCACATTGCGACTGCTGTAGGACAACATTTCGTCGCTTACGCCCTCGTCATGCTGAACTTGTTTCAGCATCCATTCCGGAAGCGGCTGTGCGGGCGGAAAAATGGACCCTGAAACAAGTTCAGGGTGACGGAAGCGTTCAACCATTCACCACCTCGGCGCAGCGCGTGTCGAGCTCGGTCGCCCCATCGACGTCCGGCCGATGCCGCCAACAACGGGCGCATTTGCGGTTTCCGGTTTTCACGACTTTCCAATCCCCCTGTCGGACTGTCGAGGTGATGAACAACTCCTCGAGCAACTCCGGATCCTCGTCGCTCGGCACCCAGACCTCGGCTTCGAGGCTCGAGCCGACGACCTTGTCGCGGCGGAGCGGCTCGATCCGCTCGGTGACCTGCGCGCGAAGTTCGCGGAGCGCCGCCCAGCGGGCCTCGTCGGCATCGACCTGAGGCACGACGGGCCATTCAAGCAAATGCACCGACCCGGCGTCAGGATAGCGCGTGCCCCAAACTTCCTCGCTGGTGAACACCAGCACGGGCGCGAGCCAGCGCACCAGCGCCTGGAACAACGTATCGAGCGCCGATCGGTACGCCCGCCGCTTCAACGATGACGGCGCGTCGCAATAGAGGCTGTCCTTGCGAATATCGAAATAGAAGGCCGACAGGTCCTCGTTGCAGAAGTCGCTCAGGGCCCGGACATAGCTGTTGTAATCATAGTCATCGACCGCGTTGCGGAGCTTCTGGTCCAGCGCCGCCGTGAGGTGGAGCATGTAGCGCTCCAGCTCCGGATAGGCCGAAACGTCGTCCAGCCGCTCGTCCTCGCTGAACCCTTCGAGCGCGCCCAGCAGGTAGCGGAAGGTGTTGCGGAGCTTGCGATACTGATCCGCGACCCCGGCCAGGATTTCCTTCCCGATCCGGTGATCCTCGGTGAAGTCGACCGAAAGTGCCCACAGCCGCAATATGTCGGCGCCATATTCCTTCATGAGGTCAAGCGGATTGACCGTGTTGCCGAGGCTCTTGGACATTTTCATGCCCTTGGAGTCCATGGTGAAGCCGTGGGTCAGCAGAGTCCCGAACGGCGCCCGCCCGCGCGTCCCGCAGCTTTCCAGCAGCGACGACTGAAACCAGCCGCGATGCTGGTCGGAGCCCTCGACATAGATGTCCGCCGGCCAGCGCTCCTCGGGCCAATGCCCGCTCTCCAGCACGAAAACGTGGGTGGATCCGCTGTCGAACCAGACGTCTAGGATGTCGGTGACCTGCTCGTAATCGTCGGAATTGCGGTCGGGGCCGAGGAAAGCGGCGGCATTCTCCGCGTCCCAGGCATCGACGCCTTTCTCGCGGATCGCGTCGACGATGCGCCGGTTGACGTCGCGGTCGACCAGCAGCTCACCGGTCTTCCGCTCGACAAAGAGAGCGATCGGCACCCCCCAGGCGCGCTGGCGGCTGATCACCCAGTCCGGCCGCTGCTCGACCATCGCGCCGAGCCGGTTCCGGCCCTTCTCGGGGACGAAGCGCGTCTCGGCGATGGCGTTCATGGCAAGGGAGCGGAGGGTGGGTCCCTCTTTTCCCTCTCCCTGGAGGGAGAGGGTAGGGTGAGGGTGCTCGGCGCTCGAGAGCTCACTCGAAGGTTGAGCCCCCTCATCCCGGCCTTCTCCCCGGTGGGGAGAAGGAGAGGGCGGCACCGAACCCCCCTCATTATCCCACCTCTGCTCCGCCCGGCTCTCGCCAGACAGATGCGGCAGCGGGCGGTCCATGCCGATGAACCATTGCGGGGTGCAGCGGTAGATGACCTTGGCCTTCGACCGCCAGCTATGCGGGTAGCTGTGCTGGAAGTCCGCGCTCGCTGCCAGCAGTGCGCCAGCCTCGCGCAGGTCGGAGCAAATCGGCCCGTCGGGGGCGTTGAACTTGTTGTTGATGACGGACCCTTGCCCGCCCAGCCACAGCCAGTCTGGACGGTAGAAGCCGCCCGCGTCGACCGCGAACACTGGGTCGATGCCGTTGGTGCGGCACAGCTCGAAATCGTCCTCGCCATGGTCGGGCGCCATGTGGACGAGGCCGGTGCCCTGGTCGGTGGTGACGAAGTCGCCGGGTAGGAAGGGACGCGACTTGGCGAAGAACCCGCCGAGCTTGTGCATCGGGTGGCGGGCGATCGTGCCGGCGAGGTCGGAGCCTTTGTAGACGCCCTTCATGTCGATGAGGGCGTGCTGCCTGCCTTCTCGTAAGGCAGCCAACCTGTCGGTGAATTCGCCTTCTAAATCGGCCGCCACAAGAAATCGACCTACGATATTTTCGCGAGCGGCCGCGATCTTTCTCTGATCGGGCAACGCGGCATCCGAAAAGCCAAGATCAAAAAGCAAATACTTGATCTCGGGTCCGTAAGCGATCGCCTGGTTGACCGGGATCGTCCACGGCGTGGTCGTCCAGATGACCGCGTGCGCGCCGACCAGTTCGGGGATCGGGCTTTCGACGATCTCGAACGCCACATCGATCTGGGTCGAGACGATGTCCTCATATTCGATCTCGGCTTCGGCGAGCGCGGTCTTTTCGACCGGGGACCACATCACCGGCTTGGCGCCGCGGTAGAGCTGGCCGGTCTCGGCGAACTTGAACAGTTCGGAAACGATGGTGCCTTCCGCGAAATAGGCCATCGTCAGATAGGGCTTGTCCCAGTCGGCGCTGATGCCGAGGCGCTTCAACTGCTCGCGCTGGACGTCGACCCAATGCTGGGCATAGGCGCGGCACTCGGCGCGGAATTCCTTGACCGGCACCTCGTCCTTGTTGAGCTTCTTCTTGCGATACTGCTCCTCGACCTTCCACTCGATCGGCAGACCGTGGCAGTCCCAGCCGGGCACGTAGGGCGCGTCCTTGCCGAGCAGGGTCTGGGTGCGGACGACCATGTCCTTCAGCGTGTGGTTGAGCGCATGGCCGATGTGGATGTCGCCGTTGGCGTAAGGCGGGCCGTCGTGGAAAATGAACTTCTCCCGGCCTTCCCGTGCCTTGCGGATCTGCTGGTACAGCCCCTCGGACTCCCAGCGCGCGGCAATCCCCGGCTCCTTCTGCGGCAGCCCCGCCTTCATCGGAAAGTCGGTGCGCGGCAGGAAGACCGTCGAGCGGTAGTCGGGCTTGGTGGTATCGGGAGCGTCGGACATTTGGCCGCAGGCTCTAGCGGGCGGAGGAGAGATTGCAAACTGACGCGAAGGCGTCACCCCGGACTCGATCCGGGGCCTGCCTTCCTTACGTCGGCAGGAAGAAAAGGCGGGTCCCGGCTCAAGGCCGGGATGACGTCTAGTCCAGCGCCAGGAGCTTCCGCGCCTGCGCCTCGTCCCGCCTCATCTCGTCCACAAGCGCGTCCATGCTCTCGAACTTCTTCTCCTCGCGGATGAATGCGTGGAGCGCGACTTCGATCTTCCGGCCGTAGAGATCGCCTTCGAAGTCGAACAGGTGGGTCTCGAGCAGCTCGGTCGGCGGGTCGAAGGTCGGCCGGATGCCGAGGCTGGCGACGCCGGGATGCTCGCTGCCCCCATTTGACCCATTGGCGTCGAGCGTCGCCCGAACGGCGTAGATGCCGTAACGGGGCCGCTGATAGTCGCCGAGCGCCA
>DASUZY010000050.1:0-3356 GCA_036376635.1 Sphingomicrobium sp.
CTGAAGCTGATGGAGGAGGAGATCATCCCGTTCCAGGTGTCGAAGGGGATGGTGATTACCGGCAGCTTCCGCGGCGAGACCGACGAGTCGGTGTATGTCTGGTTGCGCCGCTTCGAGAGCGAGTCGCAGCGGGAGGCGCTCTACAAGGCGGTCTACGAGACCGATTTCTGGAAGACCAAGATCGGGCCGCAGATCCCGGACCTGCTCGACCGCGAGAAGATGGTCGTGACCCGCATCGTCCCGACCGGCCGCTCGACGGTTCAGTAGGCTCGGTGCGGCCTCCAAGAGGGTCGTTCAACCGGGCCTCGCCGGGTGCTAAATAGGGGCCAGGAGATGGAGGTCCCGATGGCGAAAGAGATCGACGACAAGACCCGCACCGAGCTCGAAGCGGCGGCGTTCCGCACCCTCGTCGCGCATTTGCGCGAGCGCACCGACGTGCAGAACATCGATCTGATGAACCTTGCCGGGTTCTGCCGCAACTGCCTGTCGCGGTGGTATCGCGAGGCGGCCGAGGGGAAAGGCGTGCCGCTGACCGACCCGGAGGCGCGCGAGATCGTCTACGGCATGCCCTATGACGAGTGGCGCAAGCAGCATCAGAAGGAGGCCAGCCCGGAGCAGAAGGCCGCGTTCGCGGCGCAGCAGAAGCACTGAGGGGTAGAGGGATCGAGCACCTTTTTACGTTGCCCGCGCGAAACGGGAGTCCAGCGCCGAAGGGGGTTCGCTGGCCTGGGCTCCGTGCCGGACTCGATTCGGCATTTGCGCGGGGTATTGGGTCAACGGGGAAATGGGGGACAGCATGCCCGATGTGGGGGGAATTGCCGGCGAGCGGCTGAAATCGTTCGTCGAACGGATCGAGCGCCTCGAAGAGGAGAAGCAGGCGCTCGCCGCGGACATCAAGGAGGTCTATGCTGAGGCCAAGGGGAATGGCTTCGACACAAGGATCATGCGGCAGCTCATTCGCCTGCGGCGCATGGACAAGGACGACCTCGACGAACAGGAAACCTTGCTCGATGTCTACAAGCGGGCCCTCGGCATGATCCCCGACCTGCCCGCCGCCGCGGAGTAGCCGACGGGGTCCACTAAAATCCCTCTCCGCCCTTCAGGGGGGGAGAGGGTGGCCGTCGCGCAGCGGCAGACGGGTGAGGTAGTCGCCCGTGAAGAACTCTGAAGCCGTTGAGCGGCGCGACGCAGCCGTGGGTCTGAAGTAATCGTTTTTGCAAGAAACCGCGGGTTCAGGGCCGGTTTTCTGGCGATTTGGGATTCCGGTTTTCGACGCTTTGTGCGATTCCGTGGCGGGTCATCAGGCGTTGGGGGGCGCGATGGCGAAGCCGCGGGACAATCGTCAGAAGGATCTGCTGCGACCGGCGCTCGAGGCCATCATCGATCTTGCGCATCCGCTGGTGCGGCTGGCGCGCGAGATCGATTGGCGGTTTCTCGACAGCCGGTTTGCCAGCGTGTGTACCTCGGGTCCGGGCCAGCCGCCATTGCCGACGCGGCTGGTGGCGGGACTGTTCATCCTGAAGCACATGCACGACCTGTCGGACGAAGTGCTGTGCGCGCGCTGGCTGGAGAACCCGTATTACCAGTTTTTCTGCGGTGAAGTGAGCTTCTGTCACAAATTGCCGTTCGAGCGCTCGTCGCTGACGCATTGGCGGCAACGATTAGGCGAGGAACACCTCGTCGGCCTGGTTCAAGAGAGCCTGTCGGTCGCGCACAAGACCGGAGCCCTGGCGACCCGGGATCTCGAACGCGTGGTGGTCGACACGACGGTGCAGCCCAAGGCGATCGCACATCCGACCGATGCGCGGCTGTGCCATCGCGCGCTGGAGAAGCTGGTCGATCTCGCCGAGCGCAGCGGCGTGCCGCTGCGCCAGAGCTATCGGCGGGTCGCCAAGCGCGCGGCGATCATGGTTGGCCGGTACAGCCATGCGCACCAGTTCAAGCGGGCGCGGCGTGAGCTTAAATTCCTGCGCACCCGGCTGGGCCGGGTGATCCGCGACATCCGCCGCAAGATCGCCGGCAACCAGAGGCTACAGGAGCGCTTCGCCGACCTGCTCGCCCTGGCGATGCGGGTGCGCTTCCAGGATCATCGCCAGCGCGGGCCGAAGGTCTATGCGCTGCATGCTCCCGAGGTGGAGTGCATCGGCAAAGGCAAAGCCCGAGCGCCTTATGAGTTCGGGTGCAAGGTATCGATCACTACCCCAGCGACCAAACCCAAGGGCGGTCAATTCGTGCTGCACAGCAAAGCGCTGCACGGCAACCCGTTCGACGGCCACACGCTGGGCCCGGTGATCACCGAACTCGAGCGGCAAACCGGGGTCACCACGCGCCGCATCCATGTCGACAAGGGCTACCGCGGTCACAATCACAAAGAGAAATTCCGCGTTTGGATCAGTGGTCAGGCGCGCCGCGTCACCAGACCGATCCGGCGCGAGATGAAGCGCCGCGCCGCGGTCGAGCCGGTTATCGGCCATACCAAGGCCGAGCACCGCATGGGCCGCAATTATCTGAAAGGTCGTGACGGCGACCGCATCAATGCCGTGCTCGCTGCCGCCGGTTACAACTTCGCTCTGCTCTTGCGCTGGCTGGCGAGACTTTTATGCGCCTTCTTCCGCCTGCTCCTGTTACCGCCCCGTGCCGTCGCCAATCACGCCTAACGCCGCTGAATACGTTCTTCACGGACGACACTCTAATATCAATCGTTTTCCGCCCTACCTCAGCTCGTTGGTAAGAATCTCAGAGCGCGGCGGTGAAGGCGCGGATCGTGTCGTCGAGCGGGCGGCGCAGGATCGTTTCGTTGGTGTGGAGCGTGAATTCGGCGCCCTCTGGTGACACACGGCGCGGCGGGCGGATCAGGATGCCGCGTTCGGCGAGGCGCTGCGGCAGGTCCGCTGCGCTCTCACCGGAGACCCGCAGCACGGTGACGTTGGTGGCGCCGGGCGGGCGCGCGACGGATACCCGATTGTGCACGCGCAATGCAGCCAACACACCGTCGGACGCGGCGACCGCTTCGGTAAAGCGCTCGGTGAAGCCGTCGAGGCAGTGCAGGGCCACCGCGGCGTCGGGCCAGGCATGCGGCAGGCCGCCGCCGAACATCCGGCGCTGGTGATAGAGGTCGTCGAGAAGCGCGCGCGGCCCCGCGAGGATCGCGCCCGAGGCGGCGTTCAGGTACTTCCACAGCGACACGTACACCGTGTCGAACAGTGCGGCATAGGCGGAAGGCGCAATGCCGGTGTAGACGCTCTCGATCAACAGGCGGGCGCCGTCAAGATGCATCCCGATGCCCTGCTCGCGGGCGAAGCCGCAGATGCGGCGCATCTCGGCGAAATCGAACGCGGCGCCGTCCATCCGGCGCA
>DASUZY010000051.1:0-9979 GCA_036376635.1 Sphingomicrobium sp.
TGGGTTCATCGCGGCAACCAGCTGGACTCGTGCCGGGAAGGTCACGTGAGTATTGGCGCGAGCGACACTGACATTGCCCGTCTCAAGCGGCTGCCGAAGGGAATCGAGGACGGGGCGCTGGAATTCAGGCAGCTCGTCAAGGAACAGCACGCCAAGATGCGCCAGGCTGATCTCGCCTGGCCTAACACGAAGGCCGCCGCCGACCAGCGCCGGCATGGACGCACTATGGTGCGGCGCTCGAAAGGGACGCTGGCGGCGGATACGTCCACCGCCAAGCTCGCCGGCGACCGACGCGACCATGGAAACCTCGAGCGCCTCGCTGGGCTGCAAGGGGGGCAGAATGCCGGGTAGACATGCCGCCAACAGCGATTTGCCCGAACCTGGAGGCCCGCTCATCAGCAGATTGTGACCCCCGGCCGCTGCGATCTCGAGCGCGCGCTTGGCCACTTCCTGCCCTTTGACCTGTGCGAGGTCCGGCCCACCCTCAGGCGGTTCCGCTTCAGCGGCCACAGGTCTCGGTACCAGCGAGGTGCCCTTGAGGTGCGCGAGCAGCGCCAGCAGATCCGGCGCGGCGATGACCTCAAGCTCCCCTGCCCAGCTCGCTTCGCTGCCCTGGGCCGCCGGACAGATCAGACCTTTGTCCTGGGCCGACGCGTGGATCGCGGCGAGCAACACCCCGGGAGAGCCGGCAATCCGGCCGTCGAGACTGAGCTCTCCAACCGCGACGTAGTGAGATAGCGTCTCGGCATCGGTTGCGCCGATTGCGGCCAGCAGCCCCAGCGCGATCGGCAGGTCGTAATGCGACCCCTCCTTCGGCAAATCGGCGGGCGACAAGTTCACCGTGATGACCTTGGGCGGAAGCGCCAGGCCGATCGAGGCGAGCGCGGCACGAACCCGCTCGCGGCTTTCCGCCACGGCTTTGTCGGGAAGTCCAACGATGGTGAACTTGGGCAAGCCCGTGGATAGCTGGACCTGAACCTCGACGGCGCGGGCTTCGAGGCCGAGATAAGCAACAGTGGCGACGGTGGCAGCCATCAGGCCCCGTCCCCGGAACGCAACAAATTACGCAGACATCCCCCTATCTCGGCGGAGCGTTGGTAGCCGGGCGTCGAGCTATCCCGCAAGCGCCTTGCGCTCGCCGAGGTGTATCACCACATCAATACGCATGGGATGGCGGGACAAATGGCGTAAGTTCCTCGACAATCCGATTGTCGAATGGTCGATCTTCGCGGCCGGCGTGATCTTGCTGATTATCTCGCCGTTGGTCGGCATCATCCCCGGTCCGGGAGGAATAGTCGTTGCCGGCGTCGGGCTCGCGCTCATCCTCAAGACCAGCATGTGGGCCAAGCGCCATTACGTCCGCTTCAAGCGTTGGCAGCCCAAAGCCGGCAGGTGGAGCGACTGGGCGCTGAGGCGGGCCAGCGCACAGCGGCGTGAGGCAATTCGCAAGTCCACCAATTCGGTCGATCGGAATTGACTTCTCCAACCCCCTCAACTATCGGCGCGCACGACAGCGGCTGCCTCAAAGGCGGCCCTTTTTTCTTTGTATTCGAACTTAAAGGCATGAGCGATGAAGCGCACCTTCCAGCCCAGCAACCTCGTCCGCAAGCGGCGTCACGGGTTCCGCAGCCGCATGGCGACGGTCGGCGGCCGCAAGGTGCTGAATGCCCGCCGCGCGCGCGGCCGCAAGAAGCTCAGCGCCTAGTCACAATCACCAAGCGCGCGGATTTCGTGGCTGCAAACAGCGGCCTTCGCGCGACTACGACCGGTTTCATCTTGCTCGTCCGCGACCGAAAGGATTCGGACCCGGCGATGCGCGTGGGATTCACCGTCACCAAGAAGATCGGCGGAGCGGTCGTTCGCAACCGCATGAAGCGCCGCTTCCGTGCGCTCGCTCGCGAGCTGGTGCCCGCAAATGGCCGACCGGGCGCGGATCATGTCATGATCGGACGCGCCAAGGGCATAGAGCGCGATTTCTCACTGCTTCGGTCCGAACTTGCCGACGCCCTTAGCCTGCTTGGCCATAAGTGATCGGGAGAGCGATGATCCTGGTCGCCAGGGCCTGGCAGAAAGGACCCTCCCAGGTCCTTCCCCCCAGCTGCCGCTATCAACCCAGCTGTTCGGCCTATGCGATTACCGCGATTGAACGCTATGGGGCCGCGCGCGGGGGCTGGATGGCGCTCAAACGAATCTGCCGCTGCCACCCCTGGGGCGGCCAGGGTCACGACCCGGTACCATGAGGATCTCCTAAGTGAACGACAGCAAGAATTTGATCCTCGCGGCAGCGCTGAGCGTGCTCGTGCTCCTCGGATGGAGCTGGGCGTCGAACCGCTACTTCCCAACGGCCAATCCGCCGAGCAGCAAGATCGAGGCGGGCAAGCAGCAGCCCGTGCCGCAGTCGAGCGACCAGCCATCCGCCCCGGCAACGCCAAAGGCGCTTCAGTCGGTTGCAGCGGCGATAGGCTCCGCGCCCCGCGTGGCCATCCGTACGCCGCATCTGTCCGGCTCGATCAACCTCAAAGGCGCAGAGATCGACGACCTCCTGCTGCTCGACCACAAGGAGACGATCGCCAAAAATTCGCCGCCGGTCCGTTTGCTATCGCCGCTCGGCGCGCCAGGAGCCTATTTCGCGCAGTTCGGCTGGACCGCTCAGGGCGGGCAGGCGCCGGCCCTCGACGCTGTGTGGACCGCGGACAGCCAGGAGTTGACGCCCGGGCATCCCGTAACGCTGACCACGCAGACGGCAGATGGCACGCGCTATCAGATCAAGATCGGCGTCGACGATGGCTATCTGTTCACCATCCAGCAGAGCGTGACCAACGGCTCGGGTCATCCGATCGCGGTCCGTCCGCTCGGGCTGGTTAGCCGATCCAGTCAGTCCGCCGACCGTTCGACCTGGCAGAACCACGTGGGTCCAATCGGGGTGTTCGACGGAAAAGCGAACTACGACGTCAATTGGAAGGACCTGGACCAAGGCAAGACCGAGGACTTCGACAACGTGCCCGGCTGGCTGGGTTTCACTGACAAATATTGGCTGACGGCGCTCGTCCCGCAGGGTTCAATGAACGGTGAATTCCGCCGTTCGCCCAGCGGCGGCTATCAGGCCGATTACCAGCTGGCCCCCCAGAATCTGGCGCCGGGCCAAAGCGCCACAAGCGAAACCCGCCTTTTCGCCGGCGCCAAGGAGAAGGTCTGGCTCAACAAATACGAAGCGGCGGGCCTGACTCAGTTCAGCTACGCGATCGACTGGGGCTGGTTTCACTGGTTCATGATCCCGATCTTCGACCTGCTGCTCTTCCTGTTCCGGACGCTCGGTAACTTCGGGCTGGCGATCATCTGCCTGACGTTCATCGTCCGGGCGATCATGTTCCCGATCGCTCAGAAGCAGTTCCAGTCGATGGCGGCGATGCGGAAGATCCAGCCGAAGATGAAGGCGCTCCAGGAACGGTTCAAGGACGACAAGCAGCGTCAGCAGCAGGAAATCATGAAGCTGTACCAGGCCGAGAAGATCAATCCGGCCGCGGGCTGCCTGCCGATCCTGCTTCAGATCCCCGTCTTCTACGCGCTCTACAAGACTCTCGTGGTCAGCGTTGAGATGCGACACCAGCCGTTCATCCTGTGGATCAAGGACTTGTCGGCGCCCGATCCCTTGACGCCGGTCAACCTGTTCGGGCTGCTGCATTTCACGCCGCCGGCGATCCTGGCGATTGGTGTCTTGCCGATCCTGGTCGGGGCTACGCAGTGGACGTCAATGAAGCTCAACCCGCAGCCGATGGACCCGGCACAGGCGCAGATGTTCGCGATCATGCCTTGGTTCCTGATGTTCATCATGGCGCCATTCGCGGCGGGACTGCAGCTCTACTGGATTACCAACAACCTGCTGACCATCGCCCAGCAGTGGTTCCTCTACCGCAAGTTCGGCCTGCACCTGTCGGACACGCACCCGGTCCATTCATGAGCGACGAGCCCGACACAGAGGTCGCCGAACGGGCGCGCAAGCTCTTCGCCGGGCCGATCGAGTTCCTGAAATCTGCACCTGGCCTGCAATTTCTGCCCGATTCGAATGCGCCGGAGATCGCGTTCGCTGGTCGGTCGAATGTGGGCAAGAGCTCGCTCCTCAATGCACTGACTAACCGGAAGGGCCTGGCGCGCACGTCGAACACTCCGGGCCGGACACAGGAACTAAATTTCTTCGATGTCGGTGCTCCGCTCCAGCTGCGGCTGGTCGACATGCCGGGCTATGGTTTCGCTGAAGCCCCCAAGGACATGGTCAGGCGCTGGAAGCACCTGGTGAACGACTATCTGCGCGGCCGTTCGGTTCTTAAGCGAGCGCTGGTGCTGATCGACTCCCGGCACGGCCTCAAGGAAGTCGACCGCGAGATGATGCGCATGCTGGACGATGCCGCGGTGAGCTATCACATCGTGTTGACCAAGGGCGACAAGGTGAAGCCGACTGCGCTCGGAGCGCTGTACGAAACCACGGCAACTGAGGCGCGCAAGCACCCGGCAGCACATCCTGCGATCTTCACCACCTCGAGCGAAACGGGTAGCGGCATCGCCGACCTTCGGACCGCGATCCTCGAAGCGGCTGCCTCCTAGGAGACGAGCTTGTTCAAGCTGATCATCGGCAACCGTGCCTACTCGAGCTGGTCGATGCGCGGCTGGCTGGCCTGCAAGCAGTCGGGTGAGGAGTTCGAGGAACTCGTCGTTCCGATGTTCGACGCCGACTGGGAACAACGGCGGGAAGGCGACGAGTTTGCTCCGTCGCTCGGCAAGGTTCCGATCTTGTGGGACGGCGAGATCGTCGTCTGGGATAGCCTGGCGATCGTCGAGTTCCTCGCGGACCGATACGGCAGCGCGTTATATTGGCCGGAGGACGAAGGTGCGCGCGGCATGGCTCGATCGATGGCCGCCGAAATGCACTCCGGCTTCGCCAACCTCCGGCGTGAGCTGCCGATGAACGTTCGAAAGAGCTTTCCGGCCAAGGAACTCAGCGAGCCGGTGCGCGCTGAAATCGACCGCATCCTCCAGCTCTGGGCTCAGGCTCGGGCGCGCTTCGGCGGAACGGGCGACTTCCTGTTCGGCGACTGGTGCGCTGCAGACATCATGTATGCCCCCGTCGTGACCCGGCTGATCACCTACTCCGTGGCTGTTCCCAGTTTCGCCGGAATCTATATGAAAAACGTGCTCTCCCACCCACACGTCGCCGAATGGATCGACAAGGCTCAGGACGAGCCGTGGGTGATCGAACAATATGAGGTCGCATGAAGGACAACAGGCAGGCGATGGGCTCTGGGCTAGCGGTTGGCATCGCGGTTGGATTGGCGATGGGAGCGGCGCTTCACAATGTCGGCGTCGGAATCGCCCTTGGAGTGGCAATGGGTGTCGCCTTTGGCGTGGTGCGGGCGAGAGGCGCGAGCAAGGATCAGTAGGACGAACCGTCCTTGTGAAGGTAACTGCCGTCTAGCGCGACCTTCATGTCGATGTCGGAATAGCCGGCGCCGGTAAACTTGCCGCCACTCATGACGATGAAAGCGCAGTCCTGGTCGCTTTCATTGCGGAGATGATGACCGTTGGTAATTCCCTTGGGCCACGCGGCGCAGTCGCCGGGTTTGAGCAATGTCCGGCCATCATCCTCGACGAGAACCGCCTGGCCCTCCAACATCACCAGGAACTCATCCTCGCCATCGTGCCAATGCCGCTGCGACGACCAGGCGCCCGGCTTCAGGACGACATGGCTCACTCCGAACTCGCTAAGCCCGCTGGCGGGAGCCAGGCGGCGATACCATCGACCGGCAACCTGCTGATTGTGCGGAGCGGGATATCCGGTGCGATTGACCTGTTCGATTGATTCGAGATCGATCTTTGGCATCCCCACACTGTAGCAGAACGGCCTTAGGCTAGAAGGTCCCTTTCACTGACAGCTTGAAGATCGGTCCAACAAGATCGTCGTGGCGCTCGGTGAAGGCGATCGGCGCCTGGTCCCGGAAGCCTGAATAGACGGTGCGATAGAACCAGTGGCGGCCGTTGAACACATTGTCGACTTCACCGCGGACCGTCAGGCCGAGAAAGTCCTTGTCCTCGACATAAAAGCCGACGAGCCAAGGGAGATCCAGCTCGCTGTAAATCTCCGTCAGGTAATAGTTTTTCGCATAATGGTTGTATTGAACGAAGGCGCTCCACGCGAAATGTGAGTTCGGGATGTCGTCTCGAACCTGGATGTTGCCCCAGTGATCGTAATTGCCGCTGATCGGTCGGTTCCTGCCCGTCAGGGGGTCCTTGACGCCTGTCCACTCGGAACCCGCGTTCAGGTCGAGCTTGGCGCCGTGCCAACCGAGAGGATCGAGGTTGATGGTGCTTGTGCTCTCGGCCCCAAACTTGAACGCGTGCGGGAGGTTGCCGATACCCTGCCCGTCAGTACCGATTGGAATGACGTCCACGATGTCGGTCACCCGATAGTAATGGAAGTTCAGACGCGTCTTCCCCCAGCGGCCCAGATCACGCGCGAACTCGGTCTCGATCTCGGTGCTCTGGGGCGGGACGAGGTCCGGATTGCCGGCATTCTCGCGATCCTGGCTGAGCTGGGGCTGGGCCAGGAAGTCGTAAAAGCTGATCTGACCGACGCGACGCCGGAGCTTCAGACTTACGTCCCAGCCCTGAGCCGGACGCCACGCCAGGGTAACGCTGCCCTTTGGCCGGAAGAACTTGCGGGCGGGCCGGTCGTCGTCGTTCCGGTCGAGCCGCGAGATTTCGCCTCCTGCAGCAACCTGCAAATCGAGGTTGGCGGCAAGTGGGCGGCTGAGCGTGCCGATCAACTCGTAGCGCGTCTCAGTAACCTTGCCTGAGCCGTCCGGAAGCGCGACGGGCTGAAACTGTCCCCCGCCGTCCAGTTCAAACAGGTCGCCCTTCTGATCGAGCGAGTTGAACGCCCGTTCCAGCGAGATCTGCCAATCGTTCTTGCCGCTTTTCCAGCGATATTCCGCACGCCCAATGGTTTCACCAAGGTGAGTGTCACGGCTGAACCTGCTGCCGATTGAAGGTGAACCGCTACCGGTGAACCTGGTGATGTCGGTGGTGAGGATCGGCTCGTGCTCCCAATGGCGCAGTCCGATCAGTTTGAGCCTGCCCGGTCCTAGGGCAAACTCGTAGTCGCCGTTGATGTCGGCATAATAGCCGTTGAGCCGACGCGTATTCGAGCGAACCGTCGTTTCGCCGGAAAGAAGTCTGCCGTCATAACTCTGATATTGCGGGTTCCAGTACGGTGTGTAGCCGAGGGTCAAATTCCCTAACGACGAACCCGGGCCATCATAAGCGAGTTTGAGCTGCGTGCTCATCTGCTCAGATTCGGAGTGATAGACCTCGTCGCGGCTCTCGATGAGCACGTGATTGACGTCATATAGCTTCACTGGTCCACCAATACCGCCACGACCAGACTGATTCTTGACCGACAGCGTGTAATCGACCGGTCCGGCCTTGTTTGAGTAGCTTAGCGAACCGCCCATGAACTCGGGCTCGGTGAAGTTGGTACGGAAATTGCCGTTCCACTCGAACTGCCCTGTACCCTTTCCGGTTGCCTTGAGGATGACGTTCGCCACCTGTCCGGAGAGCCCAGGAATGCCGAGGCTGGCTGCCTCGACGATCTCGATCCGCTCGACCTGCTGCGCAGACGTGCGCTGAAGCTGATCGATCGCGCCGCCGGACTTGTTGGTCACTCGCTGTCCGTTGACGAGGACATTCTCCGATGCCTGTCCGAGCCCGCGCTCCTGATCCGCGCTGCGAATGGTGAAGCTAGGCACCTGCGCCAGCATGTCGTAGGCGGTCTTCGGGGCGAACCGGGCGAAATCTGCCGGTAGATAGACTCGCTTCGAGCTACTCGAGGCAGCGGGGACGGCAGCTTTGGGCTGAGCCAGCGCCGGTGATATCGGGATTAGGGCAGCTCCGGCGACCAGTAACATGCGAATGAACTTGACCGCCATGAGTATCCCCTGCTTACGCGCACCTGGGTGTTGCTACATTTGTAGCGTGCTACATTTGTAGCGCGTTTGCAAGAGGGAGCCGGGGATGTCAAGCGTGTATTGGTGAACTAATGCACTAATTCTCCAAATAGCAAGGTTGCCACGGCCAGACGTGTTGCTAGGCAGTCACCATGGCCACGCCGATCGATCCCGTCGAACTCGCGAGTGAACTCATCCGCTGCCGAAGCATCACGCCGGCGCGGGGCGAAGTCTTCGATGTGCTCGAGCGGGCGTTACGGCCGCTGGGCTTCACCGTTCACAGATGGGTGATGGGCGAGGTGCCGGATGGCCCGACCGAAAACATGGTGGCAATCCGTGAAGGTTCTGGACCGCATTTCGGCTTCGCGGGCCATCTCGATGTCGTTCCGCCGGGTGAAGGATGGAATGCCGACCCCTTCGCAGCGACCGTCGAGAACGGCCTGCTGATTGGTCGCGGTGCCAACGACATGAAGAGCGCGATCGCCGCCTATGTCGCCGCTCTATCGAGAGCGGAGCTCGGCCACGGAACGCTGTCGCTCCTGATAACCGGCGACGAGGAAGGTTATTCCACCTACGGCACGCCACGGATCATCGACTGGCTGAATGAGCGCAACATCCGGCCCGATATGATCCTGATCGGCGAGCCGACCTCGGTCGATCGCCTGGGGGACACCGTCAAGATCGGGCGCCGCGGCTCGGTCAACATGTGGATTGAGGTGCCGGGCGTTCAGGGACACGTCGCCTACCCTCACCGGGCAACCAACCCGGTCGGTCCCCTCGCCCGGGTCATCGGCGCACTGGACGGCGTCCATCTCGACGACGGCAACGAGACGTTCCCGCCGTCGAACCTGGAGTTCACCGCAATCTCGACGCCGACGACCGCGAGCAACGTCATCCCGGGCAGCGCTACCGCGCAACTCAACATTCGCTTCAACAACCTGCAGCGGGGCTCTGATCTAGTCAGGATGGTCGAGGAGATCGCCGAGCGCGAAGCGCCAAGTGCCAAGGTCACGGCGCGGATCTCGGGGGAGGCATTCCTGACGCCGCCCGGACAGCTCTACGACGTGGTGGTTTCGGCGATCGAAGAGGAGACCGGTGCCAAGCCGGAGTTGTCGACCAGCGGAGGTACGTCCGACGGCCGGTTCCTGATTCAGCTCTGCCCGGTCGTCGACTTCGGTCTCCCGAACGCGACCATGCACAAGGTTGGCGAATGCGCTGCGGTCGATGACATCCACGCACTGTCGCGGATCTATGAGCGGATTGTGCGAAAGGTTATCGGTTAAGCGACGGACTTGGCGTCGGCCTGGCGTCCGCTTGCGACCCAGGCGAGATAATCGGCTTCGAACATCGGCTCGGCGAAGACGAAGCCCTGCACGGTATCGCAACCCATCGCGCGCAGGATGTCGGCCTGGGCAACGGTCTCGACCGCTTCGGCAACGATCTCGCAATCGACACCCTTGATCAGCTGGATGACCGCTTGAACGATTACTCTCGCCTTCTCACTGGTTTCGATGTCGGCGATGAGCGAAGGATCGAGCTTGACCCGGTCGAGCGGCATCGACCGGAGCCGCGACAGGTTCGAATAGCCGGTTCCAAAATCGTCGATCGCAATGCGCGCTCCATCACGGCGCAATGCGGCAATCTCTTCCAGCACGACGGAACCGACCTCCATCGCCGCACTTTCGGTGAATTCGAGTTCGATCATCGATAGCGGCACACCGGCATCGGCAAACGACTGGCGCATGCGGTGGAAGAAGTCGGGTCGGTCGACCTGACGCGGACTGACGTTGAAGGCGATCCGACCGCCGAAACCATCACGGTGCCAGGCGCCAAGTGTTGCGGCCACCTCTCCGACCACCCATTCGCCGATCTCTGCGATCAGGCCGGTTCGCTCCGCTACCGGGATGAAGCTCGCCGGCGGCCTGAGACCCTCACGCGGATGATTCCAGCGGAGCAACACTTCCGAACCCGCGATCTCGCCGGTC
>DASUZY010000052.1:0-81699 GCA_036376635.1 Sphingomicrobium sp.
GATATATCCTAACCAGATCGGGCGAGCGCCGTGCTCGCGCATCTCATCGGTCAGCGGGAGAATGCCACCGTTGGACTTGCCGTCGCTCCGGCCGATCATCCGGTAGCCGTTGAACTCCTGTACTTCCGGGCCGACGGTCCAGCCCACGACAGCATCGTAGAAGGTTTTGGAGGCCGCCGGGTCGGGGCTCATCAGTTCATACCAGATGAAACCTCCGGTCGGGCTCGGCCGGCTCTGCGTCTCAGTTGGTGCTGCTTCACGTACGTCGGTCATTGTCTTGCCCTCCGTCATTTCAGCTCATTGGAATTGGTTACGCGGTAACCGGACTGGCGGCGATCGAAGCTTCCTGCTGGCTTGCGGTATCGATGACCACCTCGAAGCCGCCCCAGAACATGCGCTTGCCGTCGAAAAGTCCGCCGCCGTGCTGCATACGCTCGTCCTGCATGATCTTCTGCCATGCCTCGTCGCGGGCCGCCTTGTCTGGCCATTCGATGAAAGAGAAAGCGATCGTCTCGCCATCCTCGGCCTTCACCGCGCGATAGAAGTCGGTGACTTTCCCGTGCGGGACGTCGTCGCCGAGTGTCTCGATGACTCGCGTTGCGCCGAATTCGATGAACACCTTCGCATTCTTGCCGGCGAGGCGCGCATATTCTTCTCGCTTGTTCTCCGGGACAGGCACCACGATCCCGTCGACGAAGGTGCCGCCAGGCTTGCCCTCCTCGACCACCGCGTCGAAGCCGCCGTAGATCATCCGCTTGGCGTCGAACGGGACGTCCTTGCTCATCTCCTCCATCTCGGAGCTGTTCATCATCGCCTCGTTGGCGGCGTCGCGCGTTTTTCGGTCGGGAAATTCGAACCAGGCGAATACAGCCGTCTCACCGGGAGTAGCATCGACCGACTTTCGGAAATCGGTGAGCTTTCCTTCGGGCAGGTCGGCGCCCCACGCCTCGAGCTGGCGCTGAACGCCACATTCGCGAAGCGCCGCAGCGAAGTCATGCGCATGCTTTGTGTAGGCATTCCGGTTGCCTTCCGGCACCGGTACGATGAATCCCTGGAAATAGGTCATGCTGCTACTCCTTGCGGTTCGTGCTCGCGGAACGCAGCGAGCTGGTCGGACAGGGCCTGCCTGAACGCGGGGCGAGCCTCGCCGCGCTTTACGTAGGCCGAAAGATTGGGGTGGTTGGCGAGCTGTCCGCTGCGGTCGGCGATCCGCAGCACCGTGACCATCATCAGATCGCCGATGGTGAAGCGATCACCCTCGAGCCACTGCTTGTCGCCGAGCCGGTCGGACAGTTGCTGGAGCCGCAGCTGCGCGAAATGTTCGAATGTCGGCTTGGCGGGCTCCGCCCAGTCCTGATCGGCGAAGACCACGTTCAGGAGTGCCCGCAGCTGGACGAACGGCTCGACGCTGCTGACTCCCGCATAGGTCCACTGGATGGCCCGGAACCTTCCCTGTGGGTCGCTCGGGATCAGCGTCTCCGACTTCTCGCCAATATATTGGAGGATGGCCCCACTTTCGAAGATCTGGACATTATCGTCGCGCAGGCACGGAACCTGGTTGAACGGCTGATCCTGCTCATAGCCTGGGGGCCTTTCGCCGCCGATCAAGCGGACTCGATAGTCGATGCCGGCCTCTTCGAGGGCCCAGCGCACGCGAAGATCCTTCACCAACCCCTGCGCGCCTTCGGGCACCCAGCGGAACGCGGTGATCTCGATCGACGCATTGGGGTCGATTGCCATGTTTCCCTCCTTAGTCCGCGATTGTTACGCCGCGGCGGCGTCTTCGACCGGATGTGCGCCCTTTTCGGCGAACTCGGGGTCCATCCACATCGGCGCCCATTGGTGACCGTCCGGGTCCTCGAAATCGCGACCGTACATCGGTCCGCCCTTCGTCTGATCCTCCTGCGAGGTGTCGATCTTGCCTCCGGCTGCGCCAGCCGCGTCGGTGATCTTGTCGACCTCGGCGGGACTCTCGCACGAGATGCAGAGCATCACCTGGCTGCTGTTGTTGGCGTCCGCAATCGGTTTGCGGGTGAACGTGGCGTAGAAGGGATGAGTGAGCAGCATGACCGAGATGGTATCGCTGAGCACCATCATCGCGGCCGCGTCGTTGCTGAACTTCGGCTCGTTCCGGAAGCCGATCGCTTCATAAAATGCCTTTGACCGTTCCAGGTCCTGAACCGGCAGGTTTACGAAAATCATGCGTTCCATTTTTCCCTCCTTGGCGACTCGATTCGCTTGCTTTTTGCGCGCAGAAGTCATAAATTGCAACTGAGGAGTTAGAAAAAATAACTAAGACTCGGCAAAACGAGGATAAAAGGCGTTACGAAGACGCTTGCGGCCTGGCGCACGCGATGGAGTTGCTCGGCGAACGTTGGGCGATGCTCGTGCTGCGCGAGCTCGCCTATGGACCCCGGCGTTTTTCGGAGCTGAAAGCCGACCTGTTGGGAATCAGCGCGAACGTGCTGACCCAGCGGCTGACCGAACTCGAGGCGCGAGGCCTGGTCCGCAAGACAAGGTTGCCGCCTCCGGCCTCGGTCCAGGTCTATGAGGCAAGTGAATGGGGGCTCGAAGTTGTCCCGCTGATCGCCTCGCTTGGCCGCTGGGCGGCGCGAAGCCCGTCGCACGATTCGACGCTTCAAATGAGCCACGTCTCGGTGATGATGTCGCTGCAGACCCTGATCTCGCCGATCCTCGCCGAGGGTCTCGACGCCCGGATCGGATTCCAGTTCGGCGAGACGGGCTATGTCGCAACGGTGCGCGACGGCGCCCTCGACGTGGCTCGAATGCCCGTAGTGGACTGCAAGATCGTATTCACCGGCGCACCAAGCGAGATTGCCGCAGTAATCCACGGCGGCGCCCCGTTCGAAATGATCAAGGTCGAGGGTGACCCTGAGCTGGCCGGGCGCTTCGTGAAGCTGTTTCCGCTGCCTGAGAAGGTCGAGACAAGTTGAGGCGTCCGCGCCCATCGCCTAAGGCAGGGACATGACTGATCTTCCCAACGTCCAGCCCGAAAGCCGAGCGGAAACGCTGATGGCATCCCCCGACAAGATCGCGAAGGTGCGTGAACTGTTCGGCGTGGATTCCGACATGGAAGTGCCTGCCTTCAGCGAGGCGGACGAGCGTGTCCCCGACCTCGACCCGACCTACGTGTTCGATCCGGACACCACGATCGCAATCTGCGCGGGCTTTTCGAAGAACCGCCGCGTGATGGTCCAGGGTTATCACGGCACCGGCAAGTCGACTCACATTGAGCAAGTGGCGGCGCGGCTGAATTGGCCGCTCATCCGGATCAACCTGGACGCTCACATCAGCCGTATCGATCTCGTCGGCCGTGACGCGATCGTGCTTCGCGAAGGCCAGCAGGTGACGGAGTTCCGCGAAGGACTGTTGCCGTGGGCGCTGCAGCACCCGGTTGCGCTCGTGTTCGACGAATATGACGCAGGCCGCCCGGACGTCATGTTCGTCATCCAGCGCGTGCTGGAGGCAGAGGGCAAGCTGACGCTGCTGGACCAGAATCGAGTGATCCGGCCGAACCCCTGGTTCCGCCTCTTCGCGACAACCAACACCGTGGGTCTCGGCGACACGACCGGCCTCTACCATGGCACCCAGGCGATCAATCAGGGCCAGATGGACCGCTGGAACATCGTCACGACGCTCAATTATCTGCCGGCCGCCGTCGAGGCGCAGATCGTGCTCGCCAAAACCGGCGAATATGATGAGCCCGGCGGCAAGGCGATCGTCGACAAGATGATCAAGGTCGCCGACCTGTCCCGGCAAGGCTTCATCAACGGCGATATCTCGACCGTGATGAGCCCGCGCACCGTGATCAGCTGGGCGCAGAACGCGCATATCTTCGGCGATGTCGGCTACGCGTTCCGGGTCAGCTTCCTCAACAAGTGTGACGAATCCGAGCGGCCGTTGATTGCCGAATATTATCAGCGCGTGTTCGGTGAAGACCTGCCCGAGAGCGTGGTCGGCAAGGCCCAGGCTTAGCTGTCCTACAATCGGTCGAATGTGCAACGTGAAGGCCATGGTCCGGACCGAAGCCGCATCAACCCCGCGTAAGCTCGCTGTGAGGGGGTCCGCGCGAGCGGGCGCGCGTAGGGTCGCTGCAATTGCTGCGTTTCGCCCGGAATGGGACAGGTCCGATGGCTGAAAAGATCGATCTGTTCCGTCGCGTTCTCGCCGGCGCATCGCGGGCGATCGCCAAGGATTCCGATGTCGAGGTAGTCTTCGCCTCCGACAATGCGGCGGCCTCGGGCAAGACCGCGCGAGTGCCGTCGCCAGGCCCGGCGCTGGAACCCCGTTTGGTGGCTGAAGCCCGTGGCGCGGCCGATTCAGCCGCGCTTCGCCTGCGCTACCACGACCCGCGGCTGCACGCCCGCAATGCGCCGATGGACGTCGAGGCCCGGGCGGTTTTCGATGCGCTCGAGATGGCGCGCGTCGAGGCGCTTGGCGCCCGTGCAATGGGCGGTGTGCGGGACAATCTGGCGCAGCTCACCGAGGCCCGGGTGCGGAGCGACGCAATCGTTCGCGCGAGGAGCGCGGAGGAGGTCCCGCTGTCGACCGCAGTCGGCCTTCTCGCTCGCGAACGGTTGACGGGCCAGGAACCGCCACGAACCGCCGCCGCGGGACTGAAGCTCGTCGCTCCGTGGATCGAGGAGAAGGCCGCGGCAGAGCTCGATGCTCTGGCGCTCACCCTCGATGATCAAACGGCCTTCGCCAAGCTCTCGCGGCGCTTGCTCGAGGATCTGGACCTAGCTTCCACGGAAGACCTGACCGAGGAAGATCCGGACGAAGCCGGCGACGAGGCTGAAGGCGACGAGGGCGGCAGCGAAGACTCGTCCGAGCAGGGCGAGGAGGAATCGCCCGGCGGCGGCGACGTCGACATGCGCGGCGAACAGGTGGAGGATCAGGAGGCCGACGGCGAGTCCAGCGACGAGATGGAGGTGGGCGAAGAAGAGTCGGCCGCCGGCGACGACTTCAGCGACAGCGTCTTCGCGGCCCCGAACCGCCGCAACTGGGATCTCACCCCCGAGACGGATTACAAAGCCTTTACCACCCGTTTCGACGAAACCGTTGAGGCCGGGGAGTTGTGCGACGAGGAGGAGCTGGGCCGGCTCCGCGCTTACCTCGATCAGCAGATGGCCGGCCTGCAGAACGTCGTCACACGGCTCGCCAACCGTCTCCAGCGGCGCCTGATGGCGCAGCAGGCGCGAAGCTGGGACTTCGACCAGGAGGAGGGGCTGCTCGACGCGGCCCGGCTTGCGCGCGTGGTGATCAGCCCGGGTCATTCGCTGAGCTACAAGATCGAACGCGAAACCGACTTCAAGGACACCGTAGTCTCGCTGCTGATCGACAATTCAGGGTCGATGCGCGGTCGCCCCATAGCGATCGCGGCCATTTGCGCGGATATCCTCGCCAGGACCTTGGAGCGCTGCGGCGTCTCGACCGAGATCCTGGGATTCACCACCCGCGGCTGGAAGGGTGGCCAGAGCCGCGAATCGTGGCTTTCGGCGGGCCGGCCGCCGAACCCGGGCCGACTGAACGATCTCCGCCACATCATCTACAAGCGGGCTGACGAGCCTTACCGTCACGGGCGGCGCAATCTGGGCCTGATGATGCGCGAGGGGCTGCTCAAGGAAAATATCGACGGCGAGGCGCTGCTGTGGGCGCACAATCGCCTGATCGCGCGGCCCGAGGAACGGCGGATCCTGATGGTTATTTCGGACGGAGCTCCAGTCGATGATTCCACCGCCTCCGCGAACGGCGGCAGCTATCTTGAGCGGCATCTGCGGCAGGTCATCGAGTGGATCGAGAAACGTTCGACGGTGGAGCTGATCGCGATCGGTATCGGTCACGACGTAACCCGCTATTACAGCCGGGCCGTCACGATCATGGATGCCGATCAACTTGCCGGAGCGATGATCGAGCAACTCGCTCAGCTGTTCGACGCCACATAAAAATTGGCCCCGGCGCGGTTACGCGCACCGGGGCCCCCTCGTTACGCGACGCGAGGGATACGACCTGTTTCCAGGTGCAGCGGGGAAAAGGGGATAAACCCCGCCAATGCAGGCACTTATGCCCGATTCGCGGGGTATGGAGGCTGAACGCGGCTTGCAGCCTCTGTTCAGGAATTTTTTCTGTTAACTCAGAGGCTTAGAGAGCATTTTGGCGCCCTCTCCGGTCAGGCGGCGGCCGCAGCCTTCTTCGCAATCTCTTTCTTGAGCTTGCGGACCTTGGCGCTGAGCTTGTCGTCGCTGGTCTTCAACAGCCAGTTATCGAGACCGCCGACGTGCTCGACCGAGCGGAGGCCGTGGGTCGAAACGCGCAGCTTCACGCTGGTGCCCAGCGTATCGGAGATGAGCGTGACATTCTGCAGGTTGGGCAGAAACGTGCGCTTCGTCTTGTTATTGGCGTGGGAAACGTTGTTGCCCACCTGCCGGCCCTTGCCGGTCAGCTCGCATACCCGCGACATGCTGTTCATCCTGAATTTTTTGGACGAGCCGGTTAGAGGCTCGAAGAGCGCCGCCCGTTAGCGGCTCGGGCCCGCGCCGTCAACGTTGTCCCGACCGGGGATCGATCCGCAACCCCGCAACAGCATTTGCGTTATCGGTGAGCAAAGGGGAACATGGATTATGCGCGCCATCATCTTCGTTCTGATCGTCGCGGTCCTCATCGTGATCGCCGGTGTTGCAAGCGGATATCTTCGGATCAATCAGACGCGCCCTGCACAAGTCCCGCAGGTGACGGCCACGGGAAAGGGTGTGACTGCAAAGGGCGGCCAGGCGCCGGCCTTCGACGTCGAGACCGGCTCGGTGAAGGTAGGCACCAAGGACGCGACGGTGAAGGTGCCTTCGCTCGAAGTGCAAAAGCCGGGTCAGAACCAGGCAACGACCAACAACTCGATGTGACTTGAGCCGACCGCTGGGCTAGCCGGCGGGAATGGCATTCCCGCTGCCCGCACCGATGCGCCGCGCGCTCGACCTCGCCGCACAGGCCGCCGAGGCTGGTGAGGTACCGGTCGGGGCAGTTGTGACGCTTGGTGACGAGATCATCGCCGAGGCTCGAAACGCGATGCGGACCTCGACCGACCCGACCGCTCACGCCGAGATGGAGGCGATCCGCGCTGCAGCGGCGAAGCTCGGGACATCGCGGCTGGACGATTGCACCTTGTGGGTGACGCTAGAGCCCTGCGCCATGTGCGCTGGGGCGATCTCGGTAGCGCGATTAAAGGCGCTGCGTTTCGGGGCCGAAGATCCTAAGGGTGGCGGCGTGATGCACGGACCCCGAATCTTCGCTCAATCGACGTGTCACCACCGGCCCGATGTGCTCGGCGGTATCGGTGAGGAAGAAGCCGGCGAACAGCTTCGCCGGTTCTTCGCCGAGCGCCGCTAGCCGGTGTAAGGCACCAAGCGGATCTCGATCCGCCGGTTCGCCGCCTTTTGCGTCTCGCTGGTGTCAGGATTGTACAGCGGTGCGGTCTCACCAAGTCCCTTGGACGCGATCCGCGACTTCGCAACACCATGCGCCGAGAGATAATTTGCGACCGCCGCGGCGCGTCGTCCGGATAGCGCTTCATTGCCCTGCGGGGTACCCGTAGTGTCGGTGTGGGCCAGGACGTCGACATATGTCCGGTTTCGCGTCTTCACTGTCCGGGCGATTTCGAGAAGCGTCGCGTCGGTCGTTGCCTTCGTTGTCGCGCTTCCTGCATCGAAGGTGAAGGCCGCGGGGATCCTAACGACGATCGCCCCGCCGACCTGCAGGACGTCCAAACCAATACCGGCCGTCTGCCGCCGAAGCTCCGAATCGAGGTCAGCCATATAGCTGCCCACTTCGGCCGGACCGAGCGGTCGAATCTTTGCTGCCCGCATCTTTGCAGCTCTGGCCTTGCGGCCGCCGATCACGTCGCCGAACAGGTAAGGAGCGGTGGTTCCAAGAGGAGTGAAGGCGGCCGGAACGACCATCGGGGGAGGCGCCGACGTCGAGCAGCCGGCGATCACTGTTGCCGCTAAAGCGACAATGCCCGCCTTGAACACAAGCCTGCAGACCATTCGACCAAGCTCCCCACTGCGAAACCATTGAAACCGGCGCCGTTATCGATGGTTCCGCTGCTGTAAAGAGGCCCGGCTTGTTAACCGCGGCAAGACAAGGTTACATACCAAGCGCCGCCTATGAGCGACCATATCTCCCCCATCCCCTGGATCGACGTCCTCCTCCTCTTCGCGTTGATCTTCCTGAACGGCGTTCTCGCGCTGAGCGAGATGGCGATCGTCTCGTCGCGAGAGGCGCGGCTCAAGGCGATGGCGAGGAGTGGAAGTGGCGGCGCCCGTTGTGCGCTCGATCTCGCAAGTGATCCGGGCCGCTTCCTCTCGACGGTGCAGAGCGGAATCACATTGATTGCCATTTTCGCCGGCGCTTTTTCAGGCGCGAGCCTGGGCGAGCCGGTTTCTGAGCGGTTTGAGGCGCTAGGGCTGCACCACGAAACGGCCCACACGATCGGGACCGGCCTGGTGGTCGTGCTCACTACCTATTTTACGCTTGTCATCGGCGAGATCGTTCCCAAGCAGATTGCTCTTCGATCGCCGGAGCCACTGGCGACGATCATGTCACGGCCGATGCGCTGGCTTTCTGTCATTGTCGCGCCGTTCGTCTGGGTGCTGGAGCATTCGAGTTCGCTGATCCTGAAGCTGTTCGGTCTCGACAAGGAATCGAGAAATCATGTCACTGCCGAGGAGCTGCACCTGGTCGTGGCCGAGGCGCAGACTGCGGGGGTGCTCGAGGAGGACGAGCGCGCGATGATCTCCGGTATCGTTCGGCTTGCCGATCGCCCGGTACGCGAGGTGATGACTCCTCGAACGGAGATCGACTGGATCGACGTTTCATCCACGCCCGAAGAGGTGCGGCAAGCCCTGCTCGATACGCCGCACAATCGAATTCCCGTGGCGGACGGCGACGTCGAGAACATCGTGGGAGTGATCCAGACCCGTGACGTGCTGGCCGCGGCGCTCGACGGCCAACCAATCGATCTGAAGCAGCTTTGCCGAACGCCGCCCGTAGTTCCCGATCTCATGGATGCGATGGACGCTTTGGCCGTTCTTCGCGCTGCCGACGTTCCACTGGCACTGGTCAGCGACGAATACGGCCACCTCGACGGCATAGTGACGCCGGGCAGCATCCTTGCCGCTCTCGCTGGAACATTCGCGAGCGATGTCGACCAAAGCGATGAGCCCGCGCTCGTTGAACGCGATGACGGCAGTTTCATCGTTTCTGGAGCCGTGAGCGCGGATCTGCTCACCGATCGCCTAGGAGTGAACCTTCCGGCCGACCGTGATTATTCGACCGTCGCGGGCTTCGCGCTGTCGGTGCTCAAGCATCTTCCCGAAACCGGCGAGAAGTTCCGCCATGACGGGTGGTCGTTCGAAGTTGTCGACATGGACGGCCGCAAGATCGACAAGCTCATCGCCTCTCGGTCTCGAAGAAAACCCGAGGAGAAAGGCGAGGTTTGATCCGAATCGGATTCAAATCCGCATCGCACGCCGCTTCGCAAATCAGACCTTAACTCTTTGCGACGATGAATGTGGCAGGACAGAGTTTTCTCTCCGTCGCTGACTATGGCAACTCTGCGAGGATTGGCCGTCACAGATGAGCGCATATTCGCCACCTGCGAATTGGAAGCGAGGGCGCATCCGCGCCGAACGGATGCGCGTTTCCATGGCAGCATCCGTCGTCACCATGAACGCGTACCAATTCCCTGAAATTGCCGACATCTCACAGACTGGCGCGAAATTGCGCGGTTCTCCGTTGCCCTCGAAGGGTGCAACCGCGTTGCTCAAGTCCGGGCCGCTGGAGGTGCTTTGCAGGGTGGTCTGGGTGAAAGGCGACGAGTGCGGATTGCGCTTCGACGAGATTGTATCACCCAGGATCCTGAAACAGATTCAGCTGGATGGAGCGGTGGAGCTTCAAACAGTCTCCGAGGTGACCTCCGACTCGGCGGAATGAGCTCTCGACTAGCCGCGCGACGTCGGTCAGAGTTTCCCAAACCGTTGCTCGAACCCGTCCGT
Source organism: Sphingomicrobium sp. (assembly GCA_036376635.1). Lineage (GTDB taxonomy): Bacteria > Pseudomonadota > Alphaproteobacteria > Sphingomonadales > Sphingomonadaceae > Sphingomicrobium. The sequence continues at coordinate 10,068 of DASUZY010000052.1, forward strand.
GTCCCCTCGAGCGAGATAGTCCGCCTGCTCAACGATGCGGTCTCGAGATAGCCGGCCGCTGAAAGCTCCCAGCTGACCATCGATCCGTTCGATCTCCGTGGGAGTCAGGCTAGCGATCTGTTCGTAGCGCGAGAAGCCGATTGCATGCAGCGCGTCGGCGAACTTCGGGCCGACGCCTTTGAGCCGGCAGAGGTCGTCACTGGCTTCGCCCCCGCCATCGAGTGTCCGATGGACCGGCGCGCGGAGGATCTCTCCAGTCACGTCGCTTGCCGCAGCGGCAGCCTCGCCGGCAATGCCTCTGCCTTCCGACGGCGCGTTTCGTTGAACCATATGCGGCCGCACCGGCGCGCTGTCCGTGAGCGTCACGCGTTGCTTCGGCCTCATCAGGATGAAGGCCAGCACCAGCGCCACGACAATGACGATTACCCACCAATATTCGCGGATCAGATCCATTCGTTTCTCACCAATTCCATTGCGAGTTGTAGCGACGCCGAAGCTCGACCAGATAGGCGAGCAGCAGTCCGAAAAGGAAGCCCGCGACCGAAACGGCCATTCCCTCGGCAATCAAAGGGGTGCCGCCCTTGGTCGACCAGGTGGCATCCTCGACGCCGGGAAGCTGATCCAAATATTCGATCAGGCCTTGTCGCTGGAAATCATCTGCGGGTCCCGAAAGCATGACCCGGCGAGTGAGAGGGCCTCTATGCAGGTGGGCCGTGACCTGGGTCATCTCGTAGTGGACGAGCATGTCGTGAATGCTGAGCTCGACCTTGGCCGCAAATCGATCCGAACCTCCGAGCGGCCCGTGCCACAGAGCCGCAAGCCCCAATGCGAAGGCGACACCCAAGGCCAAAGCAGAATTCCGCCTGGACCGGCGACGCCACGCGAAGCGGCCCGCGACGATACCGACGATCAAGCCGAACCCGAAGCACGGCCAGAAGTAAGACCAGAACGCGTTCATGCGTTCTCCCGAGCGAGCTCACGCCAGCCGATGTCGCGCCGGTGGAACCCATCAGCGAAGTCGATTTGGTCGACTGCGCGATAGGCCCGGGCACGGGCATTGGCGAAGGTTTCGGCGACTGCGGTGACCGCGAGCACGCGTCCCCCCTTCGCGATCAACCCTTCCTGGCCGAGGGCGGTGCCCGCGTGAAAAACGCTCACGCCGTCGATCTGCTCTGCGGCTTCGATTTCCCTGATTGCCCCGCCGCTGGCAGGCGTGTCGGGATAGCCGCGGGCCGCCATGATCACGGTCACAGCATGCTTGCCAGTGAGGTTCGGCAGCGCGATTTCATCCAATTGTCCGGTGGCGACAGCGCTCAGCAGCTCAGCGAAGTCGCCGTCGATTAGGGGCATGATCGCCTCGCACTCCGGATCCCCGAAGCGGACGTTATATTCGATCAGCTTGGGACCATCGGCGGTGAGCATCAGCCCAGCATAAAGCACGCCGCTGAATGGAGTCCCCGCAGCGGCCATCGCCCTCGCCGTGGGGACGATGATTTCGTCCATTGCGCGCTGTTGTAGCTCTGCCGTCAGAACGGGTGCGGGTGCGTACGCGCCCATGCCACCGGTGTTGGGGCCTGTGTCGCCCTCTCCGACCCGCTTGTGGTCCTGGGCCGAGGCTAGCGGCACTGCAAACTCGCCATCGATGAGAGCGAACAGGCTGGCTTCCTCTCCCGCCAGGAACTCTTCGATAACCAACGGTCCGTCGCCGGCCGCTTGGATCGCCGCCTCCGCTTCCTCCCGGGTGGTCGCGACGGTGACTCCCTTGCCGGCCGAAAGGCCGTCCGCCTTGATCACGACCGGGATCGAAAACCCTGAAAGCGCCGCATGGGCATCCGCCGCCAGCTCCACGCGAACATAATCCGCCGTTGGGATGCCCTGCGCTCGACAGAGATCCTTCGTGAACCCCTTGGACCCCTCCAGCCGGGCGGCTGTGGCGTTCGGTCCGAACACGGGAATCCCCGCTGCTCTCAGCCTGTCCGCAACACCAGCGACGAGAGGGGCTTCTGGCCCTACGACAACCAAGTCTGCCGCCTTGGCGTGGGCAAGCTCAACAACTGCATCGGCGTCGCACGGATCGATTGCGACGCACTCCGCCCATCGCGCGATGCCGGGATTGCCCGGCGCCGCGATGAGTTGGCCGCAGCTCGGCGATTGCCTAAGGCGCCACGCGAGCGCATCCTCACGGCCGCCCGAGCCCAGAAGCAGAATATTGATGGATCTTCCTGACGACACGCGTGCCGGCCTGTTAGCGAACGTCGCACCCGGCGACAATTCGCCAGCGCTCAGCGTCAGCGAATTATCGGGCGCGCTCAAACGGACGATCGAAAATGCCTTCGGCCAGGTCCGGGTGCGCGGCGAGATCAGCGGGTTCAAGCGCCACGCCTCCGGCCACTGCTATTTTACGCTCAAGGACGAGAATGCCTGCATCGATGCGGTGATCTGGCGGACGAGCGCGGTCTCGCTTGCCTTCCGCCCGGAGGACGGCGCCGAGGTGATCGCGACCGGTAAGCTGACCACTTACCCTGGACGCTCGAAGTACCAGATCGTCGTCGACCGCATGGAGCTGGCAGGGGAAGGGGCGCTACTCGCTCTTCTCGAGCGGCGGCGGAAGGCGCTCGCGGCGGAGGGCCTGTTCGCGCCCGAGCGCAAGCGGAAGCTGCCCTTCCTGCCGCGCGTGATTGGAGTGGTCAGCTCTCCGACAGGGGCTGTGATCCGCGACATCCTCCATCGGCTGGAAGACCGCTGTCCGACACGCGTTATCCTTTGGCCGGTACCTGTTCAGGGCGAGGGTTCAGCAACGAAGATCGCCGCCGCCATCCGCGCATTTCCTTCGCTCCAACCCAGGCCGGACCTGCTGATCGTCGCGCGCGGTGGCGGTTCGATCGAAGACCTGTGGGCGTTCAACGAGGAAGAGGTGGTGCGGGCGGCCGCGGAAAGTCCGATCCCGCTGATCTCCGCGGTAGGACATGAGACGGACACCACTTTGATCGACTTCGCGTCCGACCTGCGCGCGCCTACTCCGACGGCGGCAGCCGAGATCGCCGTACCGGTGAGGGCGGAGCTGTTCGCTCAGCTCGGTGAGCTACAACACCGCGCGCAGCAGTGCCTGTCGCGGCGGGTAGAGCGTGGTCGGGAACGGTTCGACCTCACGATCTGCCGCTGGCCGGAGCCACAGGCGATTTTCGCGCCGATGGCCCAGCGTCTCGATGAGATCGGCGAACGGCTGCCCCGGTCTCTGTCCGCACGTGCCGGGACGTCCCGCGCCGAGCTCAACCTGGTGGCCGGCCGGCTTCGGCGGGATGTGGTGGATCAACGGATTGCCCGTCTCACCGATCAGTTGGGCTCTCTCTGGAGGCTCGCAGAGCTGGCTCACCCCGACAAACCTCTGTCGCGGGGCTTCGCGCGGGTGACGAGCCGCGACGGCGAGACTTTAACGCATGCACGCGCCGCGCGCGAGGCGCGGGGCCTGACCTTGCATTTCGCCGATGGGCCCGTCGATGCTTCGGTCGACGGTATTCGAACGCCGGTTGAGCAAAAGCGCCGCAAACCCTACATTCCTCCACAGCCGGGCCTGTTCGACCCGGCAGAGGATTGACGACATGCTGATGCAAGGCAGCGGCAAGGCCGCCCGCATTCATTATCTGCCCGGCACCTTCCGGCTGTTGAGCGACGGAGATCACGTCGTGTGTGCCGTCACCGGCGCGCACATCCCGCTGCACGAGCTCAAATATTGGAGTGTCGACCGGCAGGAGCCATACGTCGACGCAGAAGCCAGCCTAAAGGCGGAGCAGCTCGGCCGGCGTTAGTGAACGCGGCGGACGTGAACCCACTGCTGTCCGCCGATTTCCGCATAATAGCTGCCAAGGGCGCCGTGCTCGATCGTAACCTTGGCGCCAGCCTTGGGCTCGAATACCGACGAGCCTTCCGTGGATTCCCAGGTGGACTGGGGTTCAGTCAGCGTGAACTGGAAGAAGCCGTTAGCCAGCGGATGAAAGCTGCTTAGCGTCGAATCGATCTGCTTCGGCTCCTGATCTGCCGAACTCATTTTGGAATTCCCGAACAGGGCAATGCGAGGAAGTGAAAAGCCAAAGAGGGAGCGGCGTGTCTCGCGCACCTGTTCGCGATCGACGATCGCGACGTCACCTCGATTGGTGGCTGTAACGAGCGCGGCCGCGGCGCGATCATAACAGGCGAGCCGCGCTGCGTTGTCCGCGATCGACTGGCAATTCTGAACTGCCTTGACGAGGCTCGATCCGGCGATTGCCGGGGCCGCTTGCTGAGGAGAAGTCGCCGCGGCGGCGGCTGCGAGAAGTAATGATCCGATCATTCAAGAACCCCCAGCATCGGTCGCGATTTAGCACAGAAACTGGCACGCAACGACCGAACTTCAATCTGTGCCCCAAATGCAACACCCTTCAAACGTTATGCGAGTGGAGTAGTGGGCTTGATTGTCTCCCCTGTAATGTTTGGCCATAAACACCCTCTACTAAAGTGAAGCGGCCGCACGAGAGTTAGGGTGCGTGCCGCGGTTCCGTTCATCCGAAGGGGAGAAACATGCGACTTTCCAGAACCGCTCTGCTCGCAACCACGTTGCTGTCGGGCGTTACCCTGGCTGGCCCTGCTTTTGCGCAGACCACAACTACTGCGACGCCACCCACCCCGGCGCCAGCAACGCAGACCTGTGCTGACGGCACTGTGATTGCGGCCAGCGCAACTTGCACGGTCGCGCCGGCTCCTGCGTCCGTGGCACCCGCGACGCCAGCATCTTCCCAGGAGACGATTGTCGTCACCGGTTCGCGCATCGCGTCGCCGAACATCACGTCGCTCGCTCCGATCCAGGTCGTCGGTGAGCAGGAAATCAACCAGGCCGGCGCGGTCAACATTCAGGAAGTCCTGAACAACAACCCGGCGTTCGGTACGCCGGCCCTGTCAACGACCACCACTGCGTTCCTGACCTCGGGCGCCGGTGTTGCGACCGTCAACCTTCGCCAGCTCGGTGAGAACCGCACCCTGGTGCTGATCAACAACCGCCGCGTCGTCGGCGGCCTCGCTGGTTCGCCGATCGTCGACTTGAACGACATCCCGACCCAGTTCCTCGAGCGCGTTGACATCCTGACCGGCGGTCAGTCGGCGTTGTACGGCTCGGACGCCGTCGCCGGTGTCGTCAACTTCATCTACAAGCGCAATTTCGAGGGCCTACTGCTCGAAGGCCAGTACGGCCTGACTGAGCACGGCGATTCGCAACGCTATCAGCTCAGCGCGACTGCCGGCGGCAACTTCGCCGACGGCCGCGGCAACATCATGGTCCACGTGGGCTATAGCTCCGACAAGGGCTTGCTCTCGCGTGAACGCAAGGACACGCGGGTCGATAACATCAGCCAGATGCAGTATTCGTACGATCCGGCTGATTATGCGGTGGCCCATACGCCGTTCCTGTCGAGCTATCCTCCGCAGGGCCGGTTCACGTCCGGCGGCATCACCTGGACCTACGGGCCAACGGGCCAGCTGCAGCCGTGCTTCACCACTAACGGCTCGACCTGTAAGAGCGCGCTCGGCACGGGAACTGGACCGAACGGCTTTAACCGCCAGTTCTTCCGTACCCTGTCGACCCCGGTCGACCGCTATCTGTTCGCAGAGCGCAGCCACTTCGACATCACGGACAACATCAGCTTCGTGACCGAAGCGACCTATGCCAAGACGAAAGCGAGCTCGGATATTGAGCCGTTCCCGTTGGACTCGGTCAACATCAACCCGGTCGATGCAACCGTTCCGATCCAGCTGGTTCCGGGCGGCCCCTGCACCTTCTACACGCCGGCTCCGATCTGCGCCGCGGCTACTGACTCGAACGGCGATGGCCTGAAGGACATAAGCTTCCGCAAGCGCTTGTCCGACGTTGGTGACCGTACGGCTACGGCCAATCGCGACTTCTTCCGCATTGTCGTGAGCCTCGAAGGCAAGCTGTTCCACGACCGGTTCAGCTGGGACATCGGCTACAATTACGGCTCGACCAGTGAAGCTCAGCACTCGACCGGGCAGGTCAACGTACTGAACTTCTACAACGCCCTTCAGGCAACGTCGGATGCAAACGGCAACCCCGTTTGCGCCAATCCGGTCGCGGTCGCCCAGGGCTGCGTCCCGCTGAACATCTTCGGCACCAACAGCATGACCCCGGCGATGCTCGCGTATATCAATGCCGACTCGCAGCATAACGTTCAGGTCAAGCAGCAGGTGTGGGATGCCAACCTGTCGGGCAGCCTGTTCGATCTTCCCGCGGGTCCGCTCGGCATCGCCATCGGCGCCGAATACCGCAAGGAGTCCAGCACCGAGGACTGGGATGCGCTGACCAACGAGGGCCTGAACGGCGGCAACGTCCTTCCGGACACCTCGGGCCGGTTCAACGTCAAGGAAGCTTATGGCGAGGTCAACGTGCCGATCCTCAAGGATCTGCCGTTCGTCAAGCAGCTGAACGTTCGCGGCGCGGGTCGTATTTCCGACTATTCCACGATCGGTAGCGTCAAGACGTGGGAGGTCGGTGGCGACTGGGCCCCGATCGACGACATCCGCTTCCGCGCGACGTTGGCGAAGGCCGTCCGTGCGCCGAACATCGGCGAGCTGTTCACCGGCCTGTCGCAGACCTTCCCACTCGTTCGCGACCCTTGCCAAGGCATCGGCGCAACCGGTGGTGGAGCTCTCGGCGACAACTGCCGCGCAGCACCGGGTGTCGCTGCGAACATTGCGCAGAATGGAACGTTCACGCTGACGCAGGCTGACATCCAGGGTGTCAGCGGCTTCAACGGCGGCAACCCGAACCTCGGGCCGGAGACGGGCCGTACGTTCACCGCCGGTGTCGTCATCGCGCCTCGGAACATCAGCTTCCTGCGCAATATGTCGCTCTCGGTCGACTACTGGCACATCAAGATCACCAACGCGATCACGACGATCAGCCGTCAGCTGATCCTCGACCAGTGCTATCAGGACGGCTTGGCCAACGCCTGCTCGTTGATCACTCGTAACCCGACCCAGATCGGCGGTGCGAGCTCTGGTTCGATCAAGTTCGTGAACGACTTCGCGATCAACGCCGCGTCATCGACACGGTCGGGTATCGACGCTGTCCTGCAGTATCGCAGGGGTCTCGGCACCTTGTTCGGCAGCCCGCTGAACATGAACGCCCGGATTGCCTACACGCACCTGTTGAAGGGCTACACGATCCCGCTTCCGGGTCAGCCGGCTGACCGTGTCGCGGGCGAAATCGGAACGCCGAAGGACAAGTTCAACGCAACTCTCGGTTTCGACAACCGCCAGTGGGGCTTGAACCTGACCGGGACATACATCGGCAAGTCGTACGAGGATGATCAGTTCCTGGACGCGTTCGGGCTCAACCCCGATGCGATCTCGATCAAGCCGATTTTCTACCTCGACGGGCAGCTCCGGTTCACGCCGGTGCGCAAGTTCGAGTTCTTCGTCGGCGTCGACAACATCACGAATGTGCAGGCTCCGGTCATCCTGTCCGGCTCGCCATTCAACACGACGGGTTCGAACACCGACGAAGCGGTCTACGACGTGTTCGGCCGCCGCTACTACGCCGGTGCGCGCCTCCGCTTCTAATCGAAGCCAGGTTGGTAAAGGACTTGGGCGGGGGCTTCGGCTCCCGCCCTTTTCTTTTGTGCTTGGGGATGCCGAAGGTGGTTAGGGACGAAAGAGCGGCGCGTCGGGGTAGGAGTCCACGACGTCGCCCAACGCGCGACGCAATGGCCCGAGCCACTGCTCGAAGTTCCGCCAATGATCGAGCCCAGCAAGGTTCATAGGGCGTCGAACTTGCTCGGAGCTAGGCGTCTTCACTGCACGCTTGGTTTCGTGAAACCGAAGACAAGCTTCCTCGAACGGAAGCTCAAGATAGTCGAGGAGACTTCTAATCTCCTGCTCCGGTTCCCGGACCAGCTCCTCGTGAATGACACGGTGGACGCGACCGGGGAGCATCCGGTCCATGTGCTCCATCAGACGCACGTAGTCGCCGTAGTAACGCCCGAACCATTCGAGATCGTAGCTGAAGGCCTGTCCGAAAACGAAATGCTGTTTGAAGTTCGAGAACCCGCAAGCCATCGGGTGCCGCCGCGCGTCAATGATCTTGGCGTTGGGCAGCATCAGGTGGATCAGTGGCGCCATCAGCCAATTGTTCGGCATCTTGTCGATGAAGCGCGGCTTGCCTTCGATGCGGAATGACTTCGTCTCATCGAGATATTGGGCCCCCATCGCCGCGAATTGTTCAGCGGGGAATGAGGCCAGTAGCTCCAGGAAATTTCGCTCCGCCCGCCCGGCATCACGAGCGACGGCCGACAGGTTGAGCAGTTCCATCGTCCCTTCGATTGCCGAATGACTCGCCAGGATTTGTTCGACCAACGTCGAACCGGCCCGTGGCATACCAAGCACGAAGACTGGTTCGCTGGATGGGTCGCCCCAACCTTCCCGCTCGCGGAAGAACTGCCCATCGAACATTGCGCAGAGTTCGTCGACTTCGGTCGTCACGTCGGCAGGATCATAATCCAACGACTGCCTTCGGAGCGCATTTCCAGCTTCATAGTGCCGGAAGGCGGGCTCAAACTCGCCCGCATCTTCAAGCGCCTTGCCGAGCGCGAAATGCAGGTGGAAGCGGTTCTCAACCGAAACGTCGGGGTCACGTACCGCTGCTTCCATCTGGCGCAGGTCCTCGTCGGAAAAATCCGCAACCTTAAGGTTCGATAAGTTCCACCATGCCGAGCCAGAAGCTGGTGCGATTTCGATCGCCGTGCGCATTGCCCGGCGACCTTCCTCGGAGCGCCCCACGGTCTTCAGCACATGTCCGTAGTTCGACCACAGCGTCGCATCGCGCGGCGCTTCCTGCAGGAGCTTCTCGTAAAGCGCGATCGATTCATTGTAGCGCGCGCCGCGGCTTAGCGCCTGGGCTTTGATTGACTGAGCCGCTCGGTTGGCCGGTTCCCTCTCGAGGATCCTATCGAGTTCCGCGATCGCTTCCAGCGGCCGATTTTGACGCTGTAGCTCCGAAGCGAGATCGAGTCGCCCGCCGTTGAACTGCGGTTGGAACTCCAGCGCAAGCCGAAGGAGCTGCTCGCATGCGTCATAGTAAGCGAGATCCCTAAGCAGTCTCGCCATCAATATAAGCGCATTCACGTCGGTCGGCCGCTGGATCAGCCTCTCGCGCAGAATTTTCTCGGCGGTTTCCAGGTCTCCGGCAGCAAGAGCGTCGGAGGCACGCATCAGCGGATGGTCGAAAGCTTGGACCGTGGTGCGCAGCTGCCCACCTGTCGCCGAATCCCTCTCCAACTGACCAAGCGCCTTCGCCAGTGTGCGATAGGCCGGGATGTTGAGGGGTTCGTCGGCGATTAGCAGCCGCAGCTCGTGGACAGCCGTCGTCGCGTCCGACCTTGCTTTCAGCTCAAGCTCGACCAGGCGCGGATCTTGCCGTGATTCTGTCATCTTCGTTTCAGCAGCCAAAGATCAGGGGCGATTGCCGATCGGGCCGGGTCGAGGGTCGGCCCGGAACCAGCCGGTAACAGCCAAGCGCTCCGCGTTGACATAAGTCGATACCATCGAAACCGAATGAAGCTGCGGGATGGTGAAGATGTTCAGCGTATTGAACGTCGGCTTGAACGCCTCCTCGACGTTACCCTCTTTATCGAAGAACTGGAGAAATCCGCCCCAATCCTTGTCCCATACCGGCGACAAGTTCATCACATACGCTGCTCGCCGCCCCTCCCCACTATGTTCGTCGGTATGGGCCTTCAGGAAGTGCCCAGGCTTGTACCACGTCGCCTGAGCATCAGCCCATTTGATGTCATGGAGGCCAGTCACCTTGCGGATGAAATCAAGCACAGGCTCGCTGTTGATGAACTCGTAGAAGTCGAACACCGCGAAGCGCGGCGCGTCAGGTGAAAAGTAGGCGTTGAGGATCGGAAAGAACGAATAAATGAACTGATATTGCGTCCGCGCGCGTTCGCGGATGCCGGTCATAATCTGTGCGGCTTCTGTCTGCCCGAGCTGTGCCAGGTGCTCGGCGCTCAGCTGAACGACCTTGTCTCCATCATTGAAGGCCATTGCCCAAGGCAGCTGGTGAAGATCGGCGTGCACCTCTTCAGATGAGCCTTGAGCGAGGAAATCGTGGATCTGCAGCCGAAGCTTCTTCCGGTAATCGGCCGCGAGCGCGTCGGCATTCAGCGCAGGGTTCAGCAAGACTGACACGTTGACACCAACCTCCGGACTCAGGAACGTGCGCTGCGCCGCAGCACGCGGCTTCTAATGTTCAGAAGCGCCGATGTCTTTGAAGAATGATGCCGCCCCGCTGATTGCCGATCCGCAATGGTTTCCCTCCCGCTGGAATCCTCAGGATGGCACCATCCAGTTCGTCCGGCTGACGCGTGCCGAACATGACTCGGTCACCTTTCTCGGCGACGAATATCTGGCACCGCTGAACGCGCCGTCGACGATGCTTGCATTATCGGACGTTGCCAGGGCTTTGCCCCCGTCGCTTCCCTCACCGCAATATATCTTCCACTCCGCGTTCTGCGGCTCCACGCTATTGTCCCGCGCACTCAACGTGCCCGGCAGCGCGATGTCGCTGAAGGAACCCCAAATCCTGAATACGGTGACGGAAGCTGCCCGCTCGAATGCCTTGTCTCGTGAGACACTGCAGACGATCGTCGGGCTATTGGCGCGGCCGTTCGGTCCCAACGAGCGGGTCGTCATCAAGCCAAGCAATGTCGTGAACCTGCTCGCCACCGGACTGCTCGAAATCGATTCCGGGTCGAACGCCATTTTCCTGTATGCGCCCCTGAACGGGTTTCTGCAGTCGATCGCGGACAAGGGCCTCTGGGGCCGGATCTTCGCTCGGCAGCTATTCCGGACGCTTCAGTCGGATACTGGCCTGACGTTCGGCTATTCGGTCGAGGAGACGCTCGATCTGACTGACCTTCAGGCGGCGGGCCTTGCCTGGCTGATGCACCACGCGCAGGCGGCGGCGCTGATGACGCGTTTGCCGGGTCGCGTACGAACGCTCAACAGCGAGACCTTCCTCGCCCGTCGATCCGAGACAATCCTGGCGTCTGCGGCCCATCTTCGACTGGCAATCAGCGAAGCCAAAGCCGCGGAAATTGTCGACGGTCTGGTGTTTGCAACCCACTCAAAGCAGCTTGGGCAGGACTTCAACGAAGCCAAACAGCAATCGAAGTCGCGCGGCGCAATTGTAGATGAAGAGATTGTAATGGTGGCAACATGGACGTCCGAAATGGCCAACCGGAACGGCCTGCCAATGCAGCTCCCGGCAGAGTTCCAGCTTATCCCCTAAGTGACGAAAAACTCATCGTAAGTTGTTAGAAAACCTATCTTTCGTTATTGTTACGGAATTACAACGGGCGGCCGAAGAAGTCGCTTCTGGAACATTACACCCGTTGTCGTTGCCCCTCTTTCTCTGATTAGTCTGCTCCCCGACACGAGGCGCCCATTCGTGTCGGGAGAAGAAGGGGGATTCAGAATGCAGAACCGTATTGGCGCCGTGCTGCGCTGTGGCAGCGCGTTCACCGCTATAGCGATTGCCGCAATGATGCCGACCGCGGCATCTGCAGCAGCTGCGGCCGATGCCGCACCGCCGGCCGATGCAACTCAGGCGGCGGCGCAGGCGGCAGCAACAACGCCAACCGGCACCAATGGCAATGAAATTGTCATTACCGGAACGCGCATCGCCGGCATCACCAACGCCAACAGCCCGAGCCCGGTCTCGGTTACGACTAGCGAGCAGATCCAGCTTACCAAGTCGACCAGCGTTGAAGATGTCCTTCAACGCATGACGGGCCCTGACGCCAACGGCATATCGAACACCTCGAACAATGGCGGCACCGGCGTTTCCAGCGTCAGTTTGCGCAATCTCGGGCCGGCGCGAACGCTGGTCCTGATCGACGGCACGCGCCTGATCCCGAGCGGCGCTAACCAGTCGATCGTCGACATCAACTCGATTCCCGTCGCGATGATCGAGCGGATCGAAGTCCTCCGAGACGGTGCATCGTCCGTCTACGGTGCGGACGCGATTGGCGGCGTGGTCAACATCATTACTAAGCAGCACGCCAGTGGCGTTCACATCGAGGGTGGCGCGGGCGCCAGCCAACACGGCGGAGGCAACACCTACAACATCGCGGGTACGATTGCGGCCAATAGCGATGTTGCCAACGTCATCGTCGGATTCAGCTGGGATCACCGCAATGCGCTGAATGGCTATCAACGCGACTGGGCCAACGATCCACACATCGGCGATCCAAACTATGAGGGTGGGTCCACCTATCGTACCCAGCTCGATACGCTTCAGTCCGAAGCGCCCGTCACGCTGACTAACGCGACGGTCGTGAACGGCGTGCTTCAGCCCGCTGGAACGACCATCTCCGGCCTGCTGGCGATTAACGGGCAATTCTATACTCGGAAGAATCCGGCGGTGGCTGGCCTGCTGCCCAACACGGTGTTTCTCCCGGGACTTGGCGTCGTCAAGCTCAACGCAAACGGCAGCGCGAACGACCCGTACAACACGTTGTCCGGTTCGCTCGACCGTAAGGAGATCAACGCCGGAGCGCACTACGACATCAACGATAGTGTGACGGTATTCGCCGACGGTTTCTTCTCTCACCGCACATCGCAGCAGCTTCTCCGCCCGGAACCGCTGCTCGGTGATACAATCGGCAACTCGGTCTATCCGGGCTTCGCGGTGGCAGCGAACGCTCCTGGGAACTCAACCGGGACAGGCTACTTCGCCTATCTAACGCCAGATCAGTTCGGACCGAGAACTTATGATCAGTCGTCGGATACCTGGCGCATCAGGGCCGGTCTGCGCGGCGACCTGTTTGGCGACTTCAAATATGAAGTTGCCGGCGTAGAGCAGCAGAACGACCAGCTTGTGCTGGTTCACAACACCGGAAACTTCCTCCACCTGGGCGAGATGACCGGTCAGTTCCCGTGCCTCGACGTGCCGGGCGGCTGTACGGGCGGCGTGCCAACGACTCAGCCGAACTGGTTCAATGGGCCTGAGAATATCTTCACCCCTGATCAGCTCGACTACGCCAAGTTCACCATGCAGAGCAGCCAGCATGCCTATGAGCGGTATGTCTACGGCAACCTCTCCGGCTCCCTGTTCAGGCTTCCTGGAGGTGATGCGAAGATCTCCGTCGGCGGCGAGTATCGGAAGGAGTTCCTGAGCTTCCTGCCCGATCAGCTTGAAAGCGAAGGGTTCGCTCCGAACCAGATCCAGCCGACTGCCGGCGGATATAACGTCAAGGGTCTGTACGGCGAATTGTACTTGCCGCTCATCAGCGATCGGCCCTTCTTCAAGGCATTCGACATCACGCCCAGCGGCCGTATCGACAAGTACAGCACGTTCGGCACGGCGAAGACCTGGAAGGTCGGTGCGAACTGGGCATTGTCGGACGACATCCGCTTCCGCGGTGCATACGCGACCGGCTTCCGTGCGCCTCAGGTCACCGAGTTGTTCGGGGGCCAGGGTCTGTCGGATCTGGGCGCGAGCGGTGATCCCTGCGAAACCAACCTGGCGTTGGCACCGGGCAACAGTAACGTCGGCAAGGGCTTGTTGGGCGCTGGTTCGCAGTGTTCCAAGGCAGTTGCTGGTGGCGCGGCGGTGACGACGTTCACTGATCCGCTCGACCAGATTGCCGGCAGCCAGGTCCAGGTTCTAATCGGCGGCAACCCCGCGCTGCAGCCCGAAAAGTCGCGCGGCTGGACTGTCGGCGGCGTGTTGACGCCCAGGTTCATGCCGGGCTTCTCGTTCGAGGCCGATTTCTATCGGACGAAGATCCGGAACCAGATTCTGACCGGCGGCGTCGCTACTGCGGTTGGCGCGGACTACGTCCTCCTCGACTGCTACGGTCCGAACCAGAATCCGGTGTCTTGCGCACAGATCCAGCGTTCGGCGAACGGTGCAATCCTGCAGATCGACAGCCTTAACGACAATATCGGCACTCAGACCGTCAAGGGCTATGATCTCGAGCTAACGTTCGACACCGGCCGGGCGCACTGGGCCATGCCGATCCCGGGCTCGATCCGCCTCGATGCGCAATTGTCGCGGCTGATCCAGAACGACATCGTGAACGCCGATGGCAGCGTGACGAGCTATGCGGGCACCTTCAACGTCAACAACGAGACGGTCTATCCAAAGTGGAAAGGCCTTATCAACATCGACTACGCGAACCGCGGCTGGGGTCTGCACTGGGATGCCCAGTACAGCTCGAAGCTCGTCAATGTTGATGGCTCGACGCCGGTGTACGGCAACGAAGTCCACGATCGCTGGATCCATTCAGCCAGCGTTTGGGTCGGACTGCATGACTGGGCGGGTCTGTCGCGAGCCCGGCTGGTGCTTGGCGTAGATAATGTCTTCGACAAGAACCCGCCGTTCATCGGCACCGACTCAATCTGTAAGTGCAACTCGATCGCGGGTCCGTACGACTTCACCGGAAGGATGTTCTACTTCCGGTTCTCGGCCGACATCGATCGTCACCGGCCGGTTGCGCCGCCGCCTCCGCCGCCACCCCCGCCGCCTCCGCCGCCTCCAGCGACAGTGACGTGCGAGTCCGGCGCGGTGATCACGGCTCCGGGCACCTGCCCAGCTCCGCCGCCGCCTCCGCCTCCGCCTCCGGCCCCGCCGCCGCCGGCTCCGGCGCCCGAGCGCGGCTAAACCTCGGAGCTGACCAACGAGAGGGGCGGTGCCTAGCACCGCCCCCTTTTTTGCGCCCGAGCGAAGTGTCGGGTCTGTGACGCAATTGTCACACCAGCATAACGAAAGATAACAGTCTTATCGGAGCGTGTTGCCTCCCACCCCCTTACTTTGGATAGGAGTCTGTTCGCGGGCCTCCGCGAATGGGGAGGGGTCGCGCCGGCTTGTCCGGCTGAAAGGGAGCGACATGACACTGACAAAATCGCGTATCGCCGCCGGTTGGCGGTGCGGAACCGCTGCGACGGCCATCGCCGTTGCCGCGATCGCCACGCCTGCTTTCGCGCAGGATCAAGGCGCCAGCAGCACTTCGACTGCGGCCAAGGACCAGAACCAGGGGACTGCAGCACCCCAGGTCGGAACGAATGCACCGGCTGTTCCTGTCTCGAACGTCAATCCAGGGGCGACGCCGAGCAACCAGGAAATCGTCATCACCGGCACGATGTTCCGGCGTACCAACACGGAGACGCCGTCTCCGGTGACCGTCCTCTCTTCTGAAACCCTGTCGAGGCGCGGCATCACCACTGTCGCGGACGCGGTTCGCTCGATCTCCGCTGACAATTCGGGCTCGGTTCCGACTGCCTTCTCCAACGGCTTTGGCAGCGGCGGCGCGGCCCCCTCTCTTCGCGGCCTGACGGTCAATTCGACGCTGGTGCTAATGGACGGCCAGCGCATCTCCATTTTCCCGCTCGCCGACGACGGCCAGCGCAACTTCGTCGACCTCAACACGCTCCCGCGCGTCGCGCTGGACCGTATCGAGGTGCTGAAGGACGGCGCATCGTCGACCTACGGCGCAGACGCGATCGGCGGCGTGGTCAACCTCATCACGCGCAAGTCATTCAACGGTCTTGACGCCAACATTGAGGGCGGAATTACTCAGAAGGGCGATGGCGCGCATTGGCGCGGTTCGTTCCTGGCCGGCACCGGCGATTACGACAATCGCGGGTTCAACATTTATGTTGGCGGCGAATATGAGCTGAACAAGGCGATCTACACGGCGGATCGCGGATTCCCTTACAACACGGCGAACCTTTCGAACCTGCCGGGCGGACAGGACCTCAACTGGGGCACGTTCATCAATGGTTCGAGCTCACAGAGCCCGGTGTTCGTCACGGTTCCGGCTTCGCAATCCGATCTGACGGATCCGCGGACGGGGTCGATCATCTCCGGCGGCGCGTCAGTCATTCTCAACCCGTCCCAGTGCGGTGCGTTCAATGGATCGATCGTTCCGGGTACGAACGGCGGACAGACCTGCGAGATCAACCAGTATCTGATCAAGCCAGGCCTGACGATCCAACCGAAGACCGTAAGGTACGGCGGCGTGGTTCGCGCGTCGGTTCGCGTTTCGGACAACAGCGAAGCCTATGTGATGGGCAGCTTCTATCGCAGCCAGGCGACAGTCTACCCGCTTGGCGCGCGCACTCGCTCGACCAACCCGATCAATACCACGAGCCTCGTTCTTCCGGCTTACCTAACAAACGGTTCGATCGACCCCTACGATCCGTTCGCGTCGGCCGGGTGCGATGCGACCGACACGACGGCAGCCAACTACTGTCCGGCCGCGTTGCTTCGCTTCCGCTTTCCGAACATCGCACGTACGGCAACGGGAACCAGTAGCGTGTGGCGCATCGCGGCTGGCATCAACGGTGGGTTCGGCGATGCCTGGCACTACCAGGTGGATGCTACCGCATCGGCCAGCGACCTGCACCGCGTGTCGACCGGCAACATCTATTACCCGGCGCTCGCGAACGCGATCAACAACGGACTCTACAACTTCGCCGATCCGCTTGCGACACCGGCGAATGTCGTCAACGACATCCTGCGGACTGTCGACACCACGTCGCAGTCCCAGCTGTTCGGTGTGCAGGGCACCATCTCCCGGGCGCTGTTCCAGCTTCCGGGCGGACCGCTGCAACTCGGCGTGGGTGCTCAAATCCGCCACGAGGAGCTCGACAACCCGAACCAGAATCCGAACAACGACTTCATCGACGTGAACCAGGTGTTCGCGAAGGGTCAGCGGACGGTCGAGGCCGGATATTTCGAAATCTCGGCGCCGATCGTGAAGCAGCTCGAGGTCGACGTTTCGGGCCGGTACGACCATTACTCGGCCGGATTCAGCGCGTTCTCGCCGAAGGCTGGGTTCAAGTTCACACCGATCCGCCAGCTGGCTTTCCGCGGAACATACTCCCGCGGTTTCCGCGCTCCTTCGTTCGCTGAGAGCGGCGGTGGTGTCATCGGCTTCACCACGGTTCGACCACCCTGCATCGTTCGAATCACGCACGGTGCGACGGGCGATGCGGACAACTGCTCGGGCGGTGACAACTACGTCAATTCGCAGGCTCTCGGGTATAACTCCGCGGGTAACCCGAACCTGAAGCCCGAAAAGTCGCGTAACTTCACGCTTGGTGTCGTTGCCCAGCCGATTGCTCCGCTGAGCTTCACGTTGGACTATTACAACATCAAGAAGACCGACGTGATTACGCAAGGTCCGCTCGCCAATACGGCGATCGAGAACTTCTACGAAGGCTTGCCATTGCCGCCTGGTTATTCGGTTCAGACCTACCCGGCTGATCCGGATTTCCCGAACGGCATCCCGGTCGTGTCGATTGTGAACACGCCATATGTGAACGCGGCGTCGATCCAGACCTCGGGTCTCGACTTCTCGGCGCTGTTCCAGAAGCGGTTCTCACCGTCTGTCCGGTTCTCGAGCACGCTCGAGGTCACCAAGATCCTGAAGTTCAACCTGACGCCGTGCGGCGGGTGCGCGGTTCAGCATTATGCAGGCACCTTGGGCCCGTACCAGCTGTCGTCGGGTGCCGGTACGCCGGACTGGCGCGGCAACTGGTCGAACAGCCTGGAGTTTGGCCGGGCTACGGTGACGGCGACCGCCAACTATATCGGCAGCTATTGGGACTACTCGGAGGACACGAGCGCTCTGCCGATTACCGACAAGTGCGTTGCGGCGGGCGATCTGTACGACTCGCACTTCTGCAAGACCAAGAAGTTCATCTGGGTTGACCTGGTCGGCAGCTTCAAGCTCAACGACAACGTCACGATTTACGGCAACGTGCTGAACCTGTTCAACGCGCATGCCCCGATCGAGCCGGCGAACTACGCCGGTGCGGCGGCCAACTACAACCCGACCTGGGACCAGGCGGGTGCAATTGGCCGGGCGTTCCGTTTGGGCGTGAACTTCAGCTTCCGCCCGCGTCCGTACGTTGCACCGGTCGCTCCGGTCATGGCTCCGCCGCCTCCGCCGCCCCCGGCGACGGTGACGTGCGAGTCTGGTGCGGTGATCACGGCTCCGGGTACCTGCCCGCCGGCTCCGGCGCCGCAGCTTCCGCCGCCGCCACCGCCGCCGGCGCCGGCTCCAGAGCGCGGTTAAGCGATACACAAAAGGGGGAGGGCGCTTCGGCACCCCCCCCACCGACTCCAGAGGCGCCTTCGGGCGCCTCTTTTTATTCCGCGGCCTCTCGCATTTCTGTCGCCGGCGTAAGCACGAGTTGCCCGTCGCCTTCATCGACACGCACCGTCGACCCATCGGCGATTTCGCCTGCCAGAATCCGATCGGCTAGTGGGTCCTGCAGATATTTCTGCACCGCCCGCTTCAGAGGCCGTGCGCCGTAGATCGGATCATATCCGACCCTCCCAAGCCAAGCGCGAGCTGCGTCCGTGAGCTCGAGCCTGATCTTGCGGTCATCGAGCAGCTTCTGCAGCCGCGCAACCTGGATATCGACGATCGGCCCCATGTGGCCGGCGCCGAGGCGGTGGAACAGGATGATCTCGTCTAGGCGATTGAGGAACTCAGGCCTGAAATGGCCGCGCACCACCTCCATCACCTGCGGCTCGGCCTTCTCGACCGGCTCGTCCTCGCCGAGCTGTGCCAGATATTGCGAACCCAGGTTCGATGTCAGGATGATGATCGAGTTGGTAAAGTCGACCGTGCGGCCCTGACCGTCGGTCAGGCGGCCGTCGTCGAGTACCTGCAGCAGTACGTTGAACACATCGCCGTGCGCCTTCTCGACCTCGTCGAACAGGACGACCTGATAGGGCCGCCGCCGAACTGCTTCGGTCAGCACGCCGCCTTCCTCATACCCGACATAGCCCGGAGGGGCGCCGATCAGCCGGGCGACCGCGTGCTTCTCCATGAACTCGGACATGTCGATCCGAACCATCGCTGACGAATCGTCGAACAGGAATTCGGCCAGCGCCTTGGTCAGCTCGGTCTTGCCGACGCCCGTGGGCCCGAGGAACAGGAAGGAGCCGAGCGGCCGGTTCGGGTCCTGCAGGCCCGCGCGGGCGCGCCGGACGGCGGCGGATACGGCCTTCACCGCATCTTCCTGCCCGATCACCCGGGCGCCAATCGCACTTTCCATGCTCAGCAGCTTCTCGCGCTCGCCCTCCATCATCCGCTCGACCGGAATCCCGGTCCAGCGGCTAACGACGCCCGCGATATCCTGATCGGTAACCTCCTCGCGCAACATTGCGCCCTGTGAGGCGGCCTGCGCGTCGGCGAGTTGCTTCTCCAGCTGCGGGATGCGCCCATATTGGAGCTCACCTGCCTTCGCGAGATCACCGCTGCGCTGCGCCTGCTCGAGTTCCAGCCGGCACGCGTCGAGCTGCTCCTTGATCTTCGCTTCGCCGGCGATCTTCTCTTTCTCAGCCTGCCAGCGCGTGGTGAGCTCGGCGGACTGCTGCTCAAGATTGGCCAGCTCCTCCTCAAGCTTGGCGAGGCGGTCCTTCGACGCTTTGTCCTGCTCCTTCTTGAGCGCCTCGCGCTCGATCTTGAGCTGGATGATGCGGCGGTCGAGGTTCTCGATCTCCTCGGGCTTGGACTCGACTTCCATGCGGATCCGGCTTGCAGCCTCGTCCATCAGGTCGATTGCTTTGTCCGGCAGGAAACGGTCAGTGATGTAGCGATTGCCCAGCGTGGCGGCGGCGACGATCGCCGCGTCGGTGATCCGCACTCCGTGGTGAAGCTCGTACTTCTCCTTGAGGCCGCGCAGGATCGAGATTGTGTCGGGTACGCTGGGCTCACCGACGAACACCGGCTGAAAGCGCCGCTCCAGCGCTGCGTCCTTCTCGATATACTTGCGATATTCATCGAGCGTCGTCGCACCGATGCAATGCAACTCGCCGCGGGCCAGGGCCGGCTTTAGCAGATTGCCGGCGTCCATTGCGCCCTCGGCTTTCCCGGCGCCGACCAGCGTGTGCATCTCGTCGATGAACAGGATGATGTCGCCCTCGGCCTGGCGCACCTCGTCGAGCACGCCTTTCAGCCGCTCCTCGAATTCGCCGCGATATTTTGCACCCGCGATCAGCGCGCCCATGTCGAGGGCGAGCAGCCGCTTGTCCTTGATGCCGTCGGGCACGTCGCCGTTGGTGATGCGCAGCGCGAGGCCCTCGGCGATAGCGGTCTTGCCGACGCCAGGCTCACCGATGAGCACCGGGTTGTTCTTGGTGCGGCGGGCGAGCACCTGGATGGTGCGCCGAATTTCCTCGTCGCGGCCGATGACCGGGTCGAGCTTGCCGTTGCGTGCGGCCTCGGTGAGATCGCGGGCATATTTCTTCAGCGCGTCGTAACGATCCTCGGCGCCTTGCGTGTCCGCTGTGCGACCACCGCGCAGTTGCTCAATTGCCGAGTTGAGATTCTGCGGCGTTAGCCCGGCCTTAGCTAGCGCATTACCAACGTCGGTGCCCTTGGCCAGTGCCATCGCCAACAGGATGCGTTCGACCGTGACGTAGCTGTCGCCAGCCTTCTTCGCGACCTGCTCGGCCTGGTCGAGGATCCGAATCGTATCGCCGTCGAGGGCCGGCGCCTGCGAAGCTCCACTACCGGTAACCGCCGGGATTTTTGCGACCAGCTGATCGACTTCGCGCTTGGCAGCTTTCGCATCGCCGCCGGCGGCGTCGATCAGGCTAGCGGCCATGCCCTGCTCATCGTCGAGCAGCGCCTTCAGCAGATGCGCCGGAGCGATGCGCTGATTGTTCTCGCGAACGGCAATCGTCTGCGCGGCCTGCAGGAATCCCCGCGCACGATCCGTCAGCTTTTCAAAATCCATCGAGTCTTACCCCTCTTTCCTGGGGCCGATATGGTGTTGCATTAGGGCAACACAACCCCGAAGCTCAAGGTTTTGGCTGCACGGTTTGAACCGGTTGAGCAGATGGCGTGGTTATGGAAGCCGGAGTTGCAGTTGACTGCGCTGGGACCGGGCCGGGCGGTGCCGGGATTGGCTGTCCGATCGAGGCCGCGTCTTCCGGATGAACGATCGGTGGACATTCGGCGGCAACTGCCGGGTCCATATTCCAGCGACGGTATTTCATGCTGTCGATGTGGAAGCGCATGTAAGCATAGAAGCCGAGGCCGGCGTTGTAAGCTGCGCCATGTTCCGAGTGAGGGGCGCACAGCTTGCGCATCATCGTCACGCGGTCGATCGGAGTGAGCGGCACCATGTCGATCGCCGAATCCATCTTGTGCGCGCTCTCGGGCGCTCCTCCGGCACAGACGTTCAGCTGCGGATTGCGATAGACGGACACCGCTTCAACCGGCCCGATCGCTGGAACGACATAATCGCGCACGTACCGGAGCGTCTGCACCATGTGCGGCCACTCGCTGCTCGGCGGCACCTCGAACGGCTGCCCGCCGCAATCCTTCCATGCTGTCGCGGTGCGTAGGAGCTGCCACGTCGGAAGCACGCCGCCGGCGTCGGCGGCGACAAGATAATCGTTGAAAGCCTTGACCTGTCCGGCGCGCGCCGGATCGGCGAGGTACCAGGACCGGTAGCCGGGCTCGTCCTGCCCTGCAGTGATGTACGGCCCGACCGGGTCCCAAACGGCCGGTGCTGCTGCCACTGACGGAGCCGGTGCAGGCTGAACGGGAGGAGCGGAGGCGGTCTGCGCCACTGCTGGAGCGCAAAGCGCAGCCAGAGCCAGGAAAAGCGATTTCATTGCCGACGATGATACTCGCGCGCTGCAGGTTGAAAAGCGCTGAACAGCCGCCGACATCGCGTAAATGACTCAGCCCATCGACATCGATCTGCCCCACAACCTTGGCAAGGAAGAGGCCAGGCGCCGCATCGCCAACAACATCCACAAACTGCAGGAGCACATCCCCGGCGGAGCGAGTGTTCAGTCCGGTTGGAGTGGAGACCAGCTTAACCTCCAGGTCAGCGCAATGGGCGAGGCGGTCAACGCCGCGATCGACGTGCAGGAGACGAAAGTGCACCTGAAAGTGCTTTTGCCCGGCATGCTCGGAATGTTTTCGGGCATCGTACAGGCGGCCCTGCAGAAGAAGGGCAGCGTCCTGCTGGAAGATCACCGCGAGTAATTCGTCATTGCGACGAGCGTAGGGACACGGCAATCCATTGTGGCGGCTGGATTGCGTCGCCGCGTCGCAAGGACGGAGGGTGAATGCGGCACTTTGCGATTGTCGGTTCGGGCCCTGCCGGTTTCTACACGGCCGAGGCGCTCGAAAAGGCCTATGGCGACCACGCGCGCATCGACATCCTCGACCGTTTCCCGGTCCCGTACGGCCTGATCCGCTTCGGTGTGGCGCCCGACCACCAGTCGTTGAAGGCGGTCAGCAAACGCTACGACAAGGTTGCCGAGACGGCAGACGTCGATTTCATCGGCAACGTGACTGTCGGGCGCGACATATCGGTCGAGGAGTTGCTCGACCTCTATGATGCGGTGATCCTCGCCACCGGTGCACCGCATGACCGAAAGCTCGGCATTCCGGGCGAGGACCTGCCTGGCGTTGTGGGCTCGGCGGAGTTTGTCGGTTGGTACAATGGCCATCCGGAGTTTGCCGATCTCGATCCATTTCTGGGTGGCTCGCACGCGGCCGTGATCGGCAACGGTAATGTCGCGCTCGATTGCGCGCGGATTCTGTCGAAGACGAGGCACGAGTTCGAAGGGTCGGACATCGTCAATCACGCGCTCGACGCGCTCGATAAGTCCGCGATCCGCACGGTCACGATCCTCGGCCGCAGAGGGCCGCATCAGATTGCGATGACTCCCAAGGAACTGGGTGAGCTTGGACATCTGGAAGCGGCGGTCCCGGCCGTCGAGGCCGCTGATTTTCCGCCAGTCGAGGCCGACGAGCCTCTCGAGCCGGGCTTGCGTAAATCTGTGAGCCTGCTGCGCGGTTTCCTCGATCTGGAAGCAACCAAGGCCAAGCGCATCGTCTTCGACTTCTTTGCCAAGCCAGTGGCTGTTGAAGGTAACGGCAAGGTCGAGCGGATCATCGTCGAGCGAACGAAGCTCGACGAGAGCGGCGCGGCGCGCGGCACGGGCGAGACGTATGAGGTGCCCGCATCGCTCGTGGTCTCCGCAATCGGTTATTCGACCTCGCCTATCCCCGAAGTCCCTTTCGAAGGTGGCAAGTTCGTCAACCAACAGGGCCGCATTGCTGACCGCCTTTACGCGGTCGGCTGGGCTCGGCGCGGCCCTAGCGGGACCATCGGCACCAATCGTCCTGACGGCTACGAGGTCGCCGACCAGGTTGCGGCGGCGATGCCTTCCGGAAGCGCAGGGGGCAAATCGGGCGCGGAGGGCCTGAAGCGCTTATTGGCGAGCCGCGAGGTGATGGCGACCGACTATGACGACTGGCGTCGGATCGAGGAGACCGAGACCGCCAACGCCCGCCCCGGAAGTCCGCGCGAGAAGTTCGTCCGTCATGAACACTGGCTGCAGACGATCGGCCGCTGATTGCGGCCTTGCGCTTGTCCCAACCCCCTTCTATCTAGCCGCGGCCTTGGCTCCCGCCGCGACCCAAAGTCGCACTCAAGCGGGTTCCGGTCGGGGAGTAGCTCAGCCTGGTAGAGCACTGTCTTCGGGAGGCAGGGGCCGGAGGTTCGAATCCTCTCTCCCCGACCACTTAATTCGTCCGGTTTGATCGGCACGACTGATCCAAGTCAGTAGCCATAATCTTAACCCTAATTCCCTTAGGTTCGGCCCATGGAAGGTGCCGTTCGACGCCTGCGTATTGGGCGCGCGATCCCGTTGGGCTGCGCGCTCGCGGCGCTATGGACCGCACCCGCTTATGCCGATTCCGATCTCAAGCTCTTCACGCTCAGTAATTTCGAATTGAGCGGCGATGTCCGCGTCGCTGCGGTGAATGGCGAACAGAGCTGGGTCGACAGGGGCTTCGGCAAATTGCGTTCGGGAAGCGACGGCCACCTTAGCATTGAGCCACAGCTGGGCAACGCGAGCCTCGTTTGGAAGCCGCAGTTCACCTGGTCGGTGGGCGCCGTGGTCGTTGGGCAAGTCGAAGGCGGGCAGCGCACTGAGGCTGGTCTCAGCCAAGCTTATTTCACCTACCGGCCCATGCGCAGCAGCAATATCGCGTTCTCGGCGCGAGCGGGACTGATGTGGCCACCGGTCAGCTTGGAGCACGAAGGAACGGACTGGCATGTCAGGGACTCAATCACTCCATCCGCCATCAACAGCTGGATCGGCGAAGAGGTGAAGCCGCTGGCCGCCGAAGGCACGATTGCCGCGAAATTGGCGGAGAACAGGATTCGCGCGACCGCCGCGATCATGGTTGCGAACGACACGGCGGGAACGTTGCTGACCTTCCGTGGCTGGGCCCTGCATGATCGGACAACGCTCGCATTTCGGGACGAGCCCCTCCCACCGATGGGAGTCTTCACGACCATCCAGGCGCCGGACACGCACCCGCTGAACGACATCCACCGGGGCTTCGCCAGGCACCTTGGGTACTACGCAAAGCTCTCGTGGCAGCCGCCGGCGCCAATCCGCTTCGAACTCTTCCATTACGACAATCGCGCAAACCCGGAGGATTCCACGCCGCAGCTTGTGCCTGAGTGGGGATGGCGGACGCGGTTCACTGATCTGGGCGTAGTTGCCGACCTTGGATCGGGCCTGCAGCTAAAAGGTCAGGCATTGGAGGGTCGAACGCGGATGGGCTTTCCGATGCCGAGCCGCTGGGTCGATGAGCGATTTAGAGCTGCCTACCTGATGATCACCCAATCCTTTGGGAGATTCGGCCTCGCGGCTCGGGCCGACGTATTCGGCACCGACAACCGTGGGAGCCTGTGGGATGCCGAATATGACGAGCATGGCTGGGCCGGCATGATCGCCGCGAAGCGCGATTGGTCTCACGTGACGACGCTTGTCGAACTGCTGAGGGTGAGGAGCTCAACGCCGGCGCGCGAGTATCTGGCCGAAGGTCCACAGCAGAGCCAAACGCAACTTCAGGCCGAAGTGCGAATGCACTGGTAACCATCGCGCGATGCAAGGCGTTTACCGTTTCGCGCTTAATTCTCACATATGCTGCGCAAGGCGATTCTCGCGTGCGCCCTCGCGGGGGCAGTGCAGCCGCTTTGCGCGGCTCCACTCACCGTTAGAGTCCTCGATACTGCGGGGCATCCCGTTCGGGATGCCATCGTTGCACTTTACCCTGTTGGGTCAGCTGCGCGCCCGGCGCGAGGCGGGGGCAAGTTCGTCGTGTCGCAGCAGAACCTGCAGTTTCACCCGTTCCTGACGATCATCCCCGTGGGGGCGGACGTGTCGTTTCCGAACCTCGATCCGACCAAGCACCACGTCTACTCTTTCTCGGCGGCGAAGAGGTTTGAGCTCAAGCTGTTTGCGAAGGATCAGTCGCGCACCGTTCACTTCGACAAGGCGGGTGTGGTGGCGCTCGGGTGTAACATCCACGACCAGATGAGTGCGTTCATCTTCGTCGCGGACAGCGCCTGGACGGCGCGGACCAATGCTCAAGGCCTTGCGAACTTTGGTGATGCGCCCAACGTCCCGGGACGGCTAGTCGTGTGGCATCCATACCTGCGGGCTCCGGGAGGCGAACTGCAGCAGGCCATCAATCCGACGCAGCGTAGCGCGAGTTTCCAGCTTCGGCTTCGCCCGCCCCCCGCGATGCCGATGACGGATTATTGATCGCGTGCGCCCCTTCCGCTCCCTGAGCGCACGCCTCACCGTTCAATTTGCACTGCTATTCGCAGTCGCCATGCTCGGCGTATCCGCGGCGCTATGGAGCTTCATCGCCGGCGCTGCGTCGCGAGAGGTTGAAGGACAACTGCAATCGAGCGGCGCAGTGTACGACCGCTTGTGGCAGCAGCGAGCACACGAACTGCAGAGTGCGGCGGAGCTGCTCGCGCGCGACTTCGGTTTCCGGGCAGCGGTCGCCAGTGGCGACCAGGCAACGATGCAATCGGCGCTGGGCAACGCGGCTCAGCGCCTGCGCGTCCGTAGCGCATTCATTGTCACCGCCGATGGCAAGATATCGAGCATTGACGGCACGGTTCCGGTCAGCGAGCCGACGGCCCTCTGGTCTCCGCTCGACGACGGACGCCTTGCGGGCGTCGCAGTCCTCGGCGGGCACCCGCGCCAGCTCGTCGCTGCTCCGATCATGGCACCCACGCTAATCGGCTGGGTGGTCTTCGCGGCCGACCTTGACGGGCGTGAGATGCGGGGACTTGAGCGACTATCGGCGATACCGCTGCACGCGGCGGTGATTGCGAGCGACAAGGGCCGCTGGGCGGAGGCCTCCGGCAGCATGTCCGCGCTGGACGTGCCGTCCACCAGGCTTGCGGAAGCTCACGTCGGCAATTCGGCTGCGTTCGAGATGAACGTGGGTGGCCGCGATTCAATAGCATTGGCCAAACCCCTTCCGACCTTCGCAGATCGTGATCGGGCAATCCTGCTATTGGCTTACCCCAAGGCACAGGCGCTTGCCGATGCCCGCAAGCTGCAGCTGGCGCTTGGCGTCATGACGCTGCTTGGCCTGATCCTCGTCGCGTTCGCCACGTGGCGCGCTGCCAGCCGCATTACACAGCCCCTCGCGCGGCTCGATGAAGCCGCCGGTCGTCTCGCTTCCGGCGAACCCGTCCAGGTGCGCGTGCGCGGCGAAGATGAACTCGCTCGGTTGGCAGAAAGCTTCAACGAGATGGTTGGCAAGATCGCCGAGCGCGAGCAGCGAATCACGCAACTCGCCTTCAACGATACGCTGACCGGCTTGCCCAACCGCACCATGTTCCAGCAGCAGCTCGATCACCTGTTTCGCGCATCGGAAGGCAACGGCAGCTTGTTCGCGCTGCACTGCCTCGACCTCGACCATTTCAAGGTAATCAATGACACGCTCGGACACCCCGCGGGCGATGCGCTGCTGATCGAGGCAGCGCGCCGCGTCCAGCATGCTGCCCGAGGCCACTTTGTCGCACGTCTTGGTGGCGACGAGTTCGTCGTGCTCCAGACGGTCGGGGAAGATCGGGACTCAATCGACCGATTGGCCCGGGACATCCTAGGTGAGATCCTCAAGCCGATAGCGCTCGACGGGAACGAGATTGTCCCTTCGACCAGCATTGGTATCGCCATTGCTCCGCAGGACGGAAGGGACAGCGGAACGCTTCTGCGTAGCGCCGACCTCGCACTCTACCGTGCCAAGGAGGCTGGGCGAGGCACCTATGCTTTCTTCGAGGAGAGCCTGAACGAGCGAGCGCAGCAGCGGCGGCAGATCGAGAGCGACCTTCGCCTGGCGCTGGATCGCGGCGAGTTCGAGCTTCACTACCAACCGCTATTCGATCTCGAGCAGAACCGCATTTGCTCCTTCGAGGCGCTTCTTCGCTGGCGTCATCCGGAACTCGGCCTCATTTCGCCTTCGGACTTCGTGCCCGTCGCGGAGGACACCGGGCTGATCGTTCCGATCGGAGCCTGGGTGGTTCGGGAGGCATGCGCTCGTGCTGCTTGTTGGCCCGAGCATATACGCGTGGCCGTGAACGTCTCGGCGGTGCAGTTTCACCGAGGCGTCATGCACGAGACGATCCTGCGCTCCCTGGCGGACAGCGGGCTCACGCCAAACCGGTTGGAAATCGAGATCACCGAGTCGATCTTCCTCGAAGGCGGCGATACGACGCTTCGGCTCCTCCATGCGCTGCGCGCGCTCGGCGTACGCATCGCCCTCGACGATTTTGGCACCGGTTACTCATCGTTGAGCTACTTGCAGAGCTTCCCGTTCGACAAACTGAAGATCGACCGCAGCTTCATTCAGAACCTGCTGACCCGCGACGGTGCCATCGCCATCGTCCATGCAATCACCGAACTCGCCAATGCGCTCGGCATCGAGACCACGGCGGAGGGCGTCGAGGAAACCGCGCAGCTGATGGAGCTTAGAGCCCACGGTTGCTCCTCGGTACAGGGTTATCTGTTCGCTGAGCCGATGTCTGCGGCGGACGTCGAACGACTATTCAGTGAGGGTAGCGAAACGCTTCAGAACGTTGCGTGACCGGTAGTTCCATCAAGGACTGACGCACCGATCTCGTTGGTGCTTGTGCAGCCGGTAAGCGCCATCGCCACCCGCATCTCTGCCTCGATAAGCTTTAGTACGTGCGCGACGCCATCGCCGCCGCGCGCCGCGAGGGCATAGGCCCAGGCCCGGCCGAGCAGAACGAAGTTCGCGCCGAGCGCGAGCATCCGCACGACATCGAGGCCAGAGCGGATCCCACCATCGACCAGCACCGGCAGGCGCCCGGCAATCGCGTTCGCGACTCCCGGAAGCGCCCGTGCGCTCGACAGGGTGCCATCGAGCTGGCGGCCTCCGTGATTGGACACAACAATTCCATCGGCGCCGCTGTCCAGTGCGGCACGAGCATCCTCTGCATCGAGGATGCCCTTGATGATCAGGGGTCCGTCCCATTTGCCCCGCAGCCATTCGACGTCCTTCCAGCTGACTGAAGGATCGAAGTTGCGGTGAATCCAGGTCTGGAAGTCGCTTAGCGGCGCTCGTGCTCCGACGATGTCCTCAAGGTTGCCGAGGCTGATCGGCCGACCGCGGATCCCGACATCCCAGAGCCAATCCGGCCGTGACAGGAGCTGCGCCGTGCGCCGCGCTCCGCCTCCCGCTGCCCGGGCATCACGATAGCGGGAACCGGGAACGGCAAGGTCGACGGTCAGAATGAGCGCGCCGCAGCCCGCCTCTTTGGCCCGGTCGACCATCCGTTCAACGAACTCCCGGTCCTTAACGAAATAGAGCTGGTACCAGGGGACATTGCCGGAGGCTGAAACCTCACGAAGCGAACAGCCGCCGACGGTCGAAAGTGCAAACGGCACATTCGCCGATGCAGCCGCGCGAGCCGCCTGAACTTCGCCTCGCCGAGCATAGAGGCCGGCAAGTCCCACAGGCCCTAATCCGACCGGCATGGCCCATCGTCTGCCAAACAGTTCGGCGGTGAGATCGATCGACGAAACGTCGCGCAGCACACGCTGCCTCAGCGCGATGAATTGCAGATCCTCGACGTTCCGCCGAAGCGTGACCTCGTCGTACGAACCACCGTCCAGATATTCGAACAGGAAGTGAGGCAACCGCGCCTTCGCCAGCGCGCGATAGTCGGTGACGTTTGCGGCCTCCCGCGCCAACTCAGCTCGCGAAGCTCGGATCGAGGCGATAAGCCTTTCGCTTCAACGCCGGCCAGGCGAGGAAATTGGCCGCCATCGGCAGTCCGACCGCGCCCTGCTGCGCCGTGATCTCCGGCGATCCTTGGGGCGGGTTGTTGATATTGTCGCCGGCCGAGAGGGCCATGATTTGCGCCTGGCACGCACGCTCGAGATAGTAGAGGCGAATGAAGCACTCTCCGACGTTCTTGCCGACTGCGAGCGTGCCGTGATTGCGAAGGATCATCGCGTTCTTCGTGCCGAGGTCGGCAACGAGCCTCTCGCGCTCATTCAGGTCGACGGCTACGCCTTCATAAACGTGGAAGGCGATCTCGCCGCGGATCAGCATTGCCGTCTGGGTCAGCGGCAGCAGGCCGTCGTTGTGCGCCGACACCGCTTGTCCAGCGGGCGTGTGCAGATGCATCACCGCATGGGCGTCGTCCCGGGCCATGTGGATGGCCGAATGGATGGTGAAGCCCGCCGGATTGGTGATGAATGGCGTCGGCTCGACCGGATTGCCGTTCACGTCAACCTTTACCAGCGATGAGGCGGTCACCTCCTCGAACATCAGATTGTACGGGTTCAGCAGGAAATGATGTTCGGGCCCTGGGATTCGCGCAGACAAATGCGTGAAAATGAGGTCATCCCAACCATAATAAGCGACCATCCGGTACGCGGCGGCGAGATCGACGCGGATCGCCCACTCGTCCTCGCTGACCTTTCCCTCCATCGAAGGAATTTCGACGGAATCCAGCGGCTTGAAATCGCTGACGCCGCGGTTGATGGAATCGACCCTGTTCATGCCGGCACCTGCTGCCTGTCGGGATGGGCTGCTGCGAACCCTTCGAGCTTGTTGGCATTCTCTTCGGCTCGCAGCAATGTTGGATAGCCGTCCAGCGGCACGTCAAACCGCCGCGCGTTGTAGAGTTGAGGCACCAGGCAGACGTCGGCCCCGGTGGGTGCGTTGCCGAACAGGAACTTGCCTGCCTGCGGCGCTGCAAGCGCCTCGAGTGCGCCCAGGCCCTCGGTGATCCAATGCGCATACCAGCGGTCAACTTCGGGCTGGTCATGCCCAAGCTCGTTCTTGAGATACTTGAGTACGCGAAGGTTGTTGAGCGGATGGATGTCGCAGGCGACCGCCATCGCCATCGCGACGACGTGCGCCCGATCGGCGGCGGAAGCAGGGATCAGCGGCTGGTTCGGATACCGGATGTCGAGATAGTTGAGGATGGCGAGGCTCTGGGTCAGCCGGTGGCCGTCGATCTCCAGCAGCGGCACCAGGCCTTGCGGGTTGAGCTCAAGGAAATCCGCGGATTTCTGCTCGTCTTCACGAAGGTCGATCTCGCGACTCTCATAGTCGACATTCTTGAGTTTGAGGGCGATGCGGACGCGGTAACAGGCGGACGACCGCCAGTAATCGTAGAGGATCGGCTTCGGCATGAGCCGCTGCTTACTCCGGCGTAACGAAGGGCGCTACGACTTCCGGCGGCACGCGGATGGGTCGCCCCAACGCTTTGTCGATAATTGCCCACTGAGTCGTCGAACGAACGCAAGTTTTCCCGTCGGCCCCGGTGAACTCCACGATCCGGTCGAAGCGGGCGCCCCTCGGGGCCTCGCCGACCCAGGTGCGGGCGATGATAGTGTCGCCCTCGTGAGCGGGACGGAGGTAGTCGATCTCATGCCGCACGACGACCCAGAAATAGGTATCCTGGTGAGCCGGATTCGCTACCGACTCCCAATGCGCCACGGCCACCTGCTGGATCCACTGCACCCAGACGGCATTGTTGACATGCCCAAGCTCGTCGATGTGCTCGGGGCGAGCGGTGAACGTGAGGGAGAAGGTGGGCCGGGTCACTGCACCATCGTCAGAATGAACGCGTAGGTGTCCGCGACTTCGTGCAAGCGTTCCCAGCGGCCGGACTTGCCGCCGTGTCCCGCGCCCATGTTGATCTTCAGGAACAGGGCGTTCGGGTCGGTCTTGTTGGCGCGAAGCTTGGCCGCCCACTTCGCCGGCTCCCAATAGGTGACCCGCGGGTCGTTAAGTCCGCCCGTGATCAGCAGCGGCGGGTACTGCTGCGTCTTCACGTTGTCGTACGGCGAATAACTGCGGATCAGGTCGAACGCTGCCTTATCGGTGATCGGGTTGCCCCACTCGGGCCACTCACCGGGTGTGAGCGGCAGCGTATCGTCGAGCATGGTGTTGAGCACGTCGACGAATGGCACGTCGGCAACCGCCGCGCCCCATAGTTCCGGGTCGGAGTTCACCACAGCGCCCATCAGCTCGCCGCCTGCCGATCCGCCGTTGATCGCGATCCGGCCTGGGCGGGTGAACTGCTCTGCAACCAGTCCTTTCGCCACGTCGACAAAGTCGTTGAACGTATTCGTGCGCTTCGTCAGCTTTCCGTCGAGAAACCACTTGTAGCCGAGGTCATCGCCGCCGCGGATGTGGGCAATGGCGCAGGCCCAGCCGCGGTCGAGCAGGCTAATCCGGTTGGTATTGAACGTGGGCGGGATCGCCATCCCGTAGGCACCGTAGGCGTAGAGGAAAAGCTTGCCGTCGCCGTCCTTTTTGAAGCCCTTGGGGTAGACGACCGAAACTGGCACCTTCGCGCCGTCGCGCACTTCGATCAGCAGCCGCTCGGTCGCGTGTCTGGATGCATCGTAGCCGGACGGAACCTCCTGAACCTTGAGTACCTCCAGCGCGCCTGTGTCTGGGTGATAGTCAAAGACGGTCGTCGGCGTGACCATCGATGAGTAGCCGACTCGATAGGCGTCAGGCGCGAACTCGGGATTGCCCATGAAGAAGGCGCTATAACTTGCCTCCTCGAACGGGATGCGCGTTTCCTCGCCTCCATAGGTGCGCAGGATCAGCTGATCGAGGCCGTCGACCCGGCTGCTGATCGCCAGATGGTCGCGATAGGCGGTCGCACCGGTGAGATAGGTGCGATCGGAGCCCGGGATCACTGTCTTCCAAGCCTCCGGGTTCGCCGGATCTGCCACTGCGAGGCGGAAATTCACGTGATCGTCGTTGGTGAGGATCCACAGTTTCCCGTGCGCCGCGTCGACGTGATATTCGCGATTCGTCTTGCGCGCCGAGATAAGTTTCAGCTGCTCGGTTGGGTCGGACGCGGAAACGAAGCGCACCTCGCTGGTCGCATTATCTCCAGTCGAGATGAAGATGGTGCTCCGGTCGTGTGACTTGCCGATGCCGACACTGAAGCCCAGCTCCTCGGTCTCCTCATACAACGTGACATCGTCGGCGGTCGGCGCGCCCAAGCTATGGTATCGGGCACGATAGCTTCGCCAATTATCGTTCACCTCGGTGAACACGATGCCCTTGCTGTCGCTGGTCCATGCCGGCTGTCCGATCCCAACCCTGGTCACCGTCTCAAGGTCTGTGCCGGTCGCAAGATCGCGAACGCGCAGCTCGAACCGTTCCGATCCGTCGTAGTCCGCCAGCGTCGCCAACAGCTTTCCGTCCGGGCTGACCTCCAGCGCTCCAAGGCGGAAATAGTCTCGTCCCTCGGCTTCTGCGGGTTCATCCAGAAGAATCTCGTCGGCACCGCCGCTAGCGGGCTTGCGGTACCATGTGCGGTACTGGGCCCCCGGCCTGAATGCCCACCAGTAGAGGAACTCGCCGTCGCGGAGCGGGACCGAGCTCTCGTCCTCCTTGATCCGCCCTTTCATCTCCTCGAACAGCTGATCGATCAGTCGTTGATGCTGATTCTTCCAGCCTTCAAAATAGGCATTCTCCGCCTTGAGATAATCGAGGACCGCCTCATCCTCGACCTGCGGGTATTTCGGGTCGCGCAACCAATGCCACGGATCCTCGATCGTGACGCCGTGGCGTTCGTAGTTGTAGGGACGCTGCTCGGCTTGCGGTGGGGTGGGGACGCTGGCGGACTTTTCCATCCTTGCGCTCTTAGCGCGGCGGTCGGCGACGGAAAGGGTACATTCCGCGCTCTTTCAAATGTGAAATCCCCATCATTACCGCGATGTAATTTGCCTCAGTGTTCGATTTTTTGGCAGCGATGCCCCAGGTTGCGCAGGTGATGTAATAATATACCCTAGCGACCAGGCCTTCGTTTCGTTAACTGCCGCGACACCAGGCATGGAGTTGAACCAGGTTGCCCTCAGCACGATCGTCCGCAGTTGCACTTGCCGGGTCGATGATGGCGTCCGCTTGCGTCGTCGGTCCGAATTTCAAGCCGCCGGCGCCTCCAGCGGTGTCGACCTACACTGCGCAGCCGGCGCAGGCGACTGTCGCGACTCCTGGTGTAGTCGGTGGAGCGGCGCAGCGCTTCGTCACCGCCGCTGACATCCCGGCCGATTGGTGGACCTTGTTCCACTCCCGGGAGATGAATGCGCTGATCGCCGAGGCGCTCGCACACAATCCGGACCTCAAGGCGGCGCAGGCGGCGTTGCTGGTGGCGCACGAGAACACGCTGGGCCAGCGCGGGGCGTATGCGCCGAAGGTGACCGCTGGGGCGAGCATCACGCGAGAGAAGGATCCATCCGGGACCCTGGCGCCAGTGCCGAGCAACAACGCCTTTCTCTATACGCTGATCACCCCGCAGCTGAGCGTTTCCTATACGCCCGATGTGTTCGGCCTGACCAAACGGACGGTCGAGTCCGCCGCCGCTCAGGAGCAAGCGGCCCGCTATCAGATGATCGCGGTCGATATCACGCTCAGCGCGAACGTGGCTGCCGCGGTGATCCAGCTCGCTTCGATCCAGGATCAGATCGACGCAACCAACGATCTGATCGGGATCGACCGACAGATGCTGAGCCTGCTGCAGTATCAGCACTCGAAGGGCTATGCTGCCGGGCCCGATGTCGCCGCCCAGCAAGCCCAACTGGAGCAGCTCGAGGCGACGCTGCCGCCGCTCCTGAAGCAACGCGATCAGCAGGAGCACCTGATCGCTGT
Organism: Sphingomicrobium sp.; assembly: GCA_036376635.1. GTDB lineage: Bacteria > Pseudomonadota > Alphaproteobacteria > Sphingomonadales > Sphingomonadaceae > Sphingomicrobium. The sequence goes on from DASUZY010000052.1 coordinate 44,150, forward strand.
CCTGACCGGACGCTTCCCGTCGCAGCTCCAGGCACAGAGATTCACGCTTGCGCAACTGGCCTTGCCATCGGACCTGCCACTTAGCCTCCCGTCGGCCCTGGTTGCCCAGCGCCCCGACGTGCTTCAGGCCCAGGCGAACATGCATGCCGCAAGCGCGCAGATTGGCGTTGCTACCGCCAACCGGCTGCCGAACATCACGTTGAGCGGTAATGCCGGCAGCAATGCCCTTGCGATCGGCCAGGTGTTTGGGCCAGGCACCGGCTTCTGGAACATCGGGGCGGCGCTGCTTGCCCCGATTTTCGACGGCGGGACCTTGCTTCATCAGCAGCGAGGCGCGCGCGCCGCCTACCAGCAGTCCGCCGAGCAATATCGGAGCACGGTGCTGACTGCTTTTCAGAATGTCGCCGATACTTTGTCGGCGCTGGAACATGACGCCGAGGCCTTGAAGTCGACCGCAGCGGCGACGGACAGCGCAAAGACCAGCCTCGACCTTTCACGCCTTCGCTACAAGGACGGCTATGATGCTTATCTGGCCGTCCTGACCGCCGAGCAGACGTATCAGCAGCAGCGGCTCAGCCTCGTGCAGGCGCAGGCCGCCCGTTTTGCCGACACGGCTGCTTTATTCCAGGCCCTCGGCGGAGGCTGGTGGCATCAACCCGAACTTATGGCGGGCGCGAATGGGCAGTAAACGCTTCAGTCGTTCAGCCGTGTTGGTCGCCGTGATGCTCGGTATCGGCGCATGTTCGTCCTCGCCCGATACCGAGAACAGCGCGACCCCGGTCGTCCCGAACGTACGTCTGACCAAGGCGCAGCTCGCGCATATCCAGCTCTACACCGTGGTTCCCACCGGATATCGCCAGACCGTCCAGGCGCCCGCGACAGTCGATTTCGACAATGACCAGGCGACGTCGGTTGTCTCGCCCTTCACGGGGCCCGTGACCCGAATTCTCGTGGCGATGGGGCAGCCGGTGACCAAGGGTCAGCCTCTGGCTCTGGTCCAGTCCGCTGATTACGCAGCCGCGATCGGGACGTACCGAAAGGCGGTCGTCACCGCTGCAAACGCGCGCAGGCTCGCCAACGCCGACAAGGACCTAGCCGCCCACAATGGAATCTCCGCGCGCGAAGCGGCCCAGGCGCAGACCGATGCAGCGAGTGCCGACGCCGATCGCGACGCGGCGCTTCAGAGCCTGCTGTCAATGGGAGTCGATCGCGGGACCGTCGCCAGGGCGCTTGCCGGCAACCCGGCTGCGGGAGCCGTCGGCGTCATTCGCGCTCCGGTTTCGGGCATCGTTGCCGATAAGCAGATCACGCCGGGCCAATTGCTGCAGGCGGGTTCGACGCCGGCCTTTACCGTCGCCAACCTTTCGCAAGTGTGGGTACTCGCACAGATCTCGCCTGATGATCTCGCATCAGTGGGTCTGGGCGACGTCGCACAGATCGATCCGGGCAACGGCACCGGTCCTTTCCGCGGCACCGTCCAGAACGTGTCTCCGTCCGTCGATCCGAATACCCGCGCAATTGTGGCTCGGATCGTCGCCCCCAATCCCGGGGACCTCCTCAAGAAGCAGATGTACGTCCAGGTCTCCATCCAATCCGGCCGCGTCAGTACCGGGCTTCTGGTGCCCGTCTCCGCCGTGCTGCGGGACGATGAAAATCTGCCCTTCGTCTACGTGGCCCTGCCCGACGGCAGCTTCGTCCGGCGTCACGTCACTCTGGGCTACCGGGACAGCCAAAACTTCGACGTGACCAGTGGCCTGCAGAGCGGTGACCGGGTCGTCGCCAATGGCGCAATCTTTCTTCAGTTCATGCAGAGCCAATGAGCGACGATTCCGCCCAGTCGCCGCGGACTGGCACCTCGTTCATCAATCGCATCGTCGCCGTAAGTCTTGAGCAGCGGGTGCTGATCATCCTGCTCACCATCTTGCTGATCGGCGCCGGAATACGGGCCTGGAACCGGCTTCCGGTGGACGCTTACCCAGATCTCTCGCCACCAATGGTCGAGCTCATTACGCAGTGGCCCGGCCATTCGGCGGAAGAAGTAGAGCGCCTCATCACGGTACCGATCGAGCGTGAGCTCAACGGCATTTCAAAAGAGAACAACGTCCGGTCGATATCGCTTTACGCACTCTCCGACGTAAGCATCACGTTCGATCAGGATACCGATCGCCATTTCGCTCGGCAGCAGGTGTTCAACCGGCTTGGCGATATCAGTCTGCCGACGGGAATCAGCCCGTCGGTATCGCCGCTGACGTCTCCGTCGGGCCTCATTTACCGGTACACGCTGCAGAGCCCGGATCGCTCTCCCACGGAATTGAAGACATTCGAGGATTGGACGGTCGAGCCCGCCTTCCGGTCCGTCCCGGGTGTCGCGGATGACTCAGGCTTCGGCGGCGGGTCGATGCAGTATCAGGTCCTGCTCGACCAGTACCGGCTCGCCGGCGCCGGCCTCTCGCCGCAGCAGGTCGAAAGCGCGCTTACCGCGAACAACAGCAATGGTGGCGGCGGCTTCTATTCCGAAGGTGGGCAATTCTATTACGTCCGGGGGCTCGGCCGGCTTCAGTCGACCGACGACATCGGCAATGTCGTCGTTGGCGTTCACGACGGCATTCCGACATTGGTCAAGGACGTTGGCCAGGTCACCTTGGGCATCGCTCCGCGCCTCGGTCAGTTCGGCATCGGCAACCAGAACGACGCGGTCGAAGGCGTGATCATGTTGCGCACCGGTGACAAGACTCAGGAGGTGCTGAAGCGGGTCGAGGCCAAGACGCAGGAGCTCAACAGCAGCATTCTTCCCAAGGACGTGAAGGTCGTGCCGTTCTACGATCGCTCCGACCTCGTCCACGAAACGGTGCTCACCGTCGAACGCAACCTCCTGCGGGGCATGTTGCTCGTCGTCGTGGTGCTGATCTTCTTCCTTTACGACGTGCGATCCGGGCTGATCGTCGCGGTCACCATTCCGCTTTCCCTATTGTTCGCCTTTGCTTGCCTCGATCTCCAGGGCGCGTCGGCAAACCTGTTATCCATCGGCGCGATCGACTTCGGGATTCTGGTCGACGCTGCGGTGATCATGGTCGAGAATATCTACCGAAGATTGGCCGAGGCCGAACAGGACGATTCGCCTGCACGGATCATGACGATCGTTCGTGATGCGGCGGCCGAGGTCGATCGGCCGCTGTTCTACTCGGTCATCGTGATCGTGGTGAGCTTCCTGCCGATCTACGTCCTGACCGGTCCATCGGGCGTCCTGTTCAAGCCGATGGCCGATACGATGATCTTCGCGCTGATCGCGTCGCTGATCGTTACCCTGACACTGCTTCCGGTGCTCTGCTCCTGGCTGATGCGAAGCGGTGTCCGGGAGCGTCGCAACGCGATCTTCGAGCGCATTCGGGGCGCTTATGTTCGTGGCCTCGACCCCTGCCTCGCCAAGCCGAAACGGACCGTGGCCGTGTCGGCGGTGCTGCTCGCTTTGTCCCTGCTGATTTCGGCGGATGTTGGCTCGGAGTTCATGCCCCATCTGGACGAGGGCGCGCTGTGGGTTCGAGCGACGATGCCCTACACCATTTCCTTCGATGAATCGGCAAGGATCGTGCCGCAAATCCGGTCGATCATCGCTTCCTTCCCTGAAGTCACGACAGTCGGTTCGGAGCACGGTCGCCCCGACGATGGCACTGATCCGACGGGCTTCTTCAACGCCGAATTCTACGTCGGGCTTAAGCCCTATTCGGAGTGGCACGGACGCTATCACAACAAGGCGGAGTTGATCGCCGCGATAAACAGCAAGCTCCAGTCCTTCCCCGGCATCACCTTCAATTACACCCAGCCCGCCGAAGATGCCGTCGACGAAGCGGAAACCGGGCTGAAGAGCGCGCTTGCAGTCAAGATATTCGGGCCCGATCTCGACACGCTGCAGGCCAAGGGGAAGGCGATTAAGGGCGTGCTTGAGCACGTGCGCGGAATCCGCGACGTGACGCTGGTCCAGGAGCTTGGCCAGCCGAGCCTGACGATCAAGATCGATCGGGCCAAGATCGCCCGCTACGGCGTCAACGTCGACGATGTGAACGGGCTGATCCAGACCGCGATCGGCGGCGATGTCGCGACCCAGGTCGTCCAGCAGGAAAAGGAATTCGACCTCGTCGTGCGCCTGGCCGGGCAGTACCGCGACAACCCGGTGGCGATCGGCAACATCCTCGTCGCGACGCCTGGTGGTCAGCACATTCCATTGAAGGAACTGGCCGACATTTCGGTGAGCAACGGCGCTTCGTTCATCTACCGCGAAAACAACAGCCGGTTCATCGGCGTCCAGTTCTCGGTCGAAGGCCGCGATCTTGCGGGTGCGGTGCAGGAGGCGATGGGGAAGGTCTCGCAGAACGTTCAACTGCCGCAGGGTTACCGGCTCGACTGGGGAGGAGAGTATAGCGAATATACTGCTTCGAGAGCGCAGCTCGCGGGAATCGTGCCGATCACGCTGCTATTGATCTTCTTCCTGCTGTTCGTGCTCTATCGGAACATCAAATTCCCCGCGATCGCGCTTGCGGGGGTGCTGATGTCGGCCCCGGTGGGCGGGATATTGGCCCTGTGGCTTACCGGAACTCCCTTCTCAGTCTCGTCTGGAATCGGGTTTCTCGCCTTGTTCGGAGTCTCGGTGCAGACGGCGCTTGTCTACATATCCTACGTGAATGAACTCCGGCTGGCGGGGACCGCGCTTGGCCCGGCAATCCGGGAAGCGGCGATTCTTCGGCTTCGCCCGATCATGATGACCGCGCTCGTCGCGGCACTGGGATTGCTTCCGGCGGCGCTTGCGACGGGCGTCGGAACTGACACCCAGCGGCCATTCGCTTTGGTGATCGTCAGCGGCCTGTTCGCCTGCCTGTTAATCACGGTGTTTCTGATGCCCGCACTCTACTCGCTGGTCGCGCGCGAAGGCGACCGTCTGGAGATCTGAGGAGCGCCGCCCCTTTAACAACGGCGCTCATAAGACTAGCTGAGTCTTCAAGGGAGTTAGCGCATGTCCAGTTACGCCGATCGCCTCGCCGCCCTTCGTGAACAGCTCAAGGCCGAGAAACTCGATGGCTTCGTCGTTCCGCTCACCGACGAACATATGAGCGAATATGTCGGGAGTTACGCGCAGCGCCTCGCCTGGTTGACCGGCTTCGAGGGCTCCGCTGGTTCGGCGGTGGTGCTTCCCGAGGAGGCCGCGATCTTCGTCGATGGGCGCTACACGCTGCAGGTCCGCCAGCAAGTGTCGCCGACCGAGTGGAGTTATCAGTCGGTGCCCCAGACGAGCACGACGCAGTGGCTCGAGGAGCATGCGCCGCAGGGTGGTCGCATCGGGTACGATCCCTGGCTGCATACCAGCGACTGGGTGAAGAAGGCGAAGGACGCCCTGGCGACCCGCAACGCCGAGCTGGTGCCGGTGCAGAAGAACCCGATCGACGAGATCTGGAAGGATCGCCCGGAGACCTCCAAGGCGCACCTCGTCATCCAGTCGGACAAATATGCCGGCAAGTCCGCGGCCGAGAAGAGGACCGAGATCGGAGACTGGCTCGGCAAGCACAATGCCGATGCGGCGGTGCTGTCCGCGCTGGATTCCATCGCCTGGGCGTTCAACATTCGCGGCGCGGACGTGACCCATACCCCGGTCGCGCTGGCTTATGCGTTGGTCCACGCCGACGGGACGGCGGATTTGTTCGTTGCGTCGGAGAAGATCACGCCAGAGCTTCGCCAACACCTGGGCAACGGCGTTCGGCTGCACGAACGATACGAGTTCGAAGGCGCGCTCTCGGAACTCAAGGGCAAGACGGTGGTCGTCGACCCCGAACGTGCCGTGGCCGCGATCTTCGAAGCGCTGGAGAAAGCCGGCGCCAAGGTGCTGGCGCTCCGCGATCCGACGATCCTTCCCAAGGCGATCAAGAACCCCGCAGAGATTGCCGGACAGAGGGCGGCGCAGACCCGCGATGGAGCGGCGATCGTCAAGTTCCTCCACTGGATCGACGAGGAGGCGCCTAAGGGCGACGTCGATGAACTGAAGGCATCCGACCATCTCGAGGCGCTCCGCCGCGAGAATGCCGAGCTACGCGACCTGTCATTCGACAGCATATCCGGTGCCGGCCCCAACGGCGCTGTCGTCCATTACCGGTCGAGCGAAAAGACCAATCGCAAGCTCGAGCAGGGCACGCTGTATCTGATCGACAGCGGGGGCCAGTATATCGACGGCACGACCGATATCACCCGGACCGTGCCAATTGGCGAGCCGACCGCGGAGATGAAGGACCGCTTCACCCGCGTTCTCAAAGGCCATATCGCCATTGCAACCGCCGTGTTTCCGAAGGGCACGCGTGGAACGCAGCTCGATAGCTTTGCCCGGCGCCCGCTGTGGGAAGCCGGGCTCGATTATGCGCATGGCACCGGGCACGGCGTTGGCAGCTTCCTCGCGGTTCACGAGGGGCCGCAGCGTATTTCGCCTGCCGGAAGCTCGCAGAGCGGAGGCGACGAGCCGCTCGCCGAAGGCATGATCATCTCGAATGAGCCCGGTTACTACAAGACCGGCGAATACGGCATCCGCATCGAGAATCTGGTGCTGGTCGTTCCGCGCGAAATTGGCGGCGCCGAGAAGGAGATGCTCGGCTTCGAGACGCTGACCTTCGCGCCGATCGATCGTCGGCTGATCGACGTCGAAATGCTGGAGCCCGAGGAAATCACGTGGCTCAACTGCTATCACGCGCATGTGCTGGCGAAGATTGGTCCCACGGTGAGCGGCGCCGACCTTGATTGGTTGCGGCAGGCCTGCGCGCCGATTGGCGATTGAATAGCGACGTTTGTTCCCATAATGTTCTCCACCCGACTCGGAGGAGGCATGACATGATCGGCTATGTGACGCTCGGTACGAACGACCGTGAAAAGTCGTCGAAATTCTACGACGCACTTTGTGGCGAACTCGGTGTCGGCAGAATGATGGAGAACGAGCAGTTCATTGCCTGGGGCAAGCATGGCGGCGGTGCGGGCATCGGCATCACCAAACCGTTCGACGGCAATACGGCAACAGTCGGCAATGGGGTGATGGTCGCGCTCGAGGCGAAGGATCAGTCGCAGGTGCAGCGCCTCTACGATATCGCCCTTGCCAATGGCGGCACCGACGAAGGTGCGCCTGGTGATCGGGGCGGTGGTTTCTATGCCGGCTACTTCCGCGACCCGGACGGCAACAAGCTCAATGCTTTCACGATGGGGGCGGAGTGACAACAAAGTCACTCTTCGATTACCCGATCCACCTCGGGCGCGGCGCTCTCGCAGTTGAGGAGCCGAAGTTCACGGGCTTCGAGTGGTACGAGCAATATGTCGACCGCCACGCTGACGATTTGGACGAGGGCCGGCTCGTCTCGCTGTTCCGGTTCGAGGAGCCTTGGACCAGCTGGGAGGTTCATCCACACGGCGAGGAGGTCGTCTGTTGCGTGCAGGGCCACATGACCCTTCGTCAGGAGCTGGCTGACGGCAGCGTGCAGTCCCATGAGCTGGGACCGGGCGATTATGCGATCAACCCGCGTGGCGTTTGGCATACCGCCGATGCAGACAGCCCGGTGGTGGCGCTGTTCATCACTGCCGGGAAAGGGACCGAGAACCGTCCAAGGTGACCTGTCCGTCCCGTTATGTGACGAAATCGTCAGTTCCTATTAATTGCGTGTTTAATCCATTGTCGATAAAAGGAAATCACGGAGCTGATTCGTGATCAACGCACTTCAACTGGCCCTTGCCATCATTCTCCTGGGAGCCGTGATCTGGCTCGGCGACGCGATCGCCGGCGGGATCGACAGCGCGCTCGGTGAGAAGAAGATGCGCGACCGCGACGCCTGAGTTCAATCCTCTCGGCGCCCCTTGTCGGCTGCGCCGATTTCACGCGACTGAGCTTTCCTTCGCCGCAGATTTTCGCGCAGCGCTGCCGCCAGCCGCTCGTCGCGTTCCTTGTCTTTCCCGGACATCTCGTCCACATGCCCGCCGCGCTTCACACCCGCAAGCATGCCCCAGTCATGCGCAAGGGACGGGTTGACGCACGCGGGGGCACCTTCCATAGGCGCGCCTCTCTCGGACAAAGTGCTGCCGTAGCTCAGTGGTAGAGCGCATCCTTGGTAAGGCTGAGGTCGTGAGTTCAATCCTCACCGGCAGCACCATTTTCGCCCTCATGAGGTCGTGAGGCATGGCGAAGCGGAAATTCCCGCGCTAGCGCGCAAGAATGCGCTTCGTTTCCGACAATGCCGCCGCCGCGCACCCCAAGGTTTTGGAAGCCATTGCCGCGGCCAACCGACCCGACGCCGCCTATGACGGGGATGCGCTGAGCAGGCAGCTGGACGGCGCCTTCTCCGACCTGTTCGGCAAGGAGGTCCGCGCCTTTTGGGTGACCACCGGCACCGCTGCCAACTGCCTTGCGCTAGCTGCGCTTTGCCCTCCCTATCGTGCAATCCTCTGCCACCGCGACGCGCACGTCGAGGTGGATGAAGCAGGAGCGCCGGGCTTCTTCACGGGCGGTGCCAAGCTTGTCTTGCTGGAAGGCAGGGGCGCAAAGATCACTCCCGACGCAGTCACGGCCGCTTGCGATGGCATCCGCAAGGATGTGCACCAGGTCCAGCCAGCTGCCGTCACCATCACTAATGCGACCGAATACGGGCTCGTCTATCGCGCCAACGAGGTCGCTGCGCTGGGTGAGGTCGCCAGACAGCGAGGTCTCAACTTCCACATGGATGGCGCGCGGCTGGCCAACGCGCTGGCGAGCACCGGCGAGAGCCTTGCGGACGTGACCTGGCGTGCCGGCGTCGATGCACTGAGCTTCGGGTTCGTGAAGAACGGCGGACTCAACACCGAGTGCCTGATCCTGTTCAGGCCGGAATTCGCCGACGAGATCGCGGTGCGCCGCAAGCGGGCGGGACATTTGCTGTCGAAGGGACGCTATCTCGCCGCGCAGATCCTTGCGATGCTCGACGGCGATCTCTGGCTTGAGAACGCGCGCGCGGCCAACTCCGCAGCCCGGAAACTGGCGGAGGCCGCACCGCACCGGCTGGTTTATCCGGCCGAGGCGAACGAGGTGTTCCTGAACGTGTCCCAGGACGAAGTAGCGTCGCTCCGGTCGCAGGGATTCGACTTCTACGAGTGGGGACCCGGTGAAATCCGGCTGGTGACGAGTTGGGATGACGGAGGTGAGGCGCTCGATCGGCTTGCGACTGCAATCGCCTCGCTGTGAGGCGCATAAGCGCTGTTTATCGCCGCGCTCCCCGCATTGATTGGCGGGTCAGGTGACCGATCGCCTAAGACTCTCAGCGATGAAGCCGCGCCATATCCTCGACGGCACCGAGCTGCACTCTGAACCGAGGCGCGGTGCGGCACCCTCGGTCGCCATCCCATTCATCATTTTCACGGCCATCTGGGGCTCGACCTGGATCGTGATCACCGGCCAGCTCGGGTCAGTTCCGCCCCAGTGGTCGGTGACCTACCGCTTCGCAATCGCGGCCGTCGCGATGGCGGCCCTTGCGAAGTGGAAGGGGGAGAGCCTCAATCTCGGGCCCAAGGGGCTTCTCCCCGCCGCTTTCCTGGGATTCTGTCAGTTCTGTGTAAACTTCAACGCGGTGTACCTCGCCGAACGGCACATCACGTCCGGCGTGGTGGCGACCGTGTTCGCCTTGCTGCTGATCCCCGCAACGTTGCTCGGCTGGCTGTGGCTCGGCCACAGGCCGAGCAAGCGCTTCGCCTGGAGCTCGCTGGTCGCGGTGAGCGGCATCGTGCTGCTGTTCGTCCACGAATTGCGGGAGCACCCCGCGGAAGACCGTCAGATTATCGCCGGAATCGCGCTCACCTTCGTCGGCATGCTCGGCGCTGCAGTTGCGAACGTTGCCCAGGCAAGGCCGGAAATTCGCCGCTTTCCGCTGCTCGGCCTGCTCGCCTGGTCAATGGCCGCGGGCGCGATCATCGATGGCCTCATCGCTTTCGCGATGACGGGGGCGCCGGTGCTCGATCCACGTCCGGGTTATTGGCTGGGGGTGCTCTACCTGGCGCTATTTGCCTCGGTGCTGACGTTCAGCCTTTATTACCCGGTCGTCCGGCGGATCGGTCCAGGCAAGGCCGCATATTCGAGCGTCATCGTGCCGATCATCGCGATGGGCTTTTCGACCTGGCTTGAACATTATCGCTGGACCGGCGTCGCGGTGGCCGGAGCCGTTCTGGCTCTCGGCGGGATGGCGGCGGCGCTTGGCAGAGATCGCTCGGGGGTTCCGGCTCCGGACGCTGCCTGACGCGTTACTGGGATATGCCGTCAACCGTAATCCGCCGCTTCGTTTACGACGAGATGGAGGGGAACCTGTGGGTCGAGTTCACGACCGGCCGCCGCTACGTTTATTCCGAGGTGCCGCAGGAGGTGGCCGACGCATTTCGCGGGGCCTTTGCCAAGGGCGTTTACTTCAACACCCGCATTCGCGACCGTTTCCCGCATCGGGAAGTGACTCACTCGAACGCCGAAACCCAATCTTAAGCCGCATCGCCGACAATAAGGACATGTTCCCGTTCCGGCTGAGCACGATCTTCACCAACCGCTGGATGGCGATCCTGTGGGCGGCCGGGATCATCTGGTTCGCCTATGATTTCGCGGGCTCGATGCCCCAGGACGATAATTCGGATGCCAATCAGGCGGCAGCAGCGTCCAACGCGCTTTAGCCGCTATTTCCAGTCGATACGCTCGATATGCCAATGCCGCTGAGCTTCCGTTGATCCCGGCACATCATTGACTCTTCGCAACACGGCGTCGGCCGAGCGATCGATATGCTTGCCGTCCTGGTCGCCAGAGATCGTCAGCGGGACACTGACATAGATCGAGCCGGCAGCGCCTTCCTGGTCTCCCGCCGTTCCCTGACTTGCGTGAAGGTGCGAATAGCCATTGAACTGCTTGTCGAATTCCGATCGAGAGAGAGCATTCGGCCCAAGCAGCATGTAAGCGTCATCCAGCTTGCCGCTGTTGATGAGCGCGACGAAGCCGCGAACCAATTCCTCTGCCGCAGCACTGCTTTTGGGGTCGATTGTCGGCCGAGGTGTCGGCGGCAGGGGTGCAGGCGAGGGCACCCATTGGTTGATCGTTGCCGGTGCTTGGTTCCGCGGCGCTGGCGGCGCGGGTTTTGAACATCCGGCAAGCAGCGCCGAAACGCCAAGTGCGCAAATCAACCTGTTCATCATCGCTTCTCCCATACGGAACCGCGCCAGCGGCAGTTCGTTCGTTTCGCCACAACAACAGGGTTTAGGGAGAGTTTCCAATGGCCGACGATCGCGACGACGTCGAACGCGAACATACGACCGTGGTGGAGACCGGCAGCGGAGGCGGAGGCGGCGTCCTTGCCGTGGTGCTGCTGATCATCATCGTGCTGGTTCTGCTCTACGTGTTTCGTGGCCAGCTTGGACTTACGCATTCCAGCGTCGTTCCAAGCACCGTGAACATCAACGTCAATCATAGCTAAACATCGAGCGCGGACGGGTTGCGAGTCCCTGTCCGCCGCGCGGGCGCGGTTCCCAACAGGGGCCGCGCCCGTTTGCTTGTGCAGCGCTGACGCTCTAACCGGCGGTGCATGGCTGACTCGCTCCAATACATGACGGGTTTCGGCGCCCATTTCGAAACCGAAGCGGTGCCCGGCGCACTCCCGAAGGGCCGCAATTCACCGCAGCGGCCGGCCTTCGGCCTCTATGCTGAGCAGCTGTCCGGCAGTAGCTTCACGTCCTCGCGTCATGAGAACCGCCGGTCCTGGCTGTACCGGATGCGCCCAACTGCGGATCACCGGCCTTACACCCGATACGACGGGGCGAAGCTCTTTGCGCCTGGAACCGTGAAGGAGCCGCTCGCTCCCAATCGACTGCGCTGGGATCCCCCCGGGGACCTGCCCCGAGATGCGGACTTCGTCGACGGCATGGTGACCATGCTGGCCAACCGCGATCCCGCCGATCTCGAGGGCGTTGCGGTCCACGTCTATCGTGCCACCAAGAGCATGAAGCGCCGGGTCTTCGTTGACGCCGATGGTGAGCTGCTGATCATCCCCCAATCGGGCACACTACAAATCGCGACGGAGTTGGGCCGACTGGATGTTTCACCGGGAACCGTCGCCCTGATTCCCCGCGGCGTGAAGTTCCGGGTCGAGGTCGAGGGCGAAAGCCGCGGCTATGTCGCTGAGAACCATGGAGCGCCGTTGCGATTGCCTGAACTCGGACCGATCGGCTCAAATGGGCTCGCGAATTCGCGCGATTTCGAAACGCCGGTGGCCTGGTTCGAGGACAGGGATGAACCGACGGAGGTGATCCAGAAGTCGCTCGGCTCGCTGTGGACGACTATTCTCGATCATTCGCCGCTCGACGTGGTCGCCTGGCACGGCAATCTCGCGCCATACCGATATGATCTGTCGCGATTCAACGTGATCGGAACGATCAGCTACGATCACCCCGACCCATCGATCTTCACCGTGCTTACGAGCCCAAGCGACGTGCCGGGACGGGCCAATGCCGATTTCGTCATCTTCCCGCCGCGCTGGATGGTGGGCGAGGACACGTTCCGCCCGCCCTGGTTCCACCGCAACGTGATGAGCGAGGCAATGGGGCTGATCTATGGCGCCTACGACGCCAAGGCTGATGGGTTTCAGCCTGGGGGCCTCAGCCTACACAATTTGATGAGCGGGCACGGTCCCGACGTGGAAAGCTGGCGCAAGGCGAGCGAGGCGGACCTCAAGCCCGTGAAGATCGAGGGAACAATGGCTTTCATGGTCGAGACGTGCTGGCCATATCGGCCGACGCAATTCGCGCTCGATCGCGCACAGCCAGACTACGACATGGCCTGGCATGGCTTTCCCAAGGCGAAGCTGCCGTGAGTGACCTTTTGAGCTGGTGCGAGAGCGCGCAGGGTGGCGACTTCCCGATCCAGAACCTGCCGCTGGGAATCTTCTCCGTCGGCGAGCGCAGGCGTCGGGTAGGGGTGGCGATTGGCGACTATGTGCTCGACCTCGTGGCCATCGCCGATTTGCTGGACGAGGAGTGGCGGGAGGATCTGTCCCAGCCGGTGCTCAATAGCTGGCTGGCGCGCGGGCATGATGCGCAAGAAGCATTGCGCCAGCGTTTGCAGGAATTGCTGTCCGACGAACGGTACCGCGACGACGTCGAGCCGCAGCTTGTCGGCCAGACCGAGGTTAGGCTGCACGTGCCGTGCCTCATCGGCGACTACACCGACTTCTATGTCGGCATTCACCACGCGACGAATGTCGGCAAGCAGTTCCGGCCCGACAATCCGCTGCTGCCCAACTATAAATATGTGCCGATAGGTTATCACGGCCGGGCGAGCTCGGTGCGCGCTTCGGGCGAGCCGGTGATCCGTCCCAACGGGCAGCGCAAGGCGCCGGACGCCGACGCTCCCGAATATGGCCCGAGCCGGCGTCTCGACTACGAGCTCGAACTCGGCATCTGGATCGGGGAGGGGAACGAGCTCGGCTCTCCTATCCCGATCGGCGAGGCCAACGGGCATATCGCCGGATATTGCCTGCTCAACGATTGGTCCGCCCGCGACCTTCAGGCGTGGGAATACCAGCCGCTTGGGCCCTTCCTGGCCAAGAATTTCCTGACCAGCGTCAGTCCTTGGGTGGTGAGCCCGCAGGCCCTAGCGCCATTCCGGAAACCGATGCCGCCGCGCGCGAGCGGTGACCCCAGGCCGCTGCCCTATCTGGATGACCCCTTGGACCGCGAGGGCGGCGCGCTCGGGATTCAGTTGGAAGTCACGCTGTCGACTGAAAGGATGCGCCAGGATGGCATTTCGCCCCACATGCTTTCCGAAGGCTCAGCGGATGCCGCAATGTATTGGAGTGCAGCGCAGATCGTCACCCACCACAGCTCGAATGGCTGCAACCTTCAGCCCGGCGACCTGATCGGAACTGGAACCCTCTCAACCGACCGCGCCGACGGGCTGGGCTCGTTGCTCGAGATAAGTCAGGGCGGCAGGCAGCCCATTCAGCTGCCGACGGGCGAGACGCGCGCTTTCCTGGAGGATGGGGACGAAATCACGCTCAAAGCATGGTGTGAAGGCGCGGGCGCGGTTCGCATCGGATTCGGCGAGTGCGTTGGCCGGGTCGTTGCTTCAGGCCAGTCCTGAACTTTCCGCCATCAGCTTCGTCACCCCGTACAGGCGATCCAGCGCCGGGGTCGGAATATCATGATGTCGGGCGATCTCGCGCGGCGCTCCTAGGAGTGCCTCAAGCTCGATCGGGCGACCCGCCTCGACATCCTGCAGCATTGAGGTCTTGAACGCGCCGAGTCGGGCAGTCACCGCCATCCGGTCCTCGCCGCTCTCGCTGATCGGACAGCCAACCGCGGCGCCGATCGCCGCCAGCTCGGCCATTCCCTCCAGCATCCACGCGCGGCACTCTGGGTCGGTGAGGATGCGGTCGCAGGTGGTCCTCACTAGCGCCGAGAGCGGGTTGATCGTCGCATTACCCCAGAGCTTGTACCAGATTGCCCGGCGGATGTTGCCGGTCAGGTCGGGACGCAAGCCGGCCCGGTCCAGCAAGCCGAAAAGGCGTGCCGAACGCTCGCTCGTCTCGCCGTCCGGCTCACCGATCAACAGCTTGTCGGTGTGATTGACGGTGATGCTGCCGGGGCCGGTCCTGCGGCAGGAGGCGTGAACGACGCATCCGACGATCCGCTCGAATGGCAGTGCCGTGGCGATGATGCCCTCCGGGTCGACCGAGCGCAGGTTCACGCCCTCGACGAACCACCACGGGACGCCATTCAGCATGGGTACGACGAACGAGTCAGGTCCGATCAGACTTCTCGAAGCCTCGGCAGCGGACGCCAGCGCTGTGGCCTTTACCGCGACGATGAGCACGTCCGCCGAGCCCTCAAGACGGGCCAGCCTGGCATTGTGCGTGTCGTTACCTTCTGACAGGTCGATCGAGGTCAGCGGGCCGGAGCTGGTCAACGCCATCACGCGCTCACCGGCGAGCGCCAACCTCGCGGCCACCCAGCCGCCGATCGCTCCCGCGCCGACAACGCAAATGTTCATTGCCATGCCGATGGGCTAAGAAGCAGCCTCCGGGCAAGGGGGTTGCCGAATGATCTTCCGCCAATTGTTTGAGCCGCAATCGTCGACGTACACCTACCTGCTCGCCTGCGAGGAAACGCGCGAGGCAGTACTGATCGACCCCGTCGTCGAAGCCGTCGACCGCGATCTCGCGCTCCTCGCCCAACTGGGCTTGACGCTGAAATATACGCTCGAAACGCACATTCACGCCGACCACGTGACGGGCGCGGCCCGGCTGCGGGACGAGACCGGCAGCCAGGCTGGCGTTCCCGAGAGGAGTGGCGCGGACCATGTCGACTTGCCGGTTCGCGAGGGTGAGTCGCTCAGGATTGGAAGCCTTGAGCTACAGCCGCTCTACACACCCGGTCACACGGACGACCATCACGCATATCTCGTCCGGACTTCGGATGGAGCACGCGTCTTCACTGGCGATGCGCTCATGATCGATGGTTGCGGGCGCACCGATTTTCAGAACGGGGATGCGGCGACGCTCTATCGGTCCGTGCACGACAAGCTGTTCGGCCTGCCTGACGATACATTGGTCTACCCTGGACACGATTATCAGCAGCGCCGGGTCAGCAGCATCGGCCAGGAAAAGGCCCGCAATCCCCGGCTCGGCGCGGACAGGACCATTGAGGAATTCGTCGCAATTATGGAGGGGCTTAACCTGCCGCGGCCCAAAAAAATGGACGTCGCCGTCCCCGCCAACCGTGAATGCGGGGAGGTCCAGACGGCCTGAATCCGGTGAACCGCTAGTGAACGAAAGGTCATTGGCAGCGGGGTAGGTTTCGGATTAGCGGCAAGGACATGGCCGCCGACCGGCAGATATTCTACGATCCGTCCGGACGTCGGCGGAAGCGCTTCACGCTCGCGATCATCCTGTTCGCGGTGTTGATCCTTCTCAGCTCTGTCGCCCTGTTCGCGACAGTCTTCGTCGGTCCGGTCCAGCCGCCGTTGCCGGTCGCGCTCGAACATGGTCAGGCGCAGCGCCCGCCAACGACGACTTTGCTCGCCAGGACAAGCCGTCAACTGAACCTTGCCATCAGACGCTTCCTCGGGACCCAGCCGCCGAGCGCTCGAAGGGTCGGAGCGCGCAAAGCTACGGCCGTCGCTACCGCGATGAGCAGGCCGCTCTACGTTGGCTTTTACGGTCCGTGGGACGAAAGCTCGCGCGCCTCGCTGCAGCGGCACATCGGTGACCTCGACTGGCTTGCACCGGTGTGGGTCACGGTCACCGGCCCGACTCATCAGTTCGCGGTACTTCCCGACCCGAGCGGCCGGGCAATCATCAACAGTGCTCAGCATCGGCCCCTGATCCTGCCGGTCGTGCAGAATTTCTCCAACGGGCAAGTCGACGCCACCGGTGCAGCCTCCCTGTTAGCCGACCCCCGCGCGCGGCGTCATTTTCTCGATCAGCT
The DNA here is from genome assembly GCA_036376635.1 of Sphingomicrobium sp. Lineage (GTDB taxonomy): Bacteria > Pseudomonadota > Alphaproteobacteria > Sphingomonadales > Sphingomonadaceae > Sphingomicrobium. Next base: position 60,632 of record DASUZY010000052.1, read on the forward strand.
TGAGCCGTTCCTCGCCGCCAACAACGCGTCGGGCGCCGTGTTCGACTTCGAGCAGCTCGATGCGGTCGGACGGCAACATTACCTCGAGTTACTTCGAGAGGCCCGGCAGCGGTTCGCCAAGCACAACTGGCTGATCACCGTCGCGGTGCCGGTGGGGGAGCCGTGGGATTTGCGCCGGTTCGCTGCCGAGGCGGACAAGCTGTTCATCATGGCTTATGATGAACATTCGAACGACGGCCCGCCGGGCCCGATCGCTTCACAGCAATGGTGGGTAAGCGTCGTCGCTGCTGCAATGCGGCAGCTTCCGCGCGACAAGATCATCGTCACCATAGGCAACTATGGCTACGATTGGCACGACAATGGCGGTGATCCCGACGATGTCGAGGAGGCCTGGGTCGACGCGGGGGACAGCGACGCGCCGCCGGTCTTCGACCGCGTGTCAGGCAACAGTACTTTCGCTTATGACGACGAAAACGGCCATTCGCACACCGTCTGGTTGCTCGACGCAATAAGCGCCTTCAATCAGCTGACCTTGCTTGATCGTGCCGGTATCCGCGACGTCGCGGTTTGGAAGCTCGGCTCAGAGGATCCGGGCTTGTGGTCGATCTTCGGGCGCAATGTTGCTCTGCCCCGAAATGCTGCCGGCCTCACTCACCTCGCGCAGGGCACCAACGTCGATATCGAGGGCCCGGGGGAGATTCTTCGAGTCACCGCCCTTCCGACTCCCGGTGAGCGCCGCGTCACGCTTGGTGCGAACGGACTCATCTCAAATGTCGACTTCCTTCGAGTGCCACGACCGTGGACCATCGCTCGGAGCGGCTACAGGCCGGGCCTGGTCGCGTTGACCTTCGACGATGGACCAGACGCGCGCTGGACACCTCTGGTTCTCGACATCCTCAAGGCCAAGCACGTGCCGGCAACCTTTTTCATCGTCGGCGAGAATGCGCTAACCGAGCGGGGGCTGCTCCAGCGCATGATCCGCGAGGGCCACGAAGTCGGCAGCCACACCTATACCCACCCCAATCTCGCGACCGTTGGCAAAACCCAGACGCTGTTTGAACTGAACGCCACTCAACGTCTGTTCGAGGCATTCACGGGTCACACGCTCAAGCTGTTCCGTGCGCCGTTTTTTGGCGACGCTGAGCCGACCACGGCAGATGAAATCCTGCCGGCCTGGGAGGCCCAGAATCGGGGTTACATCTCCGTTGGCCTGCACGTCGATAGCGAGGACTGGCAGCGACCGGGTGTTCCCGCGATCATCAACAACGTCCTCTCCCGCATCGAAAGCGCGCCCCCAGTCTGTAATGACGATTCTGATTCACAATGCAGCCGCAACGTCGTGCTGCTTCACGATTCCGGCGGCGACCGGAGTGAGACGATAGCCGCTCTGCCAATCCTCATCGATACCTTGCGCGCCAAGGGTTACCGGTTTGTAGCGGTGTCCGAACTCGCCGGATTATCGCCGAGCCAGGCGATGCCGCCTCTGTCACCGTCGGATCATCTCGCCGCCCGTGTCGACCTCGGTTTGTTCGAGTTCCTGTCCTTCCTGATCAAGGCGCTTGGCTTCCTGTTCGCGGCGGCAATCACGTTGGGAGTGGGCCGCGCTCTGGTGCTGACGGGCCTCGCGCTCGTGTCTGCGTGGAAGGAACTGCGTCAACAGCGGCCCCCGATCGATCCCGAGACATTCGTGAGCGTCCTCATCCCCGCCTACAATGAAGAGCGGGTGATCGAGCGGTCGGTTTCCGGTGTGCTCGCGAGCGAGAATGTTCGCCTCGAAGTAATCGTCATCGACGATGGTTCAAAAGACCGCACATCCGAGATCGTGGAGCGACTGTTCGCGAACGAACCGCGAGTGCGCCTCATCAAGCTGGAAAACGGGGGCAAGGCGCGCGCGCTCAATCACGGTCTCGCGGTTGCGAAGAGTGACATTGTCGTCGCGCTCGACGCCGATACTCAGTTCGAGCCGAACACGATCGCCCGGCTCGCTCGCTGGTTCGCTGCCGACGAGCGGCTCGCAGCCGTTGCCGGCAATGCCAAGGTTGGTAATCGAATCAATATCGTCACCAAGTGGCAGGCGCTGGAGTACATCACCGCCCAGAACCTCGAACGGCGCGCGCTGGCGAAGCTCGGCGCGATGACCGTAGTGCCGGGAGCCGTCGGAGCTTGGCGCAAGCAGGCGATCACGGAGGTTGGCGGCTATCCGCCGGAGACTCTTGCCGAGGACCAGGACCTGACCATCGCGGTCCAGCGTGACGGCTGGCATGTCGCATATGACCAGAGCGCGGTCGCCTGGACCGAGGCGCCGCAGTCCTTCCGCCAGCTTGCCCGTCAACGATTCCGCTGGGCGTTCGGCACGATCCAATGCGTGTGGAAGCACAAGGCGATCATGGCCAAGGGGCGGCCTCGCGGGCTGGCCTTCATCGGACTGCCCCAGACCATCCTGTTCCAGCTGCTTTTCGCGCTCGTCTCGCCGATCATCGATCTGGCTTTGTTCGTGAACATCTTTAGTACCGTGACGTCGATTCATGAGCACGGCTACACCGCCGTCAAAGGCGATCTGCATCGGGTTGCATTGTTCTGGCTACTCTTCGCCGCGATCGACATCACGGCCGGCCTCATCGCCTTCGCGCTCGAGCGGCGCGAGAATTGGAAGCTGATGGTGTGGCTCGTGCCCCAGCGCTTCGGCTACCGGCAGGTGATGTATTACGTGGTGATCAAGGCGGTCATCCAGGCGCTTCGCGGCCCTCGGGTCGGCTGGTCGTCGGTGGCTCGCTCAGGCCAGGCCCTGGGGCCTGCGAAGGGGCGCAAGAAGGCCTGACTCAGCTGCTTCAGGCCGCCAGCCAGTGATCGAGGTCGCGTTTCACCAGCTGGGATAACAGCGTCACGTCCTTGCGGAACATGTCACGCATCTCGCCGAGGACGCCCTTGCCGACCTTCGGAGTGGCGGCAGGGATGCGGTTCCAGTCGATGATCTTGGCGCGGATATCCATGATCTTGTCGAGCAGCGGGCTGGGCTTGCCGACGCCTTCGACCATGACCTGGAGATCCTCCGGATCGAACAGCCACATGGCGGCGCGCGGCGGACGCTTCATCAGGCGGTGGATCCAGGCGACCCGGCAATCCTTGCTCTCGGCATGCCGCTCGAAATCCGTGCGATTGTCGTCCGGCAGCTCCAGGAACTCGAGCACGCGACGATATTCCGCCCCCGGATCCTTCTTGAAATCATCGAAGATCGAGACGTGGCATCGCTCCGGACCGACAATCTCGAGGAAGCGCTCGAGGTGCTTCCCGAGCTGGCCGGCCTCCCAATAGTCGAGGAAACGCGGATCGATGCAGGTCCGCGGGATGGCCTCGCCCTTCCGCCGCTTTGGCACCAGCGACCAGGCACGATCGAACTGCCGCTCGGTCTCATCGCCGTTGTAGAACAGGCGCTGATGGAGCGATGGCACCATCTGCAGCGGATTGCGCAGGCAGATGATGAACTTGGCGCGCGGCCACAGCCGAAGGATCGGCTCAAGCTGCTCGGGCCCGTAGAAATAACTGACCGAGCCTTCCGCGAGCAGCGAGTTCGGAGTGCGGTCGCGGAAATATAGATCGAGATACTTGCTCTGCACCGTCTGGCGAAGCTCGTCGATTGGCTGGCCGCGAAGGTCGTGACGAAGGAAGAAATGCGGTTCCTTCGGCGTCGAGAAGCAGATGTCGGGATGGCCGCGAAGATATTCGGACAGCGCGGTCGTGCCGCAGCGCGGCGCGCCGACAATGAACGCCCATCGCGAAGTTTCATCCAACCCGGGAGTTAAAGCCCACCGTTCCACCAAGACACCTCGTTCCCCAGATTTCGCCAATGCTTACAAGCTAAACTAAGGTTAATGTACAGGACCCGGCCGCTCCATGTGACCGGATAATGGCATGACAATGGCGAACGGATGCGTTCGCGATCAAATCACCTCGACGAAGATATGGAGTGGTGCCGCTTGCGTGACTCGAACACGCGACCCCATCATTACGAATGATGTGCTCTACCAGCTGAGCTAAAGCGGCTTGTTTCCCGGAAGGTGCGGCGCGCCCTATCAGCGCTTCACGACCCTCGCAAGCTTGGCCTTTTGGCTAACGGTTTATGCTTAACGCTTTGGTAACGCGGCTCCTCCATTTTCGCCGCGGGACTGGAGAGCGGGAACACGCCTAAACCATGGATAGCTATCGCGAACATCCGAGCGACTACGACCTGCCGGCATCCGAGCCGTCGCAGGCGCCTGCCGATGTGTCCGCGGCCATTGGCACCGATGAGCGCCGAATGCATGTCCGGGCCTACAATTACTGGGTCTCGCTACTCGACGGCCGCGACTTTCCATCCATCGAGGATTTGCAGCCGGCGGACGTCGAGGATTTCGCGGCGCACAGCGTACTGCTCGATTTCACCTGCGGGCGGGACAATCCCGCAATCCCCTATGTCGGCGGAGCAATCCGGGAGGAATGCGCGCTCGACGAGACGATGGGGACCATCGCCGACGTGCCCAGCCGTTCGTTGCTGTCGCGGCTGACCGATCACTACATGCAGATCATCGCCAACCGGTCGCCCGTGGGGTTCGAGGCCGAGTTCGAAAATCCGATGGGAGATTCGATCTGCTACCGCGGGATCCTGATGCCGTTCTCGTCGGACGGCGAAGCCATCGACTTCATCTACGGGGTGATCAACTGGAAGCGGGTCGATACCGAAATGCCTCCGGCCGCCGTGCCTCCGGAGACGCCGGCGATCGAGATTGCCGGGATCGAGGAGGTGCCGGCCGAAACCTACTCAGCCGATGAGACGCTCGAGCTGACCAACCCGTTCGTTCCGGAACCCGAACCTGCGGCCGAAGCGCCCGAACCCCAGCCGGAGCCGGTGCAAGCGGTCCACTTCTCGTGGGAAGACGCCCCGAGCGGCGATGACGAGGATGTCGCCGTGACCCTCGACGAGGATGCCGGCCTGGCCGATCGCCTGTGGGCCGCACGCGAAACCGCGGAGTCTGTGAAGGCGGGCGAGGGCCGTACCCGTGCCGCGCTCTACAAGGCATTGTCGCTGGCATATGATTTCGCCGTCGCAGCCCAGCAGAACCCCGGCGAATATGCCGAGTTGCTCGAGGAATCGGGCGTGAGGGCGCAGGCCCGGGCTCCGATGACTCCGATCGTCAAACTCGTCTTCGGAATCGACTATGACAAGGCGCGCTTGACGGAATTTGCGGCGGCGCTGTCCTATGCGCAGCGCCAGGAAGTCGCGCCTGGCGCGTTCCAGGATTTCATCGAGAAACATGCCGGTGGGCTCAAGGGCCTGGTCTCGGCCGAGCGGCAGGCGCGCCGGCCAGAACCGAAGGCGGATTCGAAAGGCGAGATCGCACGCAATCGACTGCGGGCGGCGCCTGTAGTCTCACTGAGCGAGGTTCAGGAGGAGTTCGCTCTCGTCGTCACCCGGCGGAACGCGGACGGCACCCATGAGCCGGTTGCGATCGTCGAAGACGAAGCGCTCGTCGAACGAGCCATTCGCCGCGTCGGCTGACTGCGGGGAGCGGGGTTGTCGCGCTGTTGAGGCCGGGTCTATAGGCCCGCCGGTCTCACAGTTTCCCGGAGCTAATTCCCTTCATGACGGCCCATACGCGCCTGGACCCGCCCTTGGTCGAGTCAATCAGAAAGGCGCTCACAGGAAACGCGCTTCCCGGAGAAACCCAGGGACTCGGCCGGGACGATGAGCGACAGGCCGCGGAATTCCTCGCCGAGGTCGCGTCCAAGCGGAAGCGGGGCGAACTTGCGGTCTCGATCGAATCGATTGGCGGTGAGGCTGGCAACCGCCGGATGCGGATCGCCATCGTCAACGACGACATGCCCTTCCTGGTCGATTCCGTCGCCAATGCGGTCGCCGCTCGCCAGCTGACCATCCATCGTCTTCTTCACCCTGTGGTCTGCGTGACCCGGGATTCTTCTGGGGAGTTACAATCGGTCGAGCCTCTGTGCGGTGACAAGAACCGCCGGGAATCGATGATGTATCTCGAGCTCGATCGCGCCGATGCCCGCGGGCGGCAGGAACTCGCGGCGGATCTCCGCCGGGTGCTCGAGGACGTGCGGCTCGCGGTTCGCGACTGGGAATCGCTTCAGCGCCGGATGCGCGAGGACGCAAAGGCGATCGAGGAGCCCGAAGGCGCGGCGCTGCTCAACTGGTTCGCCGACGGCGCGATGACTCTACTCGGTTATCACGTGGAAAAGCCGACCGGCGCGCCGTCCGAGGCACTCGGCATATTCAGCGTACCCGGCGCTCCAACCGACGAAGGCGGAGCCATCGGCGCGATGCGCTATTTCGAGCGCGGCGGCGACGTTCCGCTGGTGGCGAAGGCCGAACGGATTGCAACGGTTCACCGCCGTGTGCCGCTCGACCTCGTGGTCGTGCCGATAAAGACGGGCAAGAAGGTGACCGCGATTGGCGTTCACGCGGGTCTGTGGACCAGCGAGGCCCTGCGCGTTCCGCCCGGCGGCGTTCCGGTTCTTCGCGAGCGGCTGAAGCAACTCGACAAGGACTTCGGATTCGATCCGAAGGGCCATTCGGGCAAGGCGCTGAGGCACGCAATTGCGTCGCTTCCGCGCGATCTCGTCATTGCCATCGACTATGATTGCCTGCGCGAGCTGGTGATGATGGCAATGTCGCTCGCCGATCGGCCGCGTCCGGCACTGGTGCAGGTCCGGTCGATCCTGAAGGCGCAGCTGTTCACCTTCGTCTGGTTGCCGCGTGAGGAACTCAGCACGACACGCCGCATGGCGATCGGGCAGCTGCTCGAAAACGAAGTCGGCAAGAAGATCACCAGCTGGTCAGTCGAGCTCGGCGATGCCGACCTCGCGCTGATCCGCTACACCCAATATATCGACGAAGACGCCCCGATGCCCGATGCCGAGGGCCTGGATGCGGCGGTTGTCGAAATGGTCCGCGGCTGGGCGCCGGCGGTTGAATCGGACCTGATCGATGCCGCCGGGGCACCGCGCGCGACGCGCCTGGCGCTGACCTACATCAACAGCTTCCCTGACAGCTATCGCGCGCGAACGGCGCCGGAAGAGGGTGCCGCCGACATTCTCCGCCTTTGCGAGCTCGACGGCGAGAATGACCGCGCGGTCCGGATTTCCCGTTTTGATGCCGACGCTCGCGGGCAGCTTCGCCTGAAGACATATCGACGCGGCGGCCTGATCCCGCTGTCGGATGTCGTCCCGGTGCTGGAGAACTTCGGATTCCGGGTGCTCGAGGAATTTCCCTCGGCTTTGTCCGGCGGACTCGGATACATCCACGATTTCCGCGTGGAAGTCGGCGAAGAAGCCGACCTTAAGGCGATCCTCGCGCGAAGGGACGAAATCGAACGCGCCATCGCCAACGTCCTGTGCGGCACGGCGGAAGATGATGAGTTCAATCAGCTCGTGCTCTACGCTGGTCTCGACATGCGGCCCGTGGTCTGGCTCCGCTCCTGGTTCAGGTACCTTCGCCAGACCGGAAGCAGCTTCAGCCTGGTTACCGTCGTCGATGCGCTTCGCCGCGCGCCTAACGCCACCGCTGCGCTGATCGGCCTGTTCGTCGCGGCGCACGAACCCGCAGTGCAGGGCGGCGAAACCAATATCGAGAAGTTCGCTGATCAGCTCGACCGAAGCCTCGCCAAGGTTCGATCGATCGACGACGACCGGATCCTCAGGCGACTGCGCGCGCTGATCGAGGCGATCGTACGGACCAACGCGTTCGCTCCGGCCGCCGAGGAAGCGCTGGCCTTCAAGATCAATTCCTCGATGGTTCCCGGCCTACCGGCGCCAGTGCCGTGGCGCGAGATCTGGGTCTATTCGCCGCGCATCGAAGGTATTCACCTCCGTGGCGGACCGGTCGCTCGCGGCGGCCTTCGCTGGTCGGATCGGCGCGACGACTTCCGCACCGAAATCCTGGGCCTGATGAAGGCGCAGGTCGTGAAGAACGCGGTCATCGTTCCGACCGGCGCAAAGGGCGGTTTCTATCCCAAACAACTTCCGCCTATCTCGGATCGCGACGCGTGGCTGGCGGAGGGTACAGAAAGCTACCGGATCTTCATCCGGTCGCTGCTGTCGGTGACCGACAATCTGGTGAACGACAAGGTCGTTCATCCGGAACGCGTCGTCATTCTGGACGGTGACGATCCATATTTCGTGGTGGCTGCCGACAAGGGCACTGCAACCTTCTCCGATGTCGCCAACGAAATCGCGCTGTCGCGCAATTTCTGGCTCGGCGATGCGTTCGCCAGCGGCGGTTCGCACGGATACGACCACAAGGCGATGGGCATCACCGCCAAGGGTGCCTGGATCTCCGTCCAGCGGCATTTCCTCGAAATGGGCGTCGATGTTCAGAGCGACGATGTGACGGTCGCCGGCTGCGGTGACATGTCGGGCGATGTGTTCGGCAACGGCATGCTGCTGTCGAAATCGATCCGGCTGCTCGCAGCATTCGATCACCGCCACATCTTCATCGATCCCAACCCGAATGCCGCAGCCAGCTGGAAAGAGCGCAAGCGGATGTTTGAGCTGCCGCGCTCTAGCTGGGACGAGTACGACAAGAAGCTGATCAGCAAGGGCGGCGGGGTGTGGCCACGCACCGAGAAATCGATTCCGCTTAGCGCCGAAGCACGCGAGGCTCTCGGGATCGAGGCCAAGGCGCTCGACCCCGCGAGCCTGATCAACGCCATCCTAAAGAGCCCCGTCGATCTTCTGTGGTTCGGCGGAATCGGCACCTATGTGAAGGCTTCGAACCAGAGTCAGGCGGATGTTGGCGACCCATCCAACGACGCACTCCGAGTCAGTGCCGACGAGCTTCGCGCAAAGGTGATCGGCGAAGGCGCCAACCTCGGCATCACCCAGGCCGCGCGCATCGAGTTCGCCGAGCGTGGCGGACGCATCAACACGGACTTCATCGACAATAGCGCAGGCGTCGATTGCTCGGACAATGAGGTGAACATCAAGATCCCGCTCAATCGGGAGATGCGCGAGGGGCGGCTCGATTTCGACAAGCGCAATGCCTTGCTCGCAAAAATGACCGAAGATGTCGCCGAGATCGTGCTTGAGGATAATCGCCTGCAAACGCTCGCGCTGTCGATCGCCGAGGCGGGGGGAGCGACCATGCTTCCGGCGAACGTCCGTACGATCGAGTTGCTCGAGGCTTCCGGCCGGCTCGATCGCAAGGTGGAAGGGCTTGGCACCAGCGAAGAGCTGTTGCGCCGTTCCCAGGAAAATCGCGGCCTGACCCGTCCCGAGTTGGCCGTCGTGCTCTCTGTATCCAAGCTCGTGCTTCAGGATGCCGCCGAGGAGCTTGAGCTCGCCGAGGACGCAATCGTCGGGCCGCAGCTGTTTGACGCATTCCCAAGGGCAATGCGGAAGACCGAGGCTGACGCCATCCGCGCACACCGGCTGCGCAACGAGATCGTCGCGACCAAGGTCGCGAACCGCCTCGTCAACCGCCTGGGTCCTGGCGTGGCTTACGACCTGGTCGAAGAAGAAGGCGTTTCACTGCAGCAGGTGGTCGCCGCGTTCCTCGTTGCAGAACGCCTCCTCAATCTCGACGCCCTGTGGTCCGAGATCGAAAAGGACGAACTTCCTGAGACCGTCCGCATCGAGCTCTTCTCGATCGCCGCCGCGAGCGTTCGGGCGCATTTGTCCGACATCATCCGGGCTGGCGGTGGCGAGACCAGTGTCGAGAAGCTTTGCGCTCTGCTCGAACCGGGGGTCCGCAAGATTTCGGCCGCGGCGGCAAAACTGATCCGCTCCGAGGTGAAGAACGAAGCCACCGCGCGCCGCGACCGGCTGATCGCGCTTGGCGCGAACGAGGACATCGTCCGCGGCCTCGTTCGGCTGTTCGAGCTCGACGGCGTGTTCGGCGTTGCCGCGCTTGCTGCACACAACAAGCTCGATGAGTTCGAGGCGACGCGTGCTTACACACGGCTCGGTGAGGCGCTCGGGCTCGACTGGGCGCAGCAGCAGGTTGCCCGCTTCGTCCCGGCCGATCAGTGGGAGCGTCTGCTGACCGCCGGCCTGGCGCGTGATTTCGAGCAGCTTCGAATTGAGTTTCTCGGACGTTGCCGTGGCAAGCAGGTCGATGAAGGCGTTGAGGACTGGGTCGGCAAGCACGGCGAGCGCATTGCCCAATTCCGCGATCTCATCGCGCGGGCGCGCAGCGAGGGCCATGTCAGCGCCCCGATGCTGGCACAGATCGCGGGGCAGGCGCGCATCCTTCTCACGCGATGACCCGCATCGCCGTTCTCGTGCCCGATCCGGATTATCCGGAGCCGTGGCGCTGGACTTACGACCCGCAGGCCAAGGCACTGCAGGCTGTAGGCGCGGACGTCGAGCCGATCGCCTGGACGGGCATAGGGGATGTCTCCGCTTTCGATCTGATCCTGCCGCTGGTCGCGTGGGGCTATCATACCGACTATCCGCGCTGGCTCGCGCTTCTCGATCGTGCCGAAGCCGAGCGCTGGCCGATGATCAACCCGCCGGAATTGCTTCGGTGGAACGGCGACAAGGCTTACCTTGCCGAGCTCGCCAGCCTCGGCGTTTCGACCGTTCCTACGCTTGCCGTGGAATCCTGCTCTGACGCCGACCTTGAGCAGGCGCGGCGCGAGTTCGGAACCGATTGGCTGGTGATCAAGCCGCCCGTCTCGGCGAGCGCCATGGGCACGCACCGACTGGGGCCAAGCGATGATTTGCCGAAGGACAGCGCGCGCCGTCCGATGATCGTCCAGCCGTTGCTCGAGGAGATCGGCCGGACCGGCGAGTTTTCCCTGATGCTGTTTGGCGGCGACTACAGCCATGCAGTCGTCAAGCGTCCCAAGTCGGGCGACTTCCGAGTTCAGGAATATCACGGCGGGGTGACGACAGCCTGCAACGCTCCGCCGGCTGGCGCCATCGAGCTTGCGCAGCAGGCGCTTGCGGCGGCTCCGGCGAGAGCAACCTACGCTCGCGTCGACATCGTTCCGGACGACGGGGGCACCTTGCGGATCATGGAGCTGGAGCTGATCGAGCCCTCACTCTTCCTGGACCAGGTTCCCGCGGCTTCGGCGGCCTTCAGTCGGGCGATCCTGAGCTCCGCTCGAACAGCCACTGCCTGATCGCTGAAGTGAGGTTGGGCGGCTCACTTGCATCGAGCCGGAGGACGTCGATCTCGGCGACCAGCGCGTTCAAAGGGCAACCTCGCTCGCGCGCGGCGGCGTCAAGGGCGCGCCAGAACATCGGCTCCAGGCTGATCGAGGTCTGGTGCCCGGCGATGAGCACCGAGCGCTTCTTCGGCGGCGCGTAGTCCGCCATCAATACATGTGCTGGCCGCCGTTGATCGACAGCGTGGACCCGGTGACGAATCCGGCATTCTCATCCACCAGGAACGCCACCGCGCGAGCGATTTCTTCGGCCTTGCCAAGCCGCCCCACCGGGATCTTCGCGATGATCTTTTGCAAGACCTCTTCGGGCACTGCCGCGACCATGTCGGTATCGATGTAACCCGGAGCGATCGCGTTGACCGTGACGCCCGAGCGGGCGCCCTCCTGCGCCAGCGCCTTGGTGAACCCGTGGATGCCGGACTTGGCGGCGGCGTAGTTCACCTGGCCATATTGTCCCGCCTGACCATTGATCGAGCCGATGTTGACGATGCGGCCGTATTTGCGACCGGACATTCCGTCGAACACCGCCTTCGCCATGTTGAAGCAGCCGCCAAGATTGGTGTCGATGACGTCCTGCCACTGCTGATGGTTCATCTTGCGGATGGTCGTATCTCGTGTGATGCCGGCGTTGTTGACCAGCACGTCGACCGGACCAAGGTCAGCTTCGACCTTGCGAACCCCTTCCTGGCAGGCGTCGAAATCGGAGACGTCCCATTTGTACGCCGCGATTCCGGTGCGATCGGTGAAAGCGCGCGCTCGCTCCTCATTGCCCGCATAGTTCGCCGCGACCTGCATTCCGGCATCCCGAAGCGCGATGCTGATCGCCTCGCCGATTCCGCGCGTGCCGCCAGTGACCACCGCCACTCGAGCCATAAGCCTCTCCTCTCCTCGGCGCCGCGCTTATTGCTGCGGCAGCCAGCCTGCAAGTTCGCGAGTGACGAGCCGTGTCAGCATGTCGATGCTTTCCGGCGAATCATTGAGGCAGTCGAGCAGCGCGAATCGCTCACCGCCGGATTTGATGAAGGTTTCGCGACCGCGGATGCCGAGCTCCTCGAGCGTCTCGATGCAATCGGCCGAGAAGCCTGGCGCAGCGATCGCGAGGCGTTTGATGCCCCGTCGAGGCAACTCCGCCAGCGTCGCGTCCGTCGCCGGTTCGAGCCACTTTGCGCGACCGAACTTGGACTGGAATGAAACGTCAATGTCGCGGCCGAGCGCTTCGCCAATTAGCCGCGCCGTCTTCTGGCAATGACAATGGTAGGGGTCGCCAAGTTCCAGCGTCCGTACGGGCATTCCGTGAAAGCTCAGCAACAGGCGATCGGGCGTGAAGTCGAGCGATGTCAGCTGCCGCTTCAGATTGGCGGCGAGAGCATCGATGTAATTGGGGTCGTCGTAATAAGGCGGCAGCGTTCGCAGCGCGGGTTGCCAGCGCATTCTCGCCAGTGTTCCGAAGACGGCGTCATTCGCGGTTGCGGTCGTTGCCGCGCAATATTGGGGATAGAGCGGCGCCGCGAGAATTCTGGTGCAGCCCTCGTCCAACATTCGCTCGAGCGCGCCCGCAATGCCGGGATGTCCATAGCGCATCGCGTAATGAACCGAGACGTTGGGAAAGCGCGATCGAAGCGCGTCCGCTTGGCGATGCGCGATGGCTCTCAGCGGCGAACCCTCATTAGTCCAGATCTGGTTGTAAGCCTCCGCCGATTTCTTCGGACGCCGGCGCAGCACGATGCCATGCAGGATCGGCTTCCATGCGAATGGGTGAATCTCGATCACCCTCCGATCGCTAAGGAACTCCGCGAGGTAGCGCCGAACGGCCCGCTCTTCAGGAGCGTCGGGCGTGCCCAGATTAATCAGCAAGACGCCGATCTTCGGCCCTGGCACCGTCGGGTGATCGGGCGCCTTCATGCGGCCATCAGGTCGAACGGCAGCGAGCGCAAGCGCTTGCCTGAGCCCGCGTGAATTGCATTGGCGACCGCTGGGGCGAGCGGGATCGCGCCGAGACCGTTGATGCCGCCGGGCGCATCGCTGCTCGGAATGATCTGAACCACGATGTCGGGTGCGTCATTCAGGCGCGGAAGCGCAATACCGCCGATAGGCCGAGCGCGCGGCATTCCGGCAATCCACTCGGGCGACGGAACCGTTGCCTGCGCCAGTGCCCAGATGAGCGCGCCCGCGACCTGCTGCTCCACAAGGCCGCTGTTGATCACTCGCCCGCAATCGATTGCCGCGACCAGCCTGTGAACCTTCACGCGCTGGTCGTCGCCGATGCTGGCGCTGGCAACGAGGCCGATGTGCGATCCGAATGCGGACGCTCCGGCGATTCCCATGGTGCTTCCCGCGCCACCGCCATCCCAGCCCGCGAGCCGGGTGGCCGCCTGAAGGCAGCGGGCGAGCCGGCCGTTCTGGCCCAACATCGACATTCGGAACGATAGGGGCTCCATGCCCGCGGCATGAGCAAGCTCGTCGACGAAGCTCTCGGTGAAGAAGGCAAGTTCCCGCTCAGGGGATGCACGCATGTAGCCGGGTTCGAACGGCAAGGCTGTTTGAACAGCATCAACGCGCACATTCGGAATGGAATAGGGCGGAATGGCGCCGTCGAGTGCCGACTGGCTGAATTTTGACGGGGCCGACTTACCCGCCAGCCGCGCCAGCGCCGAACCGATGCCGTCGGCCGTGGCAAGCTTCATCGCCCAGGCGGAAGTGATTCCTCCGGCGCCCGGGAGTGCGGTCATCCGCGCAAGGGCTCCTGGCGCGGGTCGATCGTGATTCTGGCTCGAGTACTGGGACAGGGTGACTTGCACCGGCCTTCCAGTCGCTCGCGCGAGTTCGATTGCAATCGGTGCCGCATCGGGCTCCAGCGCGCGGCCGGCGGGTTCGCCCGTCGGCATCGGGTAAAGCGCTGCATAGGCGTGTCCGAAGCGCGGTGCCTGCGTTGCTGTCCATAATTCGACGTCACCGCCATTCACCCTCGCCGTCGCCACGAGGGGTTCGAGCGCCAGATGCTGGGATGGGGCTGCATAATAGGTTGCCGCCAGCGGCCGTGATCCTCGCGTGACGCCCGCATAGTCGCCGCGACTGAACCAATGCTGCGCATCACCGCTTGCAAGCGCCTGTTCGAACAAAGGCCGTATATCTGCGGCACTGCGCGTACCGGAGAATTTCGGCCCGCTCCTCCGCAGTGCTTGTTCGGCCGTCCACCAGCTATCCGCCACCACTGCGAGCCACCGGGAATTGGCGGTGAAGTGGCGGACCCCCGGCGTACTGGCGATGGACTGCCGGGAATAGCCGGTCAGCGTTCCGCCCGGCGGCGCCATTCTGACCGAAGCGAACAGCATCCCCGGTAATCGGACATCTCCGGAGAAGCGCCAGCTTCCGTCGGTCTTGGCGGGGCCATCGAGCCGTTGCAGCGGCTGTCCCATCAGCCGTTCCTTGGTCGATTGGCGCGGTGGAGCGCTCAGCGGAGGCATTCGGTCTGCCGCCTCTTCAGCCAACTCGCCGAACGTTGCGGTCCTCACTCCGTTGATGACGAACCCGTCGGCGGTCTCGCACTTGGCGGGGTCGACATTCCACCGGTCGGCGGCGGCGCCGACCAACATTGCCCGCGCGGTCGCCGCGGCGTCCCTCAGCGGCCGTTCGAAGGCGCGCACCGACGTCGCGCCAGCGGTGATGCGGATACCGGCGGGCCAGCCTTCCTCTTCAGCCAGCGCATTCCCATAGCCTTTCGCCATTGGCGCGGGCTCGACCGCCACCGCTTCCCATGCAGCCCCGAGTTCGTCGGCGACGATCTGCGGAAGTCCAGTCCAGATGCCTTGGCCCGTTTCGACTTGAGGGACAGCGACGGTGATCCGCCCGTCACGCGCGATCTTGATGTAATTGCCGAACGCCTCTTCACCGCGGCGGACGGATAGCTCGCTCTTGAGATGACGCGGCCAAAGCGAGAAAGCGACGATCAAGCCGACGCCGGCGCCACCGCTGATCAGCAATGTTCTTCGGTCGATTTTCAACTGGCGTATTGGGCCTTGAGTGCGCGGCGATCGATCTTGCCCGTCCCAAGCTTCGGCAGCGGCTCGTTAGAAAATATGATCCGTTCAGGGATCTTGAACTTCGCGAGCTTGCCGTCGAGAAACGCGCGTAGTTCGCGGTCCTCCAGCTCCGAGCCTTCCTTGAGATGGATGACCGCAACCGGCACCTCGCCGAGCCGTTCGTCGGGCGCTGCGAACACCGCGGCTTCGGCGACGGCTGGGCAGGCGTAACATTCCGCCTCCACCTCGGCGGCGGAAATGTTCTCGCCGCCCCGGATGATGATCTCCTTCTTCCGGTCGACGATGAACAGATAGCCGTCCTCGTCGAGATAACCGATATCGCCTGTCCGGATGGTGCCGTCGGGAGTCAGCGCTTCCGCCGTCGCCGTAGGGTTGTGCCAATATCCCTTGATGTTCGCCGCTGAGCGGATGCCGATCTCACCGGGTTCGCCGGACCGCAGCGGCCGGTCGCCGGCGCCAAGAATGGATACTTGGACCAGGGGCTTCTGCGATCGTCCGGTCGATGCGGGCTTGGCTGCATAGCTGCTCCAGAAGTTTGAGCAGCCGGTGGCATTGGTCTCGGTCAGGCCGTAGCCGAGCGCCGGCTGAGCATCGGGGAATTCCCGCCTGAGCCGCTCCACGTGGGTGATCGGCCGCGGCGCTCCCCCGGCCGTAATGTCCTTGAGCGAGGACAAGTCGTACTTGTCCCGGTCCGGATGGTTCATGATCTCCAGGCTCATCGTCGGTACTCCGACGAAATAGGTGACCTTTTCCTTCTCGATCAGCCGCAGCGCCTCGGTCGCGTCCCACTTGGGCATTATGACCATGCAGCGGCCAATGACGAAGCTGTTCAGCATGACCGGCACCTCGCCGGTGACATGGAACAAGGGCACACTGAGCAGGGTGCGGGCAGGTCCAGCCGGAGCCCTGCCGTCCTGCGTGAGGATTCCCAGCAATACAATCAGGCCTGTGGAATAGGCATAGACGCCGGTCGTGACCGCGCGATGGGTCGACAGCGCGCCCTTTGCATCCCCGGTCGATCCCGACGTGAACAGGATGGTCGCGTCGTCGTCCGGCGACAATTCCGGCAAGACGCCTTTCTCATCTGCGCCTTCCAGCAATGGCGCGATTGCCTGTTCGACAGGGGCTTCAATGGCGAGGCTGACGATGTCGCGCCCGGAACATCGCGCTGCAATGCGTTTGGCTCGCGACGGGTCGGCGATGATCAGCTTGGGATCGGTGAGCTCGATCGCATGTTCCATCTCGAACGGTTCCCACCAGCCGTTGAGAAGCGTCGCAATTGCACCGGCCTTCACGGCCGCCATGTAGCTGACGATCCATGCGGGGCAGTTGCGCATCGCGATCCCGACGCGATCGCCCTTGGCTACGCCGCGCGCGACAAGTCCGAGAGCCAGTCGATCGGAGATGCGGTCGAGATCGGCGAAGGTCAGCCGCTCTTCTCCAGCGACGACGGCCTCGTTCGCTGCATTCAAAGCGCAGAAGGTCTTGAAGAAGAGCGGGAGCGTCGAGGGAAAGTTGGTGACGGTCGCTCGTCCGAGCTCATCCTCGCCGATTACCAGTCGTCCGCCGGGTCCAATAACCCTGGCCAGTTCCTCGTCGAAGCGGCGGTCCAGCTCGTTCGGCATTCACGCTCCTTTGCCTTTGGTGGCCTCCGCCTTATGAGGCGCTGAGCATCCATGGGGAAGCCCTTGCAAGACGTCGACTATTCCCGCTTCACTGCATTCCCGGATCTCGGGCTCTCGCCAGTGCTTTTCCACATCGGCGCCTTCTCTCTCAGATGGTACAGCATCGCGTACCTGGCCGGGATCATCATCGGCTATTGGTACCTGCTGAAGCTCCTGAAGCAGCCGGGTGCTCCAATGGCCAAGCGCCATGCCGACGACCTCGTCTTCTACGCCGCGCTCGGCGTGATTTTCGGAGGGCGCATCGGCTATGTCCTCTTCTACAATCTCGGCGAATATCTGCGGCATCCGCTGGAGATATTGAGGCTGTGGGACGGCGGGATGTCCTTCCACGGCGGCGTGATCGGCACCTCGCTCGGAATCATCTACTTCGCGCGCAAGGAGAAGCTCTCCTGGCTGCGGATCCATGACTATGTCGCCTGCTGCGTGCCGTTCGGTCTCGGCTTTGGGCGCATTGCGAACTTCATCAACCAGGAGCTCTGGGGAGCGCCAACGACGGTCCCTTGGGCGATCCGGTTTCAGGAGGTCACGCCCCTTGGATTGGTGCTCGGCCCGCCGCGCCACCCAAGCCAGCTCTACGAGGCGTTCCTGGAGGGAATCGTGCTGTTCTGCATTCTTGCCTTCATGTTCTGGAGGACCAAGGCGCGATATGAGCCGGGCAAGCTCGTTGGAACTTTCATCTTCTTCTACGGCCTGTTCCGCTTCGGCGTTGAGTTCATCCGCGAACCGGATTCGCAGCTGGTGGCATTCGCCCAGGCGACCCATCTGCACATGGGCCAGTGGCTGTCGCTGCCGATGATCATTGGCGGGCTCTATCTGATGATGACCGCGAGCAAGCGCCGCGTGCGGGTCGAGCCTACCGTCGGGACAGCATCGGTCGCGTGACTCCGCTGGAGCGGGCACTGCGCGAGCGGATTGCCGCGGAGGGCCCGATCACGGTCGAGACCTACATGGAAGCCTGCAACGCATATTATTACGCGACGCGCGATCCGTTGGGCACTCGTGGCGATTTCACCACCGCGCCCGAGATTAGCCAGATGTTCGGGGAAATGGTGGGCGCGGCACTGGCAGACTGCTGGCGCCGAGCCGGGGCGCCGGCCGACGCGATCTACGTCGAGCTGGGGCCAGGAAGAGGCGGGCTTGCGAGCGACGCGTTGCGAGTGCTCCGTTCGGCTGGGTTCGCCGGAGACGTTCATCTGGTCGAGACCAGTCCGGTCTTGCGGGACTTGCAGCGTCAGGCAATTCCCGCCGCCCGATGGCACGAGACGATCGACGCTCTTCCCGCGCGGCCGTTACTGCTGGTCGCAAACGAGTTCCTGGACGCACTGCCGATCCGGCAGCACGTCGCAGGTGTCGAGCGGCGAGTGCTTATCGCGGCGGGCGGTCTCGCTTTCGATCGTGATGGCGAGACGATCGAGACGGCTCCTCAGCGAGATGAAGCAGTGGGGGCCATCGCGACATGCCTTGCGGCCAAGGGAGGTGTGGCGTTGTTCATCGACTACGGCCACCAACAATCCGCGCCCGGCGACACGCTCCAGGCTGTTCGAGGTCATGCCTTCGCGCCGGTCCTGGCCAACCCGGGCGAACAGGATCTCACTTCGCATGTCGATTTCGAGGCTGCGGCCGGAGCGGGCAGGGGTGCTGGCGCTTCAGTGACGCCGCTCGTGCCGCAGGGCGAATGGCTAATCCGCCTCGGCATTGAGGCACGGGCGCAGGCGTTGTCTCGCGCTCATCCGGACCGATCGGAAGAGATTCAGGCCGCGCTGGATCGCCTCACCGGCGGCGGGCAAATGGGTCAGCTGTTCAAGGTGCTTGGCCTCCATTCGCCGGAATGGCCGGCTCCAGCGGGGTTTGAATGACGGTCACCTATCGCGATGCCCAACCCGGCGACGGCGCCACGCTCGATCGTCTATTCAACGAGAGCTTTTGCGACACCTTTGCCCATCTGTATCGGCCGGAAGATCTCGAAGAATTCCTGACGAGTTTTGGCGTCGAGGATTGGGAGGAGCAGCTCCGCGATCCCGTGTTCGCCTGCCGGATCGCGGAGGTCGACGGCGAGGCGGCGGCTTACGTGAAGGTCGGGCCCCTCAAGATCCCCGTCGAGGAAGACAGCCCAGCATTGTTGCTGGATCAGCTCTACGTGCTCAAACCGTATCACGGGGCCGGAATTGCGCAGCAGCTCATCGACTGGACGTTCGAGGAGGCCCGCAGGCGCGGCGCGACACGCCTCTATCTGACCGTTTACGTCGACAATCACCGGGCAAGGCGCTTCTACGACCGGCACGGCTTCGAGGCTGTCGGTCGCTATGACTTCATGGTCGGCAGCCATGCCGACGAGGACGTGATCATGCGGAAGGTTCTGTGAGCAGCGTCGAAGTCATCCGGGCGGTCAGCCTCGGCGGCTTCGCTCACGGCTTTCTCGGCCGTCGAGGGGGTGTGTCGGCTGGTGAGTGCGCTGGACTGAACGTCGGATACGGCAGCAATGACGATCGTGAAGCGATCGCGGAGAATCGCGACCGCGCGATCGAGGCGATACTGCCGGGAGCCGAGCTGGTGACAGTTCACCAGGTGCACTCGTCGGATGTGGTCATCGCGGATCGAGCCTGGACTCAGGCCGAGCGGCCCCGGGCCGACGCCTTGGCGACTGATCGGCCGGGCTTGTTGTTGGGTATCCTGACGGCGGATTGCGCACCGGTGCTTTTCGCCGACGAGGAAGCGGGCGTCGTCGGTGCCGCACATGCCGGGTGGCGCGGCGCGTTTGCGGGCGTGACGGACTCGACAATCGAAGCGATGGAGCGGCTCGGCGCCCGGCGGGAACAAATTCACGCCGCGGTAGGGCCGTGCATCGCTCAGCCCTCATATGAAGTCGACGAGACCTTCCGGACGCGCTTCCTTGAAGCGAGGTCCGACAATCGTCGCTTCTTCGTGACGGGACCGTCAGGAAAGCCGCATTTCAATCTTGAGGCCTATGTCGTGCAACGGCTGCTGGCAGCAGGCGTCGGCGAAGTCGAAGCGCTAAGCCTGGACACCTATGCCGACGCGGATCGTTTCTTCAGTTTCCGCCGCTCAACCCATCGGGGCGAAGCCGACTATGGCCGTCAGCTGAGCGCGATCGCGGTGCGCTGACAAGCTCCGCTTATCGACGATGTCCGGCAGTTGATTGGCGTGCCCGGCACTTGGCGCTAAGGCCGCCCGGCAACGAGGAGACCGCACTTGCCTACCGAACGTGACATCGCCGCCGACAGCTCCCACAAGCGCGCGCCGCGCCCGTCACCGACGCAAATCGGCAATCGCAAGCTCAGCGCCCAGACGCTTATGCTCGGATACGGGTTTGATCCCGAGCTCAGCGAGGGTTCACTGAAGCCGCCGATCTTCCTCACCTCGACCTTCGCGTTCGAAAGTGCGGCCGCCGGCAAGCGCTTCTTTGAGGGAGTCACCGGCAAGCGCCCGGGGGGCGCGGAGGGTCTCATTTATTCGCGCTTCAACGGTCCGAACCAGGAGATCCTGGAGGACCGTCTCGCCGTCTGGGAAGATGCCGACGACGCGCTCGCCTTCTCCAGCGGCATGTCCGCGATCGCGACCCTGCTGCTGACGTTCGTCCGGCCCGGCGACTGCGTGGTCCATTCGGGTCCGCTCTACGCCGCCACCGAGACGCTCATCGCCAAGATCCTCGGTCAATTCGGCGTCTCCTGGGTCGACTTCCCATCCGGTGCGACGCGCGAGGAAATCGACGCCGCGATCGCCAGGGGCAAGGAGAAGGGACGCGTCAGCCTCGTCTATCTCGAAAGCCCCGCGAATCCGACCAATCAGCTCGTGGATGTCGAAGCCGTCCGCGCATCGGTCGACGCGGCGTTCAGCGGCGATGAGAAGCCCCCGATCGCCATCGATAACACCTTCCTCGGCCCGCTATGGGCGAAGCCGCTGGCGCAGGGCGCGGACCTGTCGGTCTATAGCCTGACGAAATATGTTGGCGGCCACAGCGATCTTGTCGCGGGGGCCGTTGTCGGCGAGCGCGAGCTGATCAACCGCATCCGGATGCTGCGCAACACGATCGGCACGATCTGCGACCCGAACACGGCGTGGATGCTGCTGCGCAGCCTTGAAACCCTCGAGCTCCGGATGAGCCGGGCTGGCGAGAATGCCGAGAAGGTCTGCGAATTCCTCAAGAGCCACCCGAAGGT